>DATJHN010000104.1:0-7616 GCA_035493915.1 Bordetella sp.
TATGTTGGGCTGGGGAGGAAGGATTCGAACCTTCGCATGCCGGAATCAAAATCCGGTGCCTTAACCAACTTGGCGACTCCCCACTAGCTTGCAATCCAGTGCCGCAACGGATGCTCGATCAACCCAGGACTCGCCTGCACCAACCGGAACCGCGCCGGCGGTTCTCGCACTGCCTGCGACGTATCAGCCATTTTACTGGCGACGCGCATTGTAGCGGCTATTTCCTGCTCCGCCAAAATCGCGGCCGGCATATCTGGAAATTCGGCGAACAGACATGCGCCGGAACCAGACATACGCGCAACGATTCCACGACCCGGGTTTACAACACTTTGTTTTGCAAACCATTCCGTCAGCCAACCAGCGGCCCGGGAAACTTCCGGAAAACGCTTGTAGACGACAGGCTCCAGGTCATTCCGGCCGTAAAGGCCAAAATCAGTCGAAGCGAGAAAGTCCGCTATTTTGATACATGCCGTATCCCTTGTCAAATCGGGATCGCTGAATACGGCCGGGGTCGGCACGCTGGCATCGGGCTGTGCAACGACGTAGGCGCGCTCGGGCAGCGGGACCGCGGTGAGTATTTCGCCCACGCCTTCGGCGAACGCCGACTGGCCGAAAATGAAAACCGGCACGTCCGCGCCCAGCGGCAGCGCCAGGCGCATCAGCTCGGCCCGCGACAAGCCGGTGTTCCACAGACGGTTCAGCGCGATAAGCGTACTGGCCGCGTCGCTGGACCCCCCGCCCAGGCCGCCCCCCATGGGAATGCGTTTTTTCAGGGCGATCGACACGCCCTGGCGCGTACCGGTAGCGGCCTGCAGCGCCCGTGCGGCACGCACGGTCAGATCGCTGTCGACCGGGACGCCGTCCAGCGGATCCACACGCACGACATCCCCATCGGAGCGCGATTCGAAATCCAGGCTATCGGCCAGCCCGATAAAGCGGAAGACCGTTTGCAGCAGGTGATAGCCGTCCGCGCGGCGGCCGACGACATGCAGGAACAGATTGAGTTTGGCCGGCGCCGGAACGTCGTACAGGTTCACGATTCAAGACGGATTGACGACCAGGCGCAGCAGGATGCGCCGGTCGGGCTCGCGCCGTTCCAATACCAGCACCTGCGGTCCCAGGCCGTCGTAGCGGGACAATCTGGCCTGCCACCCCCCCTGGTCGAACGACACGGGACGCTGCGAAGGGTCGCGCTCTACGTGGGCGGCCGGGGGCTGTTCCGGCAGGCGTCCACGCAGCCAGTCGCGCAGGCCAGATACGGGAATGCTGCTGCCCAGCGCATCCGCCACCAGTTCGTCGGGATTGCCGGCCTGCAGCCGCGTGCCATCGGATTTGTTCAGTGTGGCCAGGCCGGGCTTGCCTTCCACGCGAGCCTGCGTGGCGCCCAGCGGATTGGTCAGGTCCAGGATATAGCGGCGGCCATCGTCCAGCCAGGAAAAGCCCCCCTGCAAGGCGTCCTGCTTGCCGTCGTCCTGGGTAACAGTCAGAGCGAAACGGCCGACCCGGGAGAATTCTCCCGCACCGCCATTGCCGGCGATGCGGTTGGGAGTTACGCAAGCGGTCAATACCAGGCACAGCGCCGCCGCCAGGGCGGCGCGCCAACGCGCCAGTATCACAGCGTCGCCCCGAGGCGCTTCATGGTGTCGCGCAGCGTCTTGTTATTGGGATCCTTGCGCGCCGCGGCGGCGAAGATGGCCCGCGCCTCGTCCTTGCGGCCCTGCGCCCACAGGACTTCGCCCAGGTGGGTACCGATTTCCGGTTCGGGGCGGCGCGAGTATGCGCGCTGCAGGAAGGTCAAGGCGGCGTCGTTATCTCCCATGCGGTATTTGACCCACCCCATGCTGTCCATGATGTATGGATCGTCGGGCGCCAGATCGAGCGCCTGGGTGATCAGCTCCAGGGCCTCCGGCAGACGCATATTGTGGTCCGCCAGGGTATAGCCCAGCGCGTTGTAGGCGTGAGCATGATCGGGATCGAGCGCGATCACCTGGCGCAGCAGGCGCTCCAGATCGGCGATCCTGTCCTGGCGCTCGTACAGCATCGCCAGTTCGTATTTGATCTCCACCGTGTCCGGGATGGCCTTGTCCGCGCCGGACAGCAGTGCCACGGCCTGATCCGTGCGATTGGCGTCGCGCAGGATCTGCGCCTTGGTCAGGACACCCAGTACGCGTTCTTCCTCGTCCTGGGGCTGGGCCTGATCGACCATCTTGACGGCCGCATCGACATCGCCCTGTTTGGCGCGCAGCGTGGCTTGCCGCATGCGGGCCTGGTAGCGCACCGCCGGATCGTCGATCTTGCCCAGTTCGGCGATCGCATCGCCGTAGCGGCCCTGGTCTTCCGCGATGCGCGAAAGCAGGACGCGGGCATCCGCGGCAGCGCCGGGCGCGTCGGACGTTCCCGGCTTCAACGCGCGCTGGCGCTGGTTCTGCACGTCCAGGTACTGTTCGAGGAAACCGCGGGCATCATCCAGGCGCCCCGCCTTGTAGGCGAGCTGGGCCTGCATGAACATCAGATCGAAATCCTCGGGCGAGCGGCGCGACATGGCGCGCAACTCAGCCAGCGCGCCGTCATAGTCGCCGATTTCCGACAATTGACCGGCCAGCATCAGACGCAGGCGGCGCGCGTCGGGATGCTTGGCGATGAAAGCGCGGGCATCGGCGGTGGCCTGCTTGGGATCGGCCTTCATGCCGTATTCCAGCACGCGCTGCGCGGCTGCTTCCGATTTGGGATCGGCCTGCAACGCGGCTTGCGCCTCTTGCAATGCGCGGGAGGAATCGCCGGCGGCCTGCGCCACGTCGGCCAGGGCCAGGTGGGCAGCGGGCAGTTTACGCACGGACGGGCTGAGCGCCTGGTCCAGGATCGAAAGCGCTGTCTTGCGATCGTTGATGCGGCCCAATACCGCCATCGACTGCGCGATGGCGGCGTTCTTGTCCGGCGCGGCGTCGATGCGCTTGCGCAGCGCGTCCGCCAGCCCGGCGGTCTGCCCGTTGGCGGCCGCCAGCGCGAGTTCGGTGGCGCTGGCTTCCGAGTCGGAAGGGGCCAGGCGCGCCCAGACGCGCGCGGCATCCAGCGCGCCTTTCAGGTTGCCGCCAGCCAGATAGAATTCCAGCGCACGGCGCGCCACGCGCGGGTCGGCCACATCCTTGGCCAATCCCAGCATGGTCGATGCGGCCGTGCCGTACATCCCGCGCTGAGCGGCGATTTCCGACGCCAGGATCCGATACAGGATGCTCGAGGTCAGGCGGACCTCCGGCAGTTGGCCTTCCCGCAGGCGGATAACGTCGGTTTCCTGGCGCGGCGCCCGCTGCGCACGAGGCGCGATGGTGTCGGCGGCATGCCTTTCCGCGGCCTGTGCAGGTGCGGCCTGAGCAGGCGCGCCCTGCACTCCTGCCAGCGCCAGCATCAGCGCGACGAACCCATGTTTGATTTGCATATGCGACGACTTCACGCGTCCCGTCCGATAAATGGCACAATCTGTACACGCAACTGATCATCTTACACTGGCTGATGCCTGAACTGCCTGAAGTCGAGACCACCCGCCGGGGAATCGCAAGCGTGATGACAGGCCGGCCTCTCGTCCAGCTTGTCGTAAGAGAACCCCGCCTGCGCTGGCCTGTTCCCGCCGACCTTTCCGATACCCTTTCCGGCCGTACCGTGCTGGAGTGCGGGCGCCGCGGCAAGTACCTGCTGCTGCGCTTCGATCATGGCACGCAAATCGTGCACCTGGGTATGTCAGGCTCCCTCCGGCGCGTGGTCGACGGCGAAGCGCCCCGGCGCCACGACCACGTGGAATGGATATTCGAACACGCGACGCTGCGCCTGCACGACCCGCGGCGTTTCGGCGCGGTGCTTTGGCATCCGGCCGACGCCGGGCCGGTGGAATTCCATCCGCTGCTTGCCAGGCTGGGCATCGAACCATTTGACGATCGTTTCGGCGGACAGTGGCTGCATGACCAGTTCCGCGGCCGTACCGCGCCGGTCAAGCAATTGCTGCTGGCGGGCGAGGCCGTGGTGGGCGTCGGTAATATCTACGCATCCGAAAGCCTGTTCCGCGCCGGGATCCATCCGACCACCCCGGGACGCCGGCTATCGGCGGCGCGCTGCGACCGCCTGGCGGCAGCTATCCGCCAGACACTGGCGGATGCGCTGGCCTCCGGTGGCAGCACGCTGCGCGACTACGTCGGCGCGGGCGGCGAACCGGGCAGTTATTTCACCATCCATGCCGCCGTCTACGATCGCGACGGCCAGCCCTGCCGTGTCTGCGGGACGGCGATCCGCCGCATAGTCCAAGGCCAGCGCGCCACGTACTACTGCGTCAAGTGCCAACGCGCCTAGGGCCTGTTCACACTGGAACCCGCCACGCACCGGCCGATTCCGGGGCGGCGGATCAGGCATGGACCGGGTGGCGGTGGCCGGGCCACGTGGTCGTGAACGTGCCCATGGCCAGGGGCGTGGCCGCCGGGCCGTGGCCATGGCCGTGCAATACGTCACCGTTGCGCGAAAGAATCGACGATCAGGGCGCGCAGCCATTGATTGCCGCCATCCCGCTGGAAACGCCGGTGCCAGTAGAGATTGCTCTGTAAAGCGGGGACACGAACCGGCGGGGTCAGGATGCCCAGCCCGAAACGCGCGGCGGCGCTGTCGGCCAGCTTGCGCGGCACGGTGGCCAGCAGATCGGTCGAACTGACGATATAGGGAACCGCCGCGAAATGCGGCACGCTGAAATGGGATGCCAGCGTCAACCCGGCCTTCTCCAGAGCCTGGTTCACCTGGCCATAGGGCGCGGCGTGCGACACCACCAGATGGCGTTCGGCGCGAAAGGCCTTCAATCCCATGCCGTCGTGCGCCGTCGGGTGATCCAGGCGGAACAGCGTCGCATAGCCCTGGCGGAACAGCATGCGCTGCAGCAGCCCGCCGCCCAGGCCCTGAAAGGCGCCGATAGCCATATCCACCTGCCCCGCGTCCAGTTCGCGCTGCAGGTCCGGCCCCTGCAGGCGCACCGACTCGATGCGCACCCCGGGCGCCTCGCGGGCGCAACGCTCCATCAGTCCCGGCATGAAATGGATTTCCCCTACGTCCGTCATCGCCACGCGGAAGCGCCTTGTGCTGGCCGTGGGGTCGAAGCCGGGTGGCGGCTCCAGCGCATGCGCCAGCATGCTCAATGCTTCCCCCACCGCGCCGGCCAGGTGCTGTGCATAAGGCGTAGGCAACATGCCTTGCGGCGTCCGCACGAACAGCTCGTCGCCGAAGGTATTGCGCAGCCTGCGCAGGGCATTGCTGGCCGCGGGCTGCGTAACACCCATGCGCCGAGCCACGGCGGAAAGATTACGGTCCTCCATCAGGGACTGGAAGACGATCAGCAGATTCAAATCCAGTGCACGCAAGTCGGGCATAAGGAGTAAGGGGCGTCGGGAGTAAAGGCCATCGGCGGAACGAATCGTCGATGCACCAATTATTCATGAAATTTATGGTCTACATTTTCTCATTCATCTAGCGCGACACTCCCAGGTCAAGGAAAATCCGTTTGCCGCCCCCGGCAAAAAGTGACGGCGCGTCCGTTCCAATACCCAAGACGGAGACATCTCCATGAGCTCGCAGCCCCCCGCCACGAACGAGCAGGCCCCGCGCTACATGACCGGATTCGGCAACGCTTTCGCCACCGAGGCGCTGCCGGGCGCCCTGCCGGTGGGCCGCAATTCGCCCACGCGCTGTCCCTACGGCCTGTATGCCGAGCAATTCTCCGGCACGGCGTTCACGGCACCGCGCGCGGAAAACCGCCGTACCTGGCTGTACCGCATCCGTCCGGCAGCCCAGCACGGACGTTTCGAAGCCTGCACGCAGGCGGGCGGCTGGGTCAGCAGCTTCGGCGCGCGGCCGGTATCGCCGAACCGCCTGCGCTGGAGCGCACGGCCGCTGCCCGACGCCCCGACGGACTTCATCGACGGTATCGCGACGGTGGGCGGCAACGGCGGCCCCGGCGAACACAGCGGCGTCGGCATCCATATGTACGCGGCCACGGCGCCCATGCGTGATCGCTATTTTTATGACGCCGACGGCGAACTGCTGATCGTCCCGCAACAGGGCCGGCTCCGGGTGGACACCGAACTGGGCCGGATGGAAGTCGCGCCCCTGGAAATCGCTGTGATTCCGCGCGGCACGCGCTTTCGCGTGACGCTGCCCGACGGCACCGCGCGCGGTTATATGCTGGAGAACTTCGGCGCGCCGTTGCGTCCGCCGGAGCGCGGGCCCATCGGATCCAACAGCCTGGCGAACGTCCGCGATTTCGAAACGCCTGTCGCCTGGTACGAGGACATCGAAGGCGACTTCGAATTGATCGCGAAATTCGAAGGCGGGTTATGGCGCGCGCCCCTGGACTATTCGCCGCTGAACGTGGTGGCCTGGCACGGCGATCACGTGCCTTATAAATATGATCTGCGCCGCTTCAATACCATCGGGTCGATCAGTTTCGACCATCCGGACCCATCCATCTTCACGGTGTTGACCTCGCCTTCCGATACGCCGGGGACGGCGAATATGGACTTCGCCATCTTCCCGCCCCGCATCCTGGCGATGGAAGACACCTTCCGTCCACCCTGGTTCCATCGCAATGTGGCCAGCGAATTCATGGGCCTGATACAGGGGGTCTACGATGCCAAGGCGGAAGGCTTCGTGCCGGGCGGCGCCAGCCTGCACAACTGCATGAGCGGCCATGGACCCGACGCGGATACCTTCGAGAAGGCCTCGAACGCCGATACGTCGAAACCGCATTACATACGCGACACGATGGCCTTCATGTTCGAAACGCGGCGCGTGATCCGTCCCACCGATGCGGCGCTGGCATGGCCCGAACTGCAGTCCGACTATGACGCCTGCTGGCAGGGCATGCGCAAGCATTTCGATCCCCAGCGGCCGTAACGGGCGCGCGCGGCATGGAACGCCGCGTACTCTCGCAGGACAAAGAGCGCGCCGCGGCCACAAGTCCCGCGGCGTTCTAACTAAAACGGGCGCCCGCAACTCGGGCACCCACATCTCGGATAAGAAAACCATGAGCGATCTGAATGAGACCCACGATCCCGCGCTGCGCGGCTGGCTGCCAAGCGCCAACGACGACACGCTGGGTTTTCCGGTGCAGAACCTGCCTTACTGCGTGTTCAGGCGCGCCGGCTCGCAGGAAGCCTGGCGGCCCGGTACCGGCATCGGCGATCGCATTCTCGACCTGGCCGCACTGGCGCGGGCACGGCCGTTCACAGGCGATGCGGCGCGCGCCCTGGAATCCTGCCAGGGCAAGGACCTGAACGCCCTGATGGCGCTGGACGCAGCCGACTGGTCGGCGCTGCGGTTGGCCCTGTCGCGCGCCCTGCGCCAGGGCTCAACGCTGCAGGACATGATCGCGCCCTTGCTGGTCGCCCAGGCCGACGCGGAATTCTCCGTACCGGCGCGCATCGGCGACTACACGGATTTCTATATTTCGCTGTACCACGCAACGGCGGTGGGTCGCCAGTTCCGCCCCGACAATCCCCTGCTTCCCAACTACAAGTGGGTACCCATCGGTTATCACGGAAGGGCATCGAGTATCGGTGTGGGACAGCATTTCCACCGGCCTGTCGGCCAGACGC
>DATJHN010000105.1:0-12245 GCA_035493915.1 Bordetella sp.
AATTGTATGCCCGGCTCGCTGGCCTTCGCGACGGTGGCCTTTGCGTATCGCTCCGCCTGACATCAGGGTGATGGGACGTATGGCAAGCCATCAGTACTGGAATATGAAACTGTCGCAATACATGCGCGCCGGGTCGGCGCCAGCCGCGACGAAGCGTGGCTTGGCGTCGTTGATCATGGAGGGCGAGCCGCACAGGTACACCGAATGTTCGGACAGGTCGGGCACGTCGGCCAGCACGGCGTCTTGCACGTAGCCGGTGCGGCCTTGCCAGCCCGGGCCGGGGCGAGACAGCACGGGTACGAATTCGAATTCGTACAAGCGCTTGGCCCATTCCGCCAGTTGGTCCAGGTGGTAGAAGTTCTCCTGGTTTCTCATGCCCCAGTAAAGCCTGGAGGGCGGCAGATCGTCGTTGTCGAGCAGGGACTCCAGGATGGCCTTGATCGGCGCCACTCCCGTACCTGTCGCGGCGAAGATCATCGGCTGGTAGTCTTTCTCGCGGAAATAGAAAGCGCCATGCGGCAGCTCCACGCGCAGCGTTTGTCCAGGCCGCATGTCCTGCTGCAGCCGGCTGGTGAAGCGGCCACCTTCGATGCGCCGGATGTGCAGGTCGATGTGCCGATCATTCGGCGCATTGGCCATGGAGAAGCTGCGGTACGTGCCGTCCGCCTGCTGGATGTTCAAGTATTGGCCCGGTAGATAGGCCACGCCGTGAACCTCGGGCAGTTGCAGGCGTAGCAACGTGACGTCGGCTGTCAGCGGCGAGACGGATTCAACCACGGCATCCATCAACGCGGGCTCGGACGCACCCGGCATTGCGTCGATGCTGATAACGAGGTCGCTGCGGCAGAGAGCCTGGCAGGCCAGGGCTTGCCCTTGTTCGTGCTCTTCCTCGCTCAGCGCCATGGGTAGCTCTTCGTACTGCACGCTACCCTCGATGACAGTCATGCGGCATGTGCCGCAGCCGCCCAGGGTGCATTCGTGAGGCAGGGCAACGCCGTGCCGCACCGCCGCGGTCAAAATGGTCTCGCCGTCTTCGACTTCGAAGCTCTGCTGCGTCTGCAGCCATAACACACGATGCGACATGGCTTGCCTTACTTCTTGATATCGGCCTGCACCAACACTTCGGCCTTGCCCTTCAGCAACTCTTGCAGTGCGGAGAGCGCCGCCACGCCGCAAGCGGTGTCCTGCTCGCCATTGCCACCCGACAGACCCACGCCGCCGACTACCTCGCCATTGACCACGATGGGATAGCCGCCGACGAACACAGCGAACTTGCCGTCGAAGCTCAGTTGGATGCCGTACGCTTCGTTGTTGGGAAGAGCGGGGCCGTTGGGCGGCGTGTTGAAGAGGTGGGTGGACCGCTTGTGCCCGGCGGCCGTGAAGGCCTTGTTCCAGGCGATCTGAGGGCCGGTGACGCGGGCTCCGTCCATGCGCTCCATGGCGATGGGAAAGCCGCCGGCGTCGGTGATGCACACGGTTTCGAGCACGCCAATTTCCTTGGCCTTGGCGAGGGCGGCCTGCGCCATGGCGCGGGCTTCGTGCAGTTCGAGAGTCTGGGCTGTCTTCATGATGAATTTCGCGGAGAAAATTGGGGGGAGGTGTGCGCTACCGGCGCCTCAGACGCCGCGGTAGATGGTTTTGACTTGAGTGAAGAAGTCGAGGCCCACGCGGCCCGACTCGCGGAAGGTCGATGTGCTCGAGTTTTTCAGTCCGCCGAACGGGGCATTGATCAGATTGCCCGTGGTGGTGCGATTTATCTTGACCGTGCCGGCCTCGATCTCTTGCGCGAAGACGTGCATGACGTGCGGATCGCGGGTTGCGATGGCGGCCGACAAGCCGTATTCGGAGTGGTTTGCAATCCGAAGCGCGTCCTGGAAATCGGCCGCTTCGATAATGGCCAGCACCGGACCGAAGATTTCCTCCTGGGCGATACGCATGTCCGGCTGCACATCGGTAAAGACTGCCGGCGACACGTAGTAGCCGGTATCGAACCGGCCACCGCTCAGATGCTCGCCGCCCACCAGGTGGGTGGCTTCTTCCTTGCCAATGGCGATGTACTTGAGCACGGTTTCCAGCTGCCGCGCGGTGGCCAGCGGGCCGAGATCCATGCCGGCTTCCAGGCCCGGGCCTATCTTGAGCCGTTTGATGCGATCGAGCAGTTTTTCGGTGAACGCCTGTTTTACCTGGCGCAAGACGACGATGCGGCTGGTGCCGGTGCAGGCTTGCCCGGTCAGGGAAAATCCGCCTTTGATCGCCAGGTCGACCGCGGCGTCGAGATCGGCGTCGTCCATGACGATCAGCGGATTCTTGCCGCCAAGTTCCATTTGAAGGCGGGTGGTCAGATGCACGCTGCGGTGAATATGTTCACCGGCCTGCGTCGATCCTGTAAACGAAACCGCGCGCACGGCCCGGGATGTGGTGATGACCGGGCCCACGTCGCCGGCTCGGCCCGTAAGGTAGTTGATCACCCCGGCGGGGATGCCTGCGTGCGCCAGCGCCTCGACCAGGTGCAGGCCGGTCAGCGGGGCGTCCGACGAGGGCTTGAAAACCACGGCATTGCCCGTGATGAGTGCCGGAGCTATCTTGCGCGCGGGAATCGAGCCGGGGAAGTTCCACGGCGAGATCACGGTGACCACGCCCAGCGGCTCGCGGTGACTGTAGACGTACTGCAGCGGGTCGTCCTGCGGAAAGGTTTCACCGGTGAATGTTTGACCTTCCACGGCGTAGAACCGGAACGTCTGCGCGCTGCGCATCACCTCGTCGCGTGCCAGCGCGAGCGACTTGCCTTCTTCCCGGGTCAGGTCTGCGGCGAATTCGTCGGCGTGGGCTTCCAGGTAGTCGGCGGCAAGGTTCAGGATACGCGCGCGCTTGCTGATGGGCGTCGCACGCCATGCGGGGAATGCCTTCGTCGCGGCGGCCACGGCGGCCTCCGCGTCGGCCGGTCCCGACGCCGGGAAGCGGCCCACGACTTCGCCGGTATTCGCCGGGTTGATGTTGTCGAACATCCGTCCGGATTGGCAGGGTTGCCACTGGCCGTCTATGAAGTTCTGGTACTGCTTGATGGAATCCGTCATGGCGATAAGGCACGCGTGATGAGAAGTCAGGGAAGGGCGGCCGGGGCGGGTGGTGGACGCGAATGTGCCCCGGCGGCGGTGAGTGTTCCGATCAGATGGTCACCAGGTCCTCCTCGGGGATGTCATTGGCGACGTAGTCGCGGTAGAGCGCGGTCGTGTACAGCAGGCGCATTTGCGCACCGATCTCGCAAATTCTCAGGCAGCGCTGCTGCAGTTCGGGCGTGTTGGCGTGCTCAAGGACGATCTGGTAGCCGCGTTCGCCGTGGATTTCGTCGGAGACGATGTGCAGGTCAAAGAATTCGACCTCTTCGTCGGTAAAGCCGTACTTTTCACGCAGCGTGGGCGTCTGCTTGCGATATATGGAGGGGACTTGGGACTCCAGGCCCACGACCAGGCCGGCGACCGCGACGACGGGATCTTCGCGCATCGCAATGCTGTAGCACCAGGCCTGCAAGCCACGGGTAGTAGGCGACATGTTGTCGGGATCGGTCACCCGATCGCGGGTAGTGCCGCAGGCCTCCGCGAAGCGGATCAACAGGTCGGTATGACGATCACCGCCGATTTCCTCTTCGTACATATTGGCCAGCAGGAAATCCTTCGCCTCGGTCATGTGATCGGGCGTGCGGGCATACACATACGCCAGGTAATCGGCGAAGGGGCCGACATAGTGGAAATGGTTTTCGGCCCAGCGCGCCAGGTGCGCGCGGCTTAGCTTGCCTTCCGCCCACGCAATGCTGAAGGGCGATTTATTGGCGCTTTTACCGGTGATGGCGTTTTCGAGGGCGGAACGGAAATCGTCGCGGCTCATAAGGGTAGACATGGCTGTTTCCTTGGAAAAAGGACCGGGGCTGGTGAGCCGCGCGTGTTCGTCCGTGCGCGGCCATTGTGGATACTGTATACCGAATGGTAGACTTCACCGTAGTTTGATGCAGCGGGGGAAAACCCTTGTATCGCGGCTTTGATCTCGTTTCTTCCTACGTGGATGGGAGGGAAACGGCGGGTCAGGGTTATTACGCGATACTCGACCACTACGGGTTGATGCACAATAATGTATACAGTATCCCTATAACGAACATCATGCCACAAGTCATCTTTCACAAGAACGGCCAGACCTACAGCGGCGAGGTCAAGCCCGGCGCCAACCTGGTTGTCTGCGCCGGCGTGAAGCAATATCCCTTTCCGCATTTGGCCTACCAGTGCGGCATGGGCAAGTGCGCCACGTGCGCCTGCCGGGTGTTGGCGGGCGCCGAGCACCTGCCCGCGCCGAATTGGAAGGAAAAGAAGCAGTTGGCCGAGCGGCTCGACCAGGGGTGGCGGCTGGCCTGCCAGCTCTGGCTGGAGCACGACATCGAGCTGTCGCAGGACCCCGCGGGCGCGGCTTGATGAGCCCGAGCCTTTTTGATCGGGATCACGACACCATGTACCTCATCCTGACCAGCAAACCGGGCGTCTACCGCACGGAGACCAATGTCGACATACGTCTGCTAGAGGCCTGGGACTATGTGTTGGAGGGCCGCGTACGTGCGCGCTTTCAACTGGGCGAACTGCTGCGTGAAACCCGCGTGAAGGTTATTAGCGAAGACGGCACGTCCACGGTCAACACGGTGCCGTCCAAGTTCCTTGAGCGGTTCGACACGCTGGAAGCAGCCCGCCTTGAATTACAGCAGTTGAGTCGTTTCGGCACCCTGGATGCCCGGCTCGTCGCCGTACCCATCGAAAACACGGCGCTCTAAGCCGAGGACGCAATATGGTCACCATCACATTCATCAGCAACGACAACAAACAGGTCACGGCTCCCGACAACAGCAACCTGTTGCGCGTATCGCTGCGCGAAAAAGGCGGCATCCCGTTCAAATGCGGGGGCGGACTATGCGGTACCTGCAAGTGCACCATCGAACGTGGCCTGGAAACGCTGGGCGCCATGACCCCCAGGGAACGCAAGCTGTTGACCCCGGAGCAGGTGGATGGCGGGATGCGCTTGGCCTGCCAGACCACCGTTACCGGTGATATCGCGGTGTCGTGGCAGCCGGTGACGGGAGCAAAGTGAGCGCGATATGCTGCATATCAATGATGCGAAAGTAGCCGAGCTGGTCGACGTGAAAAGTGCCCAGCAGGTGGTACGCGATGCGTTTTTGTATTTCGGCAGGGCCGAGGCGGCAATGCAGTCACGCGAACGCACCGAAGCCGGCGGGGTGAAACTGTCCACGCTCGGGGCAGTGATCCCGGGCCAGGGCGTGGTTGGTGCCAAGGTCTATACCACCATCGACGGAAAATTCGACTTCGTCATTGTGCTGTTCTCCACCGAGGACGGCCGCCCGCTGGCGACGCTCGAGGCCAACGCCATCACCGAACTGCGTACCGCCGCCACCACCCTGCTTGCGGCCAATCACCTGGCCCGACCGGACGCCCGCCGCATGCTGCTGTATGGGGCCGGCGTTCAGGGACAGGCCCACGCGCGGCAATTCGCGCAGGCCTACCCGCTGGAGTCGATTGTCGTGTCAGACCCCTACGTGGGCGACGCAAGATTGCGAGACATGGAAAACGCCTGCGGTGTGCCGGTGCGGCGCTGCCCTGCGCGTGCGCCCATAGAAGAGGCCGACATCATCGTGACCGCATCGCGTTCGCAGACACCCTTGTTCGAGGGCGCGCGGCTGCAGCCGGGCACTTTCCTGGCTGCCGTCGGGTCCAGCTTGCCGCACACGCGAGAGTTGGACGATGACGCGTTGGACAAAGCCGACCTGCTGGCCGTGGAGTGGCTGGAACAGGCCCGGCATGAGGCCGGCGACCTGGTTCTCGCCGATCCCGGTCTTGACCTGGCGCGCAAGTATGTAGAGCTGGGTGGTCTGGTGACAGGCCGGCACCCGGGACGACAAGACGCCAGCCAGATCACTATGTATAAAGCGGTGGGCGTTGGCCTGGAAGATATCGCCCTGGCCGGCCTGGCGTATAAGCGGATGACGGTGTAGCACGAACTTGGCGAGTTGCCGTCTTGCCATATGGAAGCCGCCGCGAGCGCGGCGGCTTCTGGTCAAGGTTCCATTTGCGCGGCGTTATATACGTGCCGCGCGGCCAGTAGACTGGCCAGCTCTGCATCGCCGTTGATGACCGCTCGTAGAATTGCCGCGTGTTCTTCCCAATTCTGCTGGGTGCGGTTGCCGTGGAAAGACGCAAACAGTACGGCCGTCCGGTCGCGCAGCGTGCCCATGACTTCCTGCAGCACGGAATTGGCCGCGATGTGGCCCAGCGAGTCGTGGAAGCGGCGGTTGAGCTCCGCCAAGGTTGCCATCGTATCGGGGTCATTCGCCAGACGCATGCCTTCGTTCAGCAAAGCGTTCAGCTCCTCGATCTGGGCGGGGTCGTGGCGTTGCGCGGCCAGTTTGGCGTTCAAGGCTTCCAGCGTGGCGCGAACTTCCACCAGCTCGCGCAATTGTGTGCCCTGGAATGCCGTGACGGTCGCCCCGCGACGAGGTTCGATGGTGACCAGGCCGCTGGCCGCCAATTGGCGCAAAGCCTCGCGCACGGGCATGCGGGATACCGAAAACTGCTCCGAGAGCCGGCTTTCCACCAGACGATCACCCGGTGCAATGGCGCCACTTAGAATCTGGTCACGCAGCGCCTGCACCACCAGTTGGGTCAGCGGGGAGTGGCTGACTCCCAGTGGAGCGGTCTTGTCGGGGGTAGAGGTCCTGCCGGCGTTCGACATGGGGCGTGGCTTTTGGTGCGCGATAGGGACAGATTGTATACGCCCAACTGGCGCTGGTGCACTCAGGTGTTCACCGCCGTGTCAGGCTTGGCGGCGCCGAGCGCGTCGGATTTCGGCGAACGACCGGCTATCTGTCATGGCGGCTGCCCACAGGCGTTCCGGCGTGAGAGTGCGCAGGCGGGCATTCTGCCAGGCCACGAATGCCCGTTCCAGGGCGGCCAGCAGGCCGGTGGCGCGAAGGCCGTTCCAGCCGGTGACGATCTCGGTAGAAGGCGCCATGTCTTGCATGGCAGTAGTGGGGTGGAAAGTGGTATCGGTCATGATCGTGCTCTTCCGCGATGCGGCGTTCCAACATTAGATGGATATTGTACACCGAATACTAGGGTTAACACCTAGTTGGAAGGCTCCAGCGGCCAGAAACGGCCTAAATCGCTCCAATGTGGTGCAGAAAGCATCAATCACAGGCAGAAAGAGATCAAATTTGAGCGACGTCGCGCACCGTTTTGGCTTTTGTATCCCAAAATTGCGGCAGCACGCGAAAACTTTGATGGGCCCCCTGCCAGTGGAGTGACATGGATCTCGATCCAGGGGTAAACACCAGCGTAAAAATCCATCTATTTGGGATATTGTATACAGCGGTGGACGTCGTTTTTCGGTTACCTCTTCCGTTCTGGAGTCAAAATGGAGCTTTCAATCGGGCCCGCGCACTGGGCGTACCTCATCGGGGTATGCCTCATCGTGCTCACGATGATCTGCCGCGCCAATGTCGTCGTACCGTCGATTCTTGCCACGGCCGTCGTCTCGTTCTGCTGGTCGGGCAGTCTGATTACCGCCATCGGCAGCATCTTCAGCGCAAGCATGGTGGCGGCGAAGGAGCTGTTCAACATTTTCCTGATCATCGCGCTGATGACCGCGCTGCTTAATTCCCTTAAGGGTATTGGCGCCGACATCCGCATGGTGCGGCCCTTCCGGGCAGTGATGACCAACGGTCACAACGCCTTCTTGATCCTGGCCATCGTCACCTACCTGATCTCCCTGTTTTTCTGGCCTACGCCGGCTGTGCCGCTGGTGGCCGCGGTCTTGCTGCCCGCGGCCATCGCTGGGGGACTGCCTCCCCTGGCGGGCGCAATGGCAATTGCCATCGCGGGTCAGGGCATGGCGCTGTCATCCGACTATGTGATAGGCGTGGCACCCGCCATCAGCGCCAAGGCCGCCGGCGGCATTGCCGCTTCGTTGGTGGCCGATCGCGCGCTTCAGCTGTCATGGATCGTCGGGGTGGTCGCCTTGTTCCTGTGCTGGCTCAAGATCCGCAAGTTCGTCCAACCGGGCAGCGCCGCGCTGCTCGAGCGCTGGGAGCTCATGCCTTCCGGTGCACGTGTGCAGCATGTCGAGGGATCGGCCAGCTTCGACAAATCGGCCATCGCGCAGGGCACGGCGCACGAGCATGATTTGCCGACCGAGGCTTCTATCATCGCGGAACTGCGCGGCGATCCGCACGCAGGCGCGTCCAAGGCCTTCGCCGTCATCACACCCCTTGCTTTCCTGGCCATCATCCTGCTGATGCTGGGGCCCAAGCTGGGCATCAAGGACCTTCCCGACCTGAAGGGCGGCGATGGCGCCCTGTTGATCGGCGGTGCGGCCGCGCTGTTGATGATTTGTGTGACCTTCTCGGTGTTCAAAGGCCGCAAGGCCTTTGAAGTCGCGGCCGACCACGTGACTGACGGCTTCGTGTTCGCCTTCAAGGCCATGGGCGCGGTACTGCCGATTGCCGGCTTTTTCTTCGTGGGTGCGAAGGGTACGGCGGGCGACATACTCGGCATCGCTGCCGGAGCCCATGTTCCCGACCTTCTTTTCGAGCTGGTGCAGGCCGGCCAACACTTGTTGCCTCAGAACGGATTGCTGGTTGGGTTCGGCGTTCTCATCATGGGCATGATCACCGGTATCGATGGGTCGGGGTTCGCCGGCCTGCCGTTGACCGGGGCCGTTTCGGGTGCGCTCGGCCCCGTGGCCGGCGTGCAGGTCGCGACGCTCGCCGCCATTGGCCAGATGGGGGCAGTCTGGACGGGCGGAGGCACGCTGATCGCCTGGTCCTCGTTGATCGCCGTGGCGGGCTTCAGCCGCGTGCCGGTAATGGAGTTGGTGCGAGCCTTGTTGATCCCGGTAGTGGCAGGGCTGTTCCTCGCCGTGATCGCGGGTGTACTGGTCTGGGGTTGATCCGGCCATTCATCCCGGCCAGACGATGATGTTGCAGGAATCATGGCATTCGGTTCGACGGAATTCCTTATCGCGCTGGTCGAGATCGTCTGGGTCAATATTCTTCTGTCGGGCGATAACGCGATGGTGATCGCGATGGCGGCGCGGTCCTTGCCCGACAATCAACGGCGCAAGGCCATCGTCATCGGCTCGGCGGCGGCCATCGCCATGCGAATCGGGTTGGTCCTGGTAGCCGCCGAGCTGCTACGCCTGCCCTGGCTCAAGCTGATAGGCGCGGCGGCGCTGGTGTATATCGGCACTTCGCTTTTGCTGCCTGAAGGCGGCGACAGCAAGGTCAAACACCATGGCTCGATGATCGCGGCCATTCGCACCATCATGCTCGCCGACCTGATCATGAGCCTGGACAATGTTGTGGCGGTGGCCGCGGCATCCATGGGGAGCACCACGTTGCTGATATTGGGCCTGGCCATCAGCATCCCGCTGGTTATCTTCGGCGCTACGCTATTGCTTGGGGTGATCGAGCGTTTTCCCATCATTGTATGGTTGGGAGCGGCGCTGCTGGGCTTCATCGCCGGTGAGATGCTGGTAGGCGACCCGGCGTTGCAGTCCGAGGCGCAACGCCTGAACGCGGCAGTGGGGTTGAACGCGCATCAGCTTGGCCTCGTGGCCGGCGCCCACGGCGCGCTGTTGGTACTGGCCCTGGGCAAAGCGCTGCTCTGGCGTCGCCAGGCAGTCCAGTAAGTCGCTCCGGGCGGATGCCGCGTAAATCAGGGTTCCGCTGACTGCAGCGCCACCACATTGTCTCGAAACTGCATCGCGGCCTGCGCATCGATTCTCATGAGCGCGTCGAATACTTGTTTAACTCCACTTTGGATGTTGAACATCGCATAAAGACCACCGAGCGCATTCCACGACCCGATATTGGTCGGCTCCAGGTCGCACGCCTGTTTCAAGGGCTCATGGGCCGCCTTGATCATGGCGACATCCCCGGTGGCCTGTCCCGTCATCATTCGCGCAACGCCCAGGTCGCGCCATATGTCATGAACGCCGGGCTGAAGCCTGGTCGCACGCTGGAGAGGATCGATCGCGAGATGCACGCGCTCGGACTCGATAAAGCAGCGTGCCAATCCATACCAGGTGCGCGCGATCGAGTCACGCATCTCAGCCGATTCCGCGCCGGGCGTCCCGGCGCTCGCCGCAAGAGCACGCTCGTAACACTGAATGGCCACATCAAGGCGACCGCCGCGGTGATGCACCTGTGCACGGATCCATTCCGCCGGAAAGGGGTAGCGAGCCTGGCATTCGTCCGCCAGCGTGAGCATTTCCGCCCATTTTTCGCCCTTTGCAAGAGCGGCCGCGCGCTCGAGGTACGCCAGGGCGCCTGTGTGGCCCTGGGTGCTATGAATATCCATTTTCTTCGCCTTTTATCGGGCTGACATAAGAGGGCTTTAGCCAGCCAAACAAATGCGATTGTCGCATGCGCCACGGATCATCCGATTTCATATTGGGATCGCAGAAAACCGGCAAGGCCAAGTTGATGTTGATCAACATCCGGGCTTTTTGCGGTCGCCCAGATCGCGCATCGGTGCAATACTGCTGCGCATCCGATATCGGTTGAATACTTGAATTAAAACTCGGGAAATCCTCTATGCGTGTCAATTCACCGGTAACTCAAAACGCCTATATCTTTCCCGCTGATCAGACCTTGATCTCCGTCACGGATTTGAAAGGCCGCATCACGTACTGCAATGCGAATTTCGTCACGGTAAGTGGATTCAGCCAAAGCGAACTGCTGGGGCAGCCGCACAATATATTGCGTCATCCCGACATGCCGGAAGAGGCATTCCGCGATATGTGGGAAACGATCCAGAACGGTCTGCCGTGGACCGCGGTGTTGAAGAACCGCCGAAAAAATGGCGATTATTATTGGGTGCGCGCCAACGCCACGCCGATGCGCGACGGCGAAGACATCATTGGCTATTTGTCGGTGCGGACCTGCGCGCCCGACGATGAAATCGAGGCAGCCGAGAAACTCTACGCGAGCATGCGGCAAGAGGCCGAAGGCGGCCGCCGTGTCCATGTTCTACGCCGCGGCGAGCTGGTAAACAATGGCCTGCCCGGTCGGATCAAGCGCTTGTTCTCCTTCGGGCTACGCGCGCAGTTCTTTATGTCCACGCTGCTGGCGGCCGCCGTGCCGATCTCTATGCAGCAAAGCGGCGCGCCGCACTGGGCCGTGACCGCCACCGCGGCGCTCGCGGCCATCCTGCTCGCGTGGAATCTGGTGAACATCAGCGTCAAGCCGCTGCAAGAGGTAGTCGACACCGCGAACAGGCTGGCGAGCGGTGACCTGACCGGTTTCGTAGCCGTCGACGGCAAGGCCGAGATCGCGCAGCTACAGCTGGCTTTGGCTCAACTGACCGTATCGGTTCGTAGCGTGGTGGGCGACGTGTACCAGGAAGTCGCCAACCTGGACAACTGCGCTCGCGAGATCGCCGCCGGCAACCAGGATATGTCCAGCCGTACCGAGTCCCAAGCCAGCAGCCTGGAACAGACGGCTGCCGCCATGGAGCAGATCAACGGCACCGTGCGGCAGACCGCCACCATGGCGGGCGAAGGCGCGAACAAGGCTCGCGACACCACTGAAGTGGCGCAACGCAGCCACGCCGCGGTGCAGAATGTTGTCGCTACCATGCGGGAGATCAACGAGGCCTCCCACCGCATCGGCGATATCATTTCCCTGATCGAAGGCGTGGCCTTCCAGACCAACCTCCTGGCATTGAACGCGGCCGTGGAGGCCGCGCGCGCGGGTGAGCAGGGTAGGGGCTTCGCCGTAGTGGCGGCCGAAGTGCGCGCGTTGGCACAGCGCACTTCTCTGGCCGCCAAGGAAATCAAGCTGCTTATCGAGGAATCGGGGCAGCGCGTAGCGATGGGCGAGCAGCGCGCCGGCGAGGCTCGCGCGCGCATGGACGAGGTGATGGAAGCCATCGTCGGTGTCACATCCTCGCTCGACCATATCAACAGCGGGACGAGCGAGCAAACCATGGGCATAGGCCAGGTCAGTACGGCTATTGCGCAGCTCGACGGCATTACCCAACAGAACGCGGCGATGGTCGAAGAGCTCGCGGCTGCCGCCAATTCGCTCAATAGCCAGGTCGGCGTGGTAAGCAACACCCTGCGCGTTTTCCGCCTGACCGCGCATGAGACGACGTTGGCCGAGGTGAATGCGGTCGCCTTGCGCAAGCAGTCACGCAACG
>DATJHN010000106.1:0-21237 GCA_035493915.1 Bordetella sp.
TTCGGCGACTACAACCCGTCCGGCAAGCTGCCCATGACCTTTCCCCGCTCAGTGGGTCAGATTCCGATTTACTACAGTCATCTGAATACCGGCCGTCCCTTCGATCCCGAGCATCCCGATAAATACACCTCGCGGTATTTCGATGCGACCAATGGTCCGCTGTTTCCGTTCGGCTATGGCCTGAGCTACACCACCTTCGACGTTTCGGACGTGGCGGTGTCGCGCCCGGTCATGGCGCGCGGCGCCTCCGTACAGGCCAGCGTCACGGTCACGAACACCGGCAGCCGCGACGGCGAAACAGTGGTGCAGCTATATATCCAGGACCCGGTCGCCTCCATCAGCCGCCCGGTCAAGGAATTGAAGCACTTCCAGAAAGTAATGCTGAAGGCCGGCGAATCGCGCAAGATTACGTTCACCATCGACGAAGGCGACCTCAGCTTTTATAACGCGCAACTGCACTACGGCGCCGAGCCCGGCTTGTTCAACGTCTACGTGGGGCTGGATTCGCAAAACGTGAAGCAGGCCAGTTTCACGTTGCAGGGCCCTAGCGGATCAGGTTCATGAATTCCGCGCGCGTGGCGGCATTGCCGTGGAATTCGCCCAGCATGACGGACGTCACCATGGACGAATTCTGCTTCTCCACGCCCCGCATCATCATGCACATGTGCTGGGCTTCGATGACCACCGCCACGCCCGCCGCGCCGGTAACCTGCTGAACCGCCTCGGCGATCTGGCGGCTGAGATTTTCCTGGATCTGCAGGCGGCGCGCGAACATGTCCACAATGCGCGCAACCTTCGACAGGCCCAGCACCTTGCCGTTGGGCAGATAGGCGACATGGGCCTTGCCGATGAAGGGCAGTATGTGGTGCTCGCAGAGCGAGTACAGCTCGATGTTCTTGACCAGCACGATTTCCTTCGTATCCGACGAGAACAGCGCGCCGTTGACGATCTCGTTCAGGTCCTGGCTGTAGCCGCGGCACAGGTATTGCATGGCCTTGGCGGCACGCAGCGGCGTGTCGCGCAGGCCTTCCCTGGAAGGATCTTCGCCGAGTTGTTCCAGGATGGCGGTGTAGTGTTTTTCGAGCGACATGATGGTGTATTTCGTAAGACTTGCGGGAAGGGGATACACGCTTTAATCGATACGATACCAGCGGTAACAGTCCCCGGGTATCGTCCGGCTGGCCGTCTACCGTGAACGGGCCTAACCGGCGGGACCTGATCCCAGGCGCGGCGCCCTGCACGTCGCGGCGCCGGGCGCCGTCTGCGTGTCGGGACCGAGCAGGGCGCGTGCCCCGCATTCCGACCCGAATATGCCGCGCTGGTCATGGCCGACGCCGGCGACTTCATAGGCGTGGTGAACGTTCTGCTTCAGCGCGGGCAGCCAGGCCTCGTAGCGCAGATAGGCCCGTCCGCGCGCCAGGCGAGTCGCGCCCTGCGCTTCGGCGCCGCAGCGTTTGTCCAGCCAGCGGTGCTCGGGATTGGTGTCGGCACCACCCAGCAGGTAAGTAACGCCGCGTTCCGCGTAGCGGGCCGCCAGACGCTTGGGATCCTGCGCATGCATGTCGCGCGGCAGATGGTCCAGGCCATAGCGGAATTCATTGAAGTCCGGACACTGTCCACGGTTGTAGGGCCCGAAACTTCCATCGCCGCGCGGGCGGTCGGTCGTGAAATACAGGTACGAAGAAGGGTTGGCGACCACGTAGCGCAAGGCGACACCGCGTTTGCGGATGCTTTCATCGATATTGTTCAGGACGGCATAACGCTGGATCATCTGCGCGCCCGCGGAATGGCCGGCCAGCACGATATCGCGCAGCGCCGGCAGCGTATGGCGGTCGGCCAGCCATTGCAGCAGATCGTCCAGCACGTCGAATGAACCGATGGGCGCCGGCCGGCCAGCCGCCTTGACGCTGTCGCCATCCGCGATCCAGCGTTGGTGTTTCCAGACGGGCACGTGTTCGAAGCCATGGTCTATGGCGCCCGCGAATTTGGGCGCGATCACCAGCGTGTTGTCCATCGCGGCGGGATTCAGCCACAGCAGTCCGGCGGCCGTTTCGTAATAGCTGTCCGCATTCCCCTTGATCCCATGCACGATGATGACCACGTGCTCTATGTGCGCCAGGTTGTCGGCGGTCAGCGTGCGGCTGGCGTATACAGGAAAAGGATAGCGGTGCGCATGCGGTCCCAGCTGCACCGTTTGCCAGGGCGGCGCGCCGACGCGTGGCGGTCCGTTTTCATCCTGGCCCCAGGCGGAAGCGGAGGCGCACAGTGCCAGCAAAAAGCAAAAGACCAAGCGCATGGGATTTTCGGGCGGAAGCGGCGAGGGCCGCGAAGTGGCATGCGGCGGATTGTAGGCCTAGCCGCGTGGCAATACCCTGAATACGTGTCAGCCCGATCCGGGCTCGCCCCAATAGCCCGGGTCCGCGTAGGCCTGGCGCAACAGGTCGACGAAGGCACGCACGCGGGCCGGCATGTGCTTGCGTTCGGGCAGCACCGCATAAATGGCATTGGGGGGCGCGCAATAGTCGTCCAATACCGTTTTCAGGCGCCCGCTGTCCAGATCCTGCTGCACCTCCCACAGCGAACGCCAGGACAGGCCGCAGCCGCCCAGTGTCCATTGATGCAGCACGCTGCCGTCGCTGCATTCCAGCTTGCCCGAGATGCGGTAGGGCGTGACCTGGCCGTTCATGCGGAACAGCCATCCGCGCGACTGGTTGCCGCGCGTGCCGAAGGACAGGCAATGATGGTGGTCCAGGTCGGCCGGCGTGCGCGGCGTGCCGCGGCGCGCCAGATAGGCTGGGGCCGCGACGACGACACGGCGGTTTTCCGCCAGGCGGATGGCGACCATGCCGGAATCGTCCAGGTCGCCGATGCGCACGGCGCAGTCGTAGCGCTCTTCGATCAGGTCGACCAGGCGGTCGCTAAGGTCCAGGGTGACGCCCACGTCGGGGTAGCGGTCGGCGTAGCTGGGCAGCAGGGGGGCGACGTGGCGGCGGCCGAAGCCGGCCGGCGCGGTGATGCGCAGCAGGCCGGTCGGGCGCGCGCTCCCCTGCGCGACCAGGCTTTCGGAGTCGTTCAGGTCGCGCAGGATGCGCTGCGCGTCCTCCAGCAGGGCGCTGCCCTCGGCGGTCAGGGACAGGCGCCGGGTGGAGCGCACCAGCAGTTTCACGGCCAGCCGGGTTTCCAGCGCATCGATGCGGCGTCCGATCATGGCCGGCGCGACGCCTTCGGCGCGGGCCGCGGCGGAAAGGCTGCCCAGGGTGGCGACGTCGACGAAAGTCTGCAGTTGCTTGAATCGGTCCATGGCGGTTGGCTGTTATCGAGGCGGTATGAGGTCAGGGTGACGGCCCGCGCCTTGCCGCTGCGGTGCCGCCCGGCCTTTCGCCCGATTTAATCTTTGACAAAAAATAAAAGATGAATCTACTTTTATATGGTTTTTAATTCAATATCCCCTTCGTACACTGGCGTACACAGGATTCTTACGCGGAGACATCAATGAGTCTGAAACTGCCCAACGGCGTCGCCATCGACGCCCCCATTGAACCCGGGTTCGAGACCGTGCTGACGCAGGACGCGTTGGCCCTGGTGGCGGACCTGCACCGCACCTTCGAAGCCAGGCGGCAGGAGCTGCTGGCCGCCCGGGCGCAGCGCGTCAAACGGCTGGACGCCGGCGAAAAGCCGGATTTCCTGCCCGAAACCCGTGCCGTCCGCGACGGCAAGTGGACCATCGCGCCCATTCCGGAAGACCTGAAGTGCCGCCGCGTGGAGATCACCGGCCCGGTCGAACGCAAGATGGTGATCAATGCCTTGAATTCCGGCGCCGACAGCTACATGACGGACTTCGAGGATTCCAATACGCCCAACTGGCACAACCAGGTGTCCGGCCAGATCAACCTGATGGAGGCGGTGCGCCGCACGATCCGCCTGGAGCAGGGCGGCAAAACCTATCAGCTGAACGACAAGACGGCTGTGCTGCTGGTGCGTCCGCGTGGATGGCACCTGGACGAAAAGCACGTCACGGTCGACGGCAAGCGGGTGTCCGGCGGTATTTTCGATTTCGCGCTGTATTTCTTCCATAACGCCAAGGAACTGCTGGCGCGCGGCAGCGGGCCGTATTTCTACCTGCCCAAGATGGAAAGCCATCTTGAAGCCCGGTTGTGGAACGACATCTTCGTCCATACCCAGAAGGCGCTGGGCATCCCCCAAGGCACGATCAAGGCGACCGTGCTGGTGGAAACCATCCTGGCCGCTTTCGAAATGGACGAAATCCTGTACGAACTTCGTGAGCACAGCGCGGGTCTGAACGCCGGCCGCTGGGACTATATCTTCAGCTGCATCAAGAAGTTCAAGGTGGAGCGCGACTTCTGCCTGGCCGATCGCCCCAAGGTCACGATGACCGCGCCTTTCATGCGCGCCTACGCGCTGCTGCTGCTCAAGACCTGCCACCGCCGCAACGCGCCGGCCATCGGCGGTATGAGCGCGCTGATCCCTATCAAGAACGACCCCGTCAAGAACGAGCAGGCCATGGCGGGCATCCGCGCCGACAAGACGCGCGATGCCACGGACGGCTACGACGGCGGCTGGGTGGCCCACCCGGGCCTGGTGTCGGTGGCCATGGAGGAGTTCGTCAAGGTGCTGGGCGATGCGCCCAACCAGATCGCCAAGCAACGCCCGGACGTCGAGGTTACCGCGGCCGACCTGCTGGATTTCCAGCCCGAGGCGCCCATTACCGAAGCCGGCCTGCGCATGAACATAAATGTCGGCATTCACTATCTGGGATCCTGGCTGGACGGCAACGGTTGCGTACCCATCCATAACTTGATGGAAGACGCCGCCACCGCCGAGATCTCACGTTCGCAGGTCTGGCAATGGATCCGTTCGCCCAAGGGCGTGCTGGACAACGGCACCAAGGTGACCGCCGAGCTGGTGCGCAAGCTGATTCCGGAAGAGCTGGCCAAGGTCCACGAGGTTGCCGGGCCCAGCAAGGCCTATGACCGCGCGGCGCGGATTTTCGAACAGATGAGCACGCAAGAGGAATTCGCCGAGTTCCTGACGCTGCCGCTGTACGAGGAAGTCTGAGCCTTCGTCGATCTGGACAAAAATGTCCGCTGCCGGGAAACCGGTGGCGGATTTTTTTTTCCAGTCCGCGTCCTGGGGTGAGGCTACCGTCCGCGCGAGCTATCCGCGGCGTCCCTGCCGATGAACGATCCAATCCGTTGCGTCGGTGAGCCGGGCATTGCCGATGTGCGCCGGATCGATGGGGTAGTAGTAACAGTCCAGTTCACGGCCCCCCACCGTCAGCCGCAACCGGCGGCGGACGAAGCATGAGCCGCCGGCAGGGTCGTATTCCTCGATAGCGTCCATTACGGGCAACAGGGCGGGGTCGATACGGTAGACGTCGCCTACCACCGGCGGCCCGTCCGGGTCGGGCAGCAGCCCCGGCCAGTCGCCGAAGTCGTACAGCCGGCCGCGCAGGCTGGCGGCGCCGGCGTATTCGGGCACGGGCAAACCGGCGCGCGCTGCCGCGGCCGCCAGGTCGTTGATTTCCCCGCGCCGCAGGGTGCCGTAGACGAAAACGTAGGTATCCATCGCCTGGGTGTATCGCGTATCGTGCTAGTCGGGCATTGAAATCCCCGCAGGGAGCCCGCATTTGTGGAACATCGAGCCGGCCCCGGGCCTGGCTCCAACCTTTACGAACCGACCACATTATGCGATTCGACAAGCTCACCACCAAGTTCCAGCAGGCCTTGGCCGATGCGCAAAGCCTGGCCGCGCGCAACGACCATCCCTACATCGAACCCCTGCACGTCCTGTCCGCCTTGATCGGCGATCCCGACAGCGGCGCATCCAGCCTGCTGGCGCGCGCTGGTTTGGCCGTCAACCGCCTGCCTTCCGCCATCGAGAGCGCGTTGAAGGCGCTGCCGCAGGTGCAGGGCGAAAGCAACGTCCAGGTCGGCCGCGACCTGCAGAACGTGCTGACCCGCACCGACAAGGAAGCGGCGCGGCGCGGCGATACCTACATCGCCAGCGAACTGTTCCTGCTGGCCCTGGCCGACGATAAGGGCGTGGCGGGCCGCATCCTGCGCGATGCCGGCCTGCAGAAAAAGGCGCTGGAAGCCGCCGTCGACGCCGTGCGCGGCGGCGAGGCCGTGCAGGGCGCGGAAGGCGAATCCAATCGCCAGGCGCTGGCCAAATACACCATGGATCTGACCGATCGCGCGCGCCAGGGCAAGCTGGATCCCGTGATCGGCCGCGACGACGAAATCCGCCGCACCATACAGATCCTGCAACGGCGCACCAAGAACAATCCAGTGCTGATCGGCGAACCCGGCGTCGGCAAGACCGCCATCGTCGAAGGCCTGGCCCAGCGCATCGTCAATGACGAAGTCCCCGAAACCCTGCGCGGCAAGCGTGTGTTGTCGCTGGACATGGCCGCACTGCTGGCAGGCGCCAAGTTTCGCGGCGAATTCGAAGAGCGCCTGAAGGCTGTCCTGAAGGAACTGTCTCAGGATGACGGCAGCAGCATCGTCTTCATCGACGAGCTGCACACCATGGTGGGCGCGGGCAAGGCCGAGGGCGCCATCGACGCCGGCAACATGCTCAAGCCCGCGCTGGCGCGCGGCGAGCTGCACTGCATCGGCGCGACCACGCTGGACGAATACCGCAAATACATCGAAAAGGATGCCGCGCTGGAGCGCCGCTTCCAGAAAGTGCTGGTCGACGAGCCGGACGTGGAGTCCACGATCGCCATCCTGCGCGGCTTGCAGGAACGCTATGAACTGCACCACGGGGTCGATATCACCGATCCCGCCATCGTGGCCGCCGCCGAGCTGTCGCACCGCTATATCACCGACCGTTTCCTGCCGGACAAGGCCATCGACCTGATCGACGAGGCGGGCGCGCGCATCCGCATGGAAATCGACTCCAAGCCGGAAGTGATGGATAGGCTCGACCGCCGCATCATTCAGCTGAAGATCGAGCGCGAAGCCGTCAAGAAGGAATCCGACGAAGGCTCCAAGCGCCGTCTCGCCGTCATCGAGGAAGAACTGGAAAAGCTCCAGCGCGAATACAACGATTACGAGGAAATCTGGAAAGCCGAAAAAGCCGCCGTCCAGGGCAGCCAGGCCATCAAGGAAGAAATCGACCAGGCCCGCGCCGAAATGGCCGAATTGCAGCGCAAGGGCCAGTACGACAAGCTGGCCGAGCTGCAGTACGGCAAGCTGCCGGAACTGGAAGCGCGCCTGAAGTCCGCGGAAAGCGGC
The DNA here is from genome assembly GCA_035493915.1 of Bordetella sp. GTDB lineage: Bacteria > Pseudomonadota > Gammaproteobacteria > Burkholderiales > Burkholderiaceae_B > Bordetella_C. Next base: position 7,260 of record DATJHN010000106.1, read on the forward strand.
GCGCAGGCCACCGGATCGGGCGACCGGCCGCGCCTGCTGCGTACCCAGGTGGGTGCCGAGGAAATCGCCGAGGTCGTGTCGCGCGCCACGGGCATTCCCGTGTCGAAGATGATGCAGGGCGAACGCGAAAAGCTGCTGGGCATGGAAGAATTCCTGCACCGCCGCGTGGTGGGCCAGGACGAAGCCGTGCGGCTGGTGTCCGATGCCATCCGCCGTTCGCGCGCGGGCCTGTCCGATCCGTCGCGGCCTTACGGTTCCTTCCTGTTCCTGGGGCCGACCGGCGTGGGCAAGACCGAACTGACGCGCGCCTTGGCGGATTTCCTGTTCGACTCCCAAGAGCACATGATCCGCATCGACATGAGCGAATTCATGGAAAAGCATTCGGTGGCCCGGCTGATCGGCGCGCCGCCCGGCTATGTCGGCTACGAGGAAGGCGGATATCTGACCGAGGCGGTGCGCCGCAAGCCCTACAGCGTGATCCTGCTCGACGAGGTCGAAAAAGCCCATCCGGACGTGTTCAACGTCTTGCTGCAGGTGCTGGACGACGGCCGCCTGACCGATGGCCAGGGCCGCACGGTGGATTTTCGCAACACGGTGATCGTGATGACGTCCAACCTGGGTTCGCAGCATATCCAGACGATGGCCGGCAAGCCGTATGAGGTCATCAAGGAAGTCGTGTGGGATGAGCTGAAGCAATCATTCCGCCCGGAATTCCTGAACCGGATCGACGAAGTCGTCGTATTCCATGGCCTGGAGGCGCAGCACATCGAATCGATCGCGCGGATCCAGCTCAAGCGGCTCGCGGAGCGCATGGAAAAGCAGGAAATGCGGCTGGAGGTATCCGACGCCGCGCTGGCGGAACTCGCCAGGGCCGGTTTCGATCCGGTGTTCGGTGCGCGCCCCTTGAAGCGCGCCATCCAGCAGCAGATCGAAAATCCGGTGGCCAAGCTGATCCTGGAAGGCCGCTTCGGTCCGCGCGACGTGGTGCCGGTGGATGTGCGCGACGGCAAACTGGTGTTCGAGCGCACGCTGCAATAAGCGTTTTTTCGCGTGGTCGGGCTGGCTCTTCCACGCGAAAATCAATCCAGGGCCTGCCATTTCGGCAGGCCTTTTTTTTAGAGAGTCTGCCAGGGTCTCGATTTGTTCGATCGAAGATGAGTGCTTCGTCGCTGCTAGAGCCCATCAAGGATTATTTTCGTCCTGAAAAGCGGTTTTGAATACCGGTCCGATACGCATGCCAGCATCGCGTTACGTCAGATGACCAGCTCGATCAGGAACGGCCCCTTGCGGCGGTTAGCCGTGGCGAACAGGTCGGCGAATTTTTCCATCGTGTCGGCCTGCGCGGCTTCCACGCCCATGCCGTTGGCGATCTTGACCCATTCCAGGTTGGGGCGTGTCAAATCCAGCATGTCGATCGCGGTTTTACCGGCCGCGGCGCCGACGCCCTGCAGTTCGCCCAACAGGATCGCGTATTTGCGGTTGGCCAGGATGACCGTGGTGACGTCCAGCTGTTCGCGCGCCTGCGTCCAGAGCGCCTGCACGGTATACATGGCCGACCCATCCGCCTGCAGCGATACGACGCGCCGTCCGGGCGCGCCGATGGCCGCGCCGGTCGCCAACGGCAGGCCGTTGCCGATGGCGCCGCCGGTGATCTGCAGCCAATCGTGTGCCACCGTATTGGCGGTGCCGGGATAAAACGCCCGCCCGAAGCTGACGCCTTCGTCGACGATGATGGCGTTTTCCGGCAGCAGGGCGGCGACTGTCTGTGCCACCGCCTCGGAGGTGATCGCGCCGCGCGCGGGTTCGACCACGATGCGCTCGGTCGTGGGCGCGTCTGTGCGGGCGTCCAGCGCGTCCGCCAGGCGCGACAGGGCATCCAGCGGATCCTGATCCTCGCGCGCCAGCACGTGGATGATGCAGTCTTCCGGATACATCACCGCGGGCTTGTCGGGATAGGCGAAGAATGCCACCGGCGCCTTGGCGCCGACCAGGATCAGATGCTTGACGTCCTTGAGCGCCGCCACGGCCGGCTCTACCGCATACGGCAGGCGGGTCACGGGATAGCGGCCGGCGCCGCGTTCGATACGGCGATTGGATGTGGGCGCCATCACGCGCGCGCCAGTTTTCCGCGCGATGCGGCCGGCCGCGGCCAGGGGCGCTTCGCGCAGCGCCGCATTGCCCACGAACAGTACGGCCGGCTCACCGGCGCGCAGCACGCGCGCGATGGCCGATACGGCGCTTTCGTCGACGCAGCCCGCCGGCGGCGGTGCAAGCGGTTCGGCGACCACGCCACCGGGGTTCCAGCAGGTATCGGAAGGCGCGATCAGCGTGGCGATCTGCCCGGGCGCGGTGCGCGCGGCCTGGACCGCCGCGGCGGCATCGCGGCCTATCGTGGCCGCATCCACGGCCGTGCGTGTCCAAGCGGAAACAGGGCGCGCCCAGCCTTCGGTGTCCGCCGTCAGCGGGGCATCCAGCGGCCGATGATGGGTGGCCTGGTCGCCGACGATATTGACGATGGACGAATTGGCACGGCGCGCATTGTGCAGATTCGACAGTCCATTGGCCAGTCCGGGGCCGCAATGCAGCAGGGTCGCGGCGGGCTTGTCGGCCATGCGCGCATAGCCGTCGGCTGCTCCCGTGGCGACGCCTTCGGCCAGCGCCAGCACGCAGCGCATGCCGGGGATGCGGTCCAGCGCCGAGACGAAATGCATTTCGCTGGTGCCGGGATTGGCAAAGCAGGTGTCAATGCCGCTTTTTAGTAGCGTGTGGACCAGACTTTCGGCGCCGTTCATGTTGTCCTCATGGTGTGGGAACACTGGATGAGGACAAAGTGTACGCCCGCGGCCCGGTGCCTCGGGCGTGGTGGGTCAGCGCATTGCCGTCAAAACGGGCGCGGCGGATCAGTGAGTTTCAGGCAAGACGGGCGCGGTGATCAGCGCGTTTCCGGCGTGGCGGGCGTGGCGTCCGGAAGCAGGGACTCTTCGTTGATCAGGCCTTCCTTGCCGTAGAACTTCACGCCGATATGGATGCGTTCGCGGCCCTGGGCGCGCCGGTGGCGGTTGGTATCACGCAGGGAATATACGCAGCCGCAATATTCCTGCTGATAGAAGTTTTCGCGCTTGCTGATTTCGATCATGCGCTGCGACCCGCCGCCCTTGCGCCAGTTGTAGGTCCAGTAGACGAGTTCCGGATAACGGGCGGCGGCCCGTTCGCCGCAGCCGTTGATCTGGTTCATGTCTTTCCAGCGCGAGATGCCCAGCGAACTGCAGATCGTGTCGAAGCCGTGTTCGTGCGCGTACAGGGCCGTGCGCTCGAAGCGCATGTCGAAGCAGGCGGTGCAGCGGATACCGCGTTCGGGCTCGTCTTCCATGCCCTTGACGCGATCGAACCAGTTATCCATGTCGTAGTCGGCATCGATGAATTCGATGCCGTGCTTTTCCGCGAAACGGATGTTTTCCTGTTTGCGGATTTCGTATTCTTTGACCGGATGGATGTTCGGGTTATAGAAGTAGATTGCGTATTCGATACCGGAAGCGTGCATGGCTTCCATGACTTCGCCGGAACAGGGCGCGCAGCACGAGTGCAGCAGCACTTTGCGGCGGCCTTCCGGCAATTGCAGCGTGGGGCGGACGAGTTCGGACATAGCTGTAATTATATTGCCGTCGCGGGACGGGCCCCGGATTCGTCCCCCAAAACCGCGTCCCACAGACGCCGCACCGCGTCGCGTTCCTGGACCAGGACGGCAGGCTCGACACGCGCCTTTTCCTGCCCTTGCAGCCGCATCTGGTGCTGCACCCGCCGCAGGGTTCGGTATGCGTCGGCGGCGTGCGCCGCGATTTCCGGGTCGATCAGCCCCTCGTCCGCCGCGATACGCAGCAGGGTGATATTGCCCAGGTTGGCCACCAGCACCGGATGCGCCGCCGCTTGCGAAAGCACCAGGTACTGCGTGACGAACTCGACGTCCACCATGCCGCCGCGGTCGTGCTTCAGGTCGAACTTGTCCGTCTTGTTGGGGTGGCCGGCGCCGATCTTGTCGCGCATCGACAGCACTTCCTGGCGCAGCGCCGCGGCATCGCGCGGCTGCAGCAGGATTTCCTTGCGTACCTCCTCGAACAAGGCACCCACGCGTGGGTCGCCGGCGGCAAAGCGCGCCCGCGTCAGGGCCTGGTGTTCCCACGGCCATGCCTGCTTGCGCTGGTATGTGGCGAAGCCTTCCACCGACGCCGCCAGCAGTCCCGCGTCGCCATCGGGCCGCAGCCGCAAATCGATCTCGTACAGCCGTCCGGAAGACGTCATCGTGGACAGCCAGGATGCCATGCGGCGTCCCAGCCTGGCGTAGACCTCCCCGGCATCTTCGCGCGGATCGTCGTAGATGAAGACCACATCCAGATCCGAGGAGTAGCCCAGCTCCTTGCCGCCCAGTTTGCCGTACGCGATCACGGCGAAATGCGGTTCGGCATCCTCCAGTTTGTTCACCAGAGGCCAGACGCGGCGCAGGGTTTCCGCCAGCAGCATGTCGGCCAGGGCGGACAGCTGGTCCGCCAGTTTTTCCACCGTCAATTCGCCTTCCAGATCCTGCGCCAGCAGCTGAAAACTGGCCTGGCGCTGGATGTCGCGCATCAGGTTCATCTGCCGTTCGATATCGGGACTGCCGTCGGGCAGCCGGCTGGCGTCCAGATCGGCGGTCAATTGGCGTGCCATGGCGCTGAAATCCAGCGGCTCGTACAGGGTGCGCCAATCGATCAGGCTGTCCAGCAGCAAAGGGTGCTGGGTCAGGTACTGGGCCGCCCAGGGGCTGGCCGCCATCATGCGCGCGACGCGCGCCAGCGTGTCGGGATATTCGGCCAGCAGGGCCAGGTAGGCGCTGCGTTGGGCGATGGCCTCGATCAGATCGAACAGACGCACCGTCGCCGCCACGGGCGCGGCGGTGCGGGCGGCTGCCTGTATGGCCATGGGCAGCAGGATATCGACCCGCTGCCGGCTGGTCTGCGGCAATGTGCGCAAGCGCGGACTGGCCAGCAGTGAGCGCGCGCGGCCGGCCAGCTGTTCCGCATCGGCGCCAAACAGGGCATGGATCTGGTCGACCAGCACGGTTTCCAGGTCGGTGTCTTCGCCCGCGCGGTCCTTGCCGGCGGGGCCTTTGGTGCAGTTCGCGCCGCGCGCGCCGGCCATGCCGTTCGTGCTGTCCGCGCCGCCCGGAGCGCGGCCCGCCGGGCGGACGGCTCCGGCCTCCGCCACGCCGTTTTCCCCATCGCCGACGCCCGCCAGCCGGAACGCATTGCGGAAGGTGTCCTCCACGAACGCGCGGTGTTCCGTCAGCGTGCGTTCGAACGCATCCGCATCCATGCTCAATGCGGCGGCCAGGTGGGCGCGCTGCGCGGGATCGGCGGGCAGCAGATGGGTCTGTTCGTCTTCGCGGTATTGCAGCGCATGTTCGACCCGGCGCAGAAAGCGATAGGCGGATTCCAGGCGTGCCGCGTCCTCGGCCGGTATCAGGCCGGCATCGCGCTCGCAATGCAGGGCCGGCAGCAGTCCACGTACTTGCAGTGCCGGCATGCGGCCGCCGCGTATCAACTGCGAGAGCTGGACGACGAATTCGATTTCGCGGATGCCGCCTTCGCCCAGCTTGATGTTCAGCGCGCTGTCCATGCCGTTGCGCGCCAGCGCCCGGCGCTCCCAGTCCAGGCGGATGCGTTCGCGCAGCGCGCGCAGGGCAGCCAGTGCGTCGAAGTCGAAGTATTTGCGGTAAACGAAGGGCTGGCGCACGCTTTCCATCTGGCGCAAATGCGATTCCGGATCGCTGCCCTCGAATGCCCGCGCCGGCATGGGGCGCGCCTTCAGCCAGGCATAGCGCTCCCATTCGCGTCCCTGGCCGACCAAATAATGTTCAAAGGCGTCCAGGCTCCAGGCCAGCGGGCCGCCGTCGCCGTCAGGCCGCAAGCGCAGGTCCGTGCGAAAAACGTGGCCGTTGGCGTCGCGTTCGGAAATCACGGGCATCATGCGCTGCGTCAGCCGCCCGTAGAACTCGTGGTTGCTCAATCGCCGCGGTCCGGGAGTTTCGCCTTCCTCGCCATACAGCATGACCAGGTCGATATCGGACGACACGTTCAGTTCCTGCCCGCCCAGCTTGCCCATGCCCATGATCAGCATTTCCTGCGGCGCGCCGGTCACGGGATCGATGGGTGTGCCATGTACCGCGGCCAGATCGGTCGCCACGCTGCGGTAGGCCTCGCCCACCGCCAGGTCGGCCAGCGCCGTCATGGCGCCGACGACTTCTTCCAGGTTGGCGGCGCCGCCCAGGTCGCGCACCATCAATGCGCAAAAGACGCGTTCGCGCAGGCGGCGCAGCACCGCGCGGCATTCCGCCACGGGCAGGACGGTGCCGGCACCGTCGGCCAGGGCATCGCGCCAGGCTTGCAGCACGGCCGGCGTCAGCGCTTGCGTAACGCCTTCTTCTCTCAGCCATGCGTGCAGATCCGGCCGCGCGTCCAGGGCGCGGCGCAAATGGCCCGACCATGCCAGCGCGGTATCGAAGGACGGATCGGTCGAAGCGGATGAGGGAGACGACGAAACGGGGGAGGGCGAGCCGGAAGATGTCGACATGGATGGATAAAGGTTGCGCAGACGCGATGAAACATTTCGGGTATAAGGGGACGATACTGCAAGACCTTCTTTCTCGCTGAATAAACGTGCGTGTGCCCTTCAAATTCCTCCGCGGTCTGCTCTGGAGTTTCTGGATCCTTTACGTCGCCGCCGCGGTGGGTTTGCTGGGGCTGCGCTATTTCGTGCTGCCGCGCATCGACCAGTGGCGGCCGCAGATCGAGCGCTACGCCGGCGAAGCCATCGGCGCGCCGGTGCGCATCGGCCATATCGCGGCGGACTGGAGTGGGCTCAACCCCAGATTGACACTGACGGGCGTGGAAATCGTCGGCGACCAGGCCGCGCCGGTGCTGACCTTGCCATCGGTGGATGCCGTCCTGGCCTGGCGCAGCATCCTGAACCGTGAATTGCGCCTGGTATTCCTGCAGGCCGACGGGCTGGACCTTACGCTGCGTCGCGATCGCGCCGACAAATTGTGGGTGGCCGGTCAGTCCATCGATCTTTCGGGAGCGGACGACAGCGGCGTCAGCCGCTCCGTCGCTTTGCGCTGGCTGGTTCGCCAGCGCGAGATCGTGCTGCGCCATGCCACGGTGCGGTGGTTGGACGAATCGCGCGCGGCGCCGGAACTGGTATTGCAGGACGCCAGCTTTGTCATGCTGAACGGGGCGCTTTCCCATCGTTTCGCCTTGCAGGCCCACCCACCCACGGGCCTGGCCGCCGGCCTGACCCTGCGCGGCGAGGTCGAGCGGTCCCTGTTCAATCGCCATCCCACGGACCTGGCCAGTTGGCATGGGCAGGTCTATGCGGAACTGGCCGATGGCGAGCCGGTCGCCTGGACGCCATGGCTGGACATGCCGCCGCTGCAGGGCCGCATGGCCTCGCGCGCCTGGATGCAGATCGATGGCCGCACGCTGGGCACGGTCACCATGGACCTGGTCGGCCGGCAAGTGGGCTGGCATTGGCGGGATGGCGTGGCGGCCACGGCGGGAACCGTGCGGGCGCGCCTGGAAGGCCTGCCGGGCGATCTGGCGAAGGCGGATCAGTATCCTCTGTTCACGCGCAGCGCGACCGGCGCGGGCATCGCCCTGCGCGGCCAGGCCACGGGAGTCAGGACCGACCTGCCGGGCATTCTCGAACAGCCCAGGCTGGCGCTGGATACCGCGCGGGTGGACACGACCGTACGCCGCGCGCAAAACGGTGTTCTGGGCCTGGAGTTGCGCGACCTGCAGGTCGCCAACGACGACCTCGATATGCGCTTGCAGGGTAAATGGGAAGCGCGAGGCCAGACCGATGCCGGCACGGCTGACATTCAGGGCACGTTGCGCCGGGCCACGATGAGCGCCATCCATCGTTATCTGCCCCTGACGGTATCCCAGGATGCACGCGAATGGCTGGCGCAGGGCCTGCAGGCCGGCGTGGTGCGCGATGCCGGCATCGTGCTCCAGGGCGACCTGGATGAGTTTCCGTTTTCCGAACCCGGACAGAACGGCCGCTTCCACATCGGCGGCCCGTTTGTCGGCGCGACGGTGGACTATTCGCCGGCGAACAAGGACCGCAAGGGCTGGCCGGCGATACTGGGCCTGGATGGCTCTTTTGCCATAGACGGCGCGGCGCTGACCCTGGAAGGTAAGCCCGGCGGCATCCTGCGTCCCGCCGATGCGCGCGAAACGCCGCTGCGGCTGGGGGCGATCAAGGCGGGCATTCCGGATATGGATGACAGCGCCGAGCTTTATCTGCAGGGCGACGTGCAGGGACCGGTATCGGCTTTCCTGTCGACGACGAACACCTCGCCGCTGGGTGCCTTGCTGGAGAATCGCCTGGCGCAGGCACGCGGGACGGGCGACTGGCGCGTCGCGCTGGCGCTGCGCGTGCCCTTGCTGCACACCGACGATACCAAGGTGGAAGGTTCGCTATCCTTGAACGGCAACGATTTCACGCTGTATCCGCAACTGCCGGCGCTGACGCAGCTGCGCGGCATGCTGGAATTCACCGAAGAGGATTTGCGCGCGCGCGACGTGCAGGCGCAGTTCCTGGGTGGTCCGTTGAAAGTCAACGGCGGCCTGCTGGATGCGCGCAACGGGCTGCGCTTCGATGGTCAGGTGACCGCCGCCGCGCTGGCGCAGCTGGTACGCGCGCCGGCGATGTCGCGCTTTTCCGGGCGCACGGCGGTGCGCGGCAAACTGCTTTATTTTCGCGGCGGCCGCGTCGATGTCACTCTGGAGTCCGACCTGTCCGGCATGGCCATCGATATGCCGGCGCCGGTGGGCAAGCCGGCATCGTCCTCGCTGCCGCTACGCGTGCAGTGGAGTCCGGCGCAGAACGCCGGCAGCCGCGACCGCAGTTGGTTGACCGCCAGCCTGGGCGAAAACATCAACCTGCTGCTGGAGCGCGACCCGACGGAAAAGCGCTGGATCTTCGCGCGCGGTGCGTTGGGCGCCAATCAGCCGGCCACGCTGCCGCTGCAGGGATTGAGCGTGAAATTGACGCTGCCCGACATCGACCTGGATGGCTGGCAGGATGTCGCGGACGCTTTCGATGCGCCGCCGTCCGGCAACGGGAAGGGCAAGCGTTCCGCCGACACGCCTTTGCTGCCGCCGCCGGACCTGATCGCGCTGGATACGGCGCGACTGCGCGTGGGGGGCGTGACGCTGAATGATTTGAAGCTTTACGCGGTACATCCGGCGCCGATGCAGTGGCGTCTCGACGTCCAGTCCAGACAGGCCGCCGGCTCGGTCACGTGGCGGGAAGCCTCCGGCGCCATCGCCGGCCAGGTGACGGCCCGCTTCAAGTATCTGTCCTTCGGCGAGGAAGGCCGCGAAAAACCCGCGGACGATACCTCGTCCGGCGACGACCTGAAAGACATTCCGGCCGTCGATCTGCAGGCCGATAAGCTGCGTTTCTACGGCAAGGACCTGGGCTCGCTGAAAATCGTCGGCACCAACGTGGAGCGCGGCCAACGCTGGCGTCTGGATACCCTGCGCATCGCCAGCGACGATGCGACGCTCGATGCCTCCGGCTTCTGGCGCCTGAGCGGCCCGCAGCGCGGCCTGACGGTGGATGCTTCGGCCAAGTGGGGCGACTTCGGCAAGTTGCTGGCCAGGCTGGGCTGGCCCGACATGGCCGCCGGCGGCGCCGGTTCGGCCGAGGGCAAATTGACCTGGTATGACCTGCCGTGGTCGCAGAACGTGGCTTCGATAGACGGCGACATCAAGCTACGCATGGACAAGGGGCGCCTGATCCACGTGAATTCGCGCACGGCACGCTTGCTCGAGCTGTTGTCGATGCAGTCGCTGCAGCGGCTGGCCAAGCTGGAATTGAATCCGGCCAACCTGTTCCGCGACGGCTTCCCCTTCGACACCATACGCGCCAGCTTCAATGTGTCGAAGGGCTTGATCCGCACGGACGACTACAAGGTCAACGGGCCGGTAGCCGCCATCGTGCTGTCGGGCACGACCAGCATCATCGACGAAACCTGGAATTTGAAGGCGGTGGTGGTTCCCAACCTGGACGCCAGCGGCGCGGCCGTGGCGGCGCTGGCGGTGAACCCGCTGCTGGGATTGGGCGCGTTCCTGACGCAATGGCTGCTGAAATATCCGCTGGCGCGGGCGATGACGGTGCAGTACGCGGTGACCGGGCCGTGGAACGATCCCAAGATCACCCCGTTTGACGGCCCCTTGCCCAGCACGCCCTCCGAAGCCGCGTTGCCCAACAAGGACCCGATCGAGAACTGAGCCCACCGCTCCCAAGCACCACCCCTCTCGCATAAAGAGGTGCAGCCAGCCCAGGGAGATCTGCGGCCAGACCAGAATGAGCTGCGGCCAGCCCAGAGAGAGGTGCAGCCAGATCCGGGACGCAGAGGATCCGGCTCCGCCGGTCCTCCAGCGTCGCCCCCCCGGGGGGGAAGCGCGCAGCGCTTCGGGGGGGAGTCTACTTCTTCATCATGTCGAAGAATTCGGAATTCGACTTGGTGGCGCGCATCTTGTCCATGATGAATTCCATGGCCTGGATTTCGTCCATGTCGTGGATGAACTTGCGCAGCACCCACACCTTTTGCAGCAGTTCGGGCTTGATCAGCAGTTCTTCCCGGCGCGTGCCCGACTTGTTCAGGTTGATCGACGGGTAGACGCGCTTTTCAGCCAGGCGGCGTTCCAGGTGGACTTCCGAGTTGCCGGTGCCCTTGAATTCTTCGTAGATGACTTCGTCCATGCGGCTGCCGGTTTCGATCAGCGCCGTGCCGATGATGGTCAGCGAGCCGCCTTCTTCCACGTTGCGCGCCGCGCCGAAGAAACGCTTGGGGCGCTGCAGGGCGTTGGCGTCCACGCCGCCGGTCAGCACCTTGCCCGAGGCCGGCACCACCGTGTTGTAGGCGCGCGCCAGGCGGGTGATGGAATCCAGCAGGATCACTACGTCTTTTTTCAGTTCGACCAGGCGCTTGGCTTTTTCGATGACCATTTCAGCCACCTGCACGTGCCGCGTGGCGGGTTCGTCGAACGTCGACGCCACCACTTCGCCGCGCACCGTGCGCTGCATTTCCGTGACTTCTTCCGGACGCTCGTCCACCAGCAGGACGATCATGACGGCGTCGGGGAAGTTGGTCGTGATGGCATGCGCGATGTGCTGCATCATCACCGTCTTGCCCGACTTGGGGCTGGCGACGATCAGGCCGCGCTGCCCCTTGCCGATGGGCGCGAAGATGTCCAGGATGCGCCCGGTCAGGTTTTCTTCGCTCTTGATGTCCCGTTCCAGCCGCATCACCTGATTGGGGTGCAGCGGGGTCAGGTTTTCGAACATGATCCGATGCTTGATCGCTTCGGGCGCCAGTCCGTTGACCTTGTCCACCTTTACCAGCGCGAAATACCGCTCGCCGTCCTTGGGTGTACGCACCTCGCCCTCGATGGAGTCGCCGGTGTGCAGATTGAAGCGGCGGATCTGCGAAGGAGAAATATAGATGTCATCGGTGCTGGCCAGATACGACGTATCCGGCGATCGCAGGAAACCGAAGCCATCCGGCAGGACTTCCAGCACGCCATCGCCGAAGATCTGCTCGCCTTGCTTGGCGCGCTTCTTCATGATGGCGAACATCAGTTCCTGCTTGCGCAGGCGGTTGGCGTTCTCGATTTCCAGGGAGGCGGCAAGTTCCAGCAACTTGGAGACGTGTTGCGCCTTTAGTTCATTCAGGTGCATTGCGGTGAATTATCGGGGGAGGGAAGAGAGAGAGGGCGGCGGGCCACGGACGGGCCCGCGCGACGGGAACGAACGCTGATTACAAGGCGCTGTCCAGGAAAGCGGTAAGCTGGGACTTGGACAGTGCGCCGACCTTGGTGGCCGCGGCCTTGCCATCCTTGAACAGCATCAGGGTGGGGATGCCGCGGATGCCGTACTTGCCCGGGGTGTCGCCGTTGTCGTCGACGTTGAGCTTGGCGATGGTGACGCGGCCCGCGTATTCCTTGGCGACTTCTTCCAGCATAGGCGCGATCATTTTGCAGGGACCGCACCATTCCGCCCAGTAGTCCACCAGGACGGGGAGGTCGGCCTTCAAAACGTCGGCATCGAAGCTGGCGTCGCTGACATGCTTGATTTGATCACTCATGACTTTTCTCGTTGCTTTGCGGCGGGGAGACGTGCTTCGACCCGCCATTCTTGAGTTGGCAGGATTAAAGCATACCACTGTCCATACGAACAGGCGTCACCGGTTTTTGTGTAGGATAACCAGCCTTGCGGCAGGGGCGGCTGGCGCCGACAGCCCCGTCCCCCGGGAATGCGCATGCCCGCCGCCTATGGATCGACCCGGGGCTGCTCAGGATCTGCGCATCCCAGTCCATGCCGCGCCAGTACTGGCTCTTTTCTTAGAATGTCGGTTTTTTTCCACAGATGTTGGGGATAACTTGGCCACTCCACGTTATACAGAGGCTTCCATCCGGGTCCTGAAGGGCCTGGAGCCCGTGCGGCAGCGCCCGGGCATGTACACCCGTACCGAAAATCCGCTGCACATCGTGCAGGAAGCCATCGACAACGCCGCCGACGAGGCGCTCGCCGGCAATGGCAAGCACATCCAGGTCACGTTGCATGCGGACGGCAGTGTCTCCGTCGACGACGAAGGCCGCGGCATCCCCGTAGGCATGCACCCGGAGGAAAACGCCCCGGTCGTGGAGCTGGTTTTCACCCGCCTGCACGCCGGCGGCAAATTCGATAAGCAGGGCGGCGGCGCCTATGCGTTTTCGGGCGGCCTGCACGGCGTCGGCGTATCGGTCACCAACGCCCTGGCCACCCGCCTGGAAGTCATCGTCTGGCGCGATGGCGGTATCCATCGCATCGTGTTCCGCAATGGCGACGTCGCCGAACCGCTGGCTCCCTACACTGGGGTCGCCAAGAGAAAATCCGGCACGCGCGTCCGTGTCTGGCCCGATCCCAAGTACTTCGACAGCCCCAACATCCCGCTGGCGGAACTGACGCACCTGTTGCGCAGCAAGGCGGTCCTGCTGCCTGGTACGCGGGTCACGCTGACGGTGGAAAAGACCGGCGACACCAAGTCCTGGTTGTACGAAGACGGCCTGCGCGGCTATCTGACCGAAGCCATGGACGGCGCGGAGCTGATGATTCCGATGTTCGAGGGCAGCCAGTATGCCGGCGCCGACCACGACGCTTTCGCCGAAGGCGAGGGCGCGCAATGGGTGGTGGCCTGGACCGAAGACGGCAATGCCGTGCGGGAATCGTATGTGAACCTGATTCCCACGCCCGCGGGCGGCACCCACGAATCCGGCCTGCGCGAAGGCCTGTTCGCGGCGGTCAAGGGCTTCGCCGAATTGCACAGCCTGCTGCCCAAGGGCGTCAAGCTGCTGCCCGAAGATGTATTCGCCCGCGCCAGTTTCGTGCTGTCGGCCAAGGTGCTGGATCCGCAGTTCCAGGGGCAGATCAAGGAAAGGCTGAACAGCCGCGACGCGGTCCGCCTGGTGGGCGGCTTCGCGCGCGGCGCGCTGGATTTATGGCTGCACAGCAACGTCGAATACGGCCGCAAGTTGGCCGAATTGGCGATCCGCCAGGCGCAGGCGCGGGCCCGCTCGGCGCAGCGCGTCGAAAAGCGCAAGAGTTCCGGCGTGGCGGTGCTGCCCGGCAAGCTGACCGATTGCGAATCCAGCGATGCCTCGCGCACCGAAGTGTTCCTGGTCGAAGGTGACTCGGCCGGCGGTTCGGCCAAGATGGGCCGCGACAAGGAGTTCCAGGCCATCCTGCCGCTGCGCGGCAAGGTGCTGAATTCGTGGGAAGTGGAGCGCGACCGCCTGTTCGCCAATAACGAAATCCACGATATCGCGGTCGCCATCGGCGTCGATCCGCACGGTCCCACGGATACACCCGATCTGTCGGGCCTGCGCTACGGCCG
>DATJHN010000107.1:0-21488 GCA_035493915.1 Bordetella sp.
CAATCCCCGCAGCGAAGTGAATACCCATTTCGCGTCGCCGCCGTACGCATACGAGGAGCAGCGGCTACCGGGTGTGCATACGGTACTGAAGTCCTACGACATCCTGGGCGGACCCGCCACGCTGAACGTGGTGTGGTGCTCAGAAAAGTACGCCGCCGCCCAGCCGAAATTACACCAGGCCTTCATTGCCGCGCTGAAGGAAAGCATGGACCGCATCAATGCCGACAAAAAGGCGGCCGCAAGCGTCTATATCGCCATGTCCGGCGACAAGACACCGCTGGAGCAGATCGTCCAGCAGCTCGAAGACCCCGATACCCGCTACGACATCGTGCCGCACCGGGTCGGGGTCATCGCCGATTTCATGCGGCGCATCGGCACCATCAAGAAGCCCTACGAATCCTGGCGGGATTTCTATTTTCCCGAGCTGCAGCAGCTCGGTGGGAACTAGCGCCAGGCCAGCCTGGAGGAAGCCTCGCATGCGTACGCAAACAGGTGCCTCGCCACATGGGAAACCCGTCATGGGAAATACGAGATGATCATCGACTTCCGAGTACGTCCGCCGTCGCGGTCCTTTCCGCATATCGACATCTATCCGGCACCGGGCCAGACCAAGAGTCCCAATTGGGGTTGGTACTGCGAGTTGCCCGAATCGGTGCGCGAGCGTTCCATGGACAAGCTGTTGGCCGAGATGGCGGGCTGCGGTGTCGACTACGGCGTGGTATGGGGCCGCGCTGATATGGATCCCGCGAACTCGACACCGCATGCCGATGTGGCGGCGATCGTCCAGCAATATGCCGGCACCATGATCGCGGGCTTTGGCGGCATCAGTTTGCGTGACGGCCTGAAGCGCGCGCTGGACGAAGTCGAATCCGCGGTCGTCGAGCACGGCTTGAAGGGCGTCACCGTCGAGCCGGGCTGGTCCGGCCTGCCCATGATATATGCCGACGACCCGCGCCTGTATCCGATCTACGACTTGTGCCAGGACCTGGACGTCATCATGGCGATGACCATCAGCGTGCGCATGGGATCGGACCTCAGCTATTCCAATCCGGAAGCGGTCGACCGCGTGGCCGGTGACTTTCCAAAACTGAAGATCGTGGTCTCGCACGCATTCTGGCCCTGGGTGGAGGCGTCCTGCGGCCTGGCCTTCCGTCGCCCCAATGTATACCTGCTGCCGGACCTGTACGGCTGGAGCTGTCCCGGCCATCACAAATGGGTAGAGGCCGCCAACACCTATCTGCAGGACCGCATGCTGTTCGGCAGCGCCTATCCCTTGATGGGCACGCGCGACATCGTGCAGGCCTACCAGCGCCTGCCCTATCGCGATGGTGTGCTGGAGAAGGTCATGTACGGCAATGCCGCCCGTTTGCTCGGCATGGAAGGCTGACCCGTTGCCATTCCCGATAAGGAGTATTCCCTTGAAGATCCTCGATTTTCGCCTGCGTCCGCCCCTGAAGAGTTTTCTGCGCTGCGGGTTCTTCAACGAAGAAGACAATCCGTTCGCCTGGCATGGCCCGTGGCCGCCATCGTCGCGGCAGCGTTCGATGCCGCTGCTGCGGGAGGAATTGCGCGGAGCGGGGATTTCCGCGGCCGTGGTGTGGGGCCGTGCCACGCACCAGCCGGAACGCAGCACGACAAACGACGACGTCGCGGCGATCATGAACGAGCACAGCGATCTGTTCGTCGCGGGTTTCGGCGGTATTTGCCCTGAACGCGGGCGCATCCGCGCGGCTATCGAGGAAGTGGAGCGCTGCGCCGGCCAGCTGGGCATGAAGGGCATCACGCTGGAGCCCAGTTTCGGTATGCGGCCGTTGGCATTCGCCGACGATCCCAATCTGTATCCGGTGTACGAGCGTATGCAGGAGCTGGGCCTGATCCTGGCGCTGACGATCAGCCGCGGCAGTCCGCCGGGACAGACCCTGCGGCATTCCAATCCGGAGCAGGTCGACCGGGTGGCCGGAGATTTTCCCGACTTGAAAATCGTCATCTCGCATGCCTTCTGGCCATGGGCGGAACAGTCGTGCGGCCTGGCGTTCCGGCGGCGCAATGTCTACCTGCATCCCGACCTGTACTGCACCGGCATGCCGGGTACGACGGAATGGGTGCAGGCGGCCAACAGCCATCTGCAGGATCGCATGATCTTCGGAACGGCATATCCTTACCAGGGTGTGCAGGAGATGGTCGACTCCTATTTGAAGCTGCCATACCGGCCGGAGGTGCTCGAAAAGGTCATGTACAAGAACGCGGCGCGCCTGCTTGGACTGGAAGACTAAGGTCCCGCGCGCGCCGACAAAAGCAAGAGCAAGGGAAAGGCAGGGAGACGACTATGCAGCGCCGAACGTTTCTATTGGCAGCGGCGTGCGCCGCGGCAAGCCCGAAGGCCCGCGCCGCGGGATATCCGGACCACTTGATACGCATCATCGTGCCGTTTTCACCGGGCGGCGCCACTGATGCGTTGGCGCGTGGCGTGGCGCAACAGCTGTCGGAAGCCTGGGGCCAGGCGGTGGTCGTGGAAAACCGTCCCGGCGCCAACGGCAATATCGGCACCGAAATGGTCGGACGGTCGCCACCGGACGGTTATACCTTGCTGTTGACCATCAATTCATATGCGGTCAATCCCAGCCTGTATCCCAATCTGGGCTATGACCCGGCCAAGGATTTCCAACCGCTGACACTGGTCGCCACATCGCCCAACGTGCTGGTGGCGCGACCTGGCTTTCCCGCGCGCACGGTGAAAGAACTTATCGAATATGCAAAGCACAGCAAGAAGCCGGTGACCTACGCTTCGGCGGGCACCGGCTCCGGGTCGCACCTGGCGGGGGTGCTGTTCTCCAGCATGGCTGGCGTGCCGTTGACGCATATCCCCTACACGGGCGTAACGCCGGCCATCGTCGATGTCATCGGCGGCCAGGTGGATATCTGTTTTTCCGTCGTGGCGGTGGTGTATCCGCACATCCAGTCGGGCAAGTTGCAAGCCATCGCCTTGACTGGACTGGAGCGCGCGCCCCTGCTGCCCGATTTGCCTACCGTCGCCGAAAGCGGCCTGCCGGGATACGACGTGGTTTCCTGGTTCGGCCTGCTGATGCCTGCTCATCCCGATCCCGCCGTCCTGGACAAACTGCAGTCGCAGCTGAATACCATCCTGCGGTCGCCATCGCTCAAGAAGACTTTCGCCCAGCAGGGACTGGAGCTTAAAGGAGGCTCGCCGCGGCAGTTCGCCGATTTCCTGGCGTCGGACCAGAAGCTATGGGCGAAGGTCATCAAGGACAACAACATCCGCCTGGATTGACCGGCGGACATGCGGATACTCCGCAAGGTAAGTTCATGACGCATATTCTTGTCGGCGCGGCCAGTCGTGGCAGGCCCGAGCAATATCGAAAAGAAATCGACGCCGTGCTGCCAGCCGCGCTGCGGCAGGCCACCTTCAGCTTCGATTTGCATGACGATGACGACGAATGGGACGCGGCCATCGAATCGTGCGACGCGCTCATTCTGACCAGCAGGGGGCTGGGCACGCGCGCCATCGCACGCGCCAGCCGTTTGCGGCTGGTGCAGAAGCTGGGTATCGCCATGGACCGCGTGGATGTTGCGGCTTGCGCGGCGCGCGGCATCGCGCTGTCGGTGCTGCCCGATGCCGGACATGTCGCGGTGGCCGAGCACACCATCATGATGATGCTGGCGATGGCGCGCAAGCTTGTGCCTACGCGTGCGGCGCTGATGCGGCGCGAGAATCCGCAAGGTTTACGGCCGATGCACACCACGCAGGACCGGCGTTATCCGAATTGGCTGAAGTGGCCAGAACACGATTTTCCCTTGCTGTGCGATCTGACGCTGGGGTTGATAGGCTTCGGCGAAATCGCCCAGGAAGTCGCGATCCGTGCCCGCGCGCTGGGCATGAACGTGATCTACACCAAGCGCAGGCGTCTGGATCCCGCCGTTGAGGCGCGCTTCGGCGTTGCCTACCGGGAGATGGAAACCTTGCTGGCCAGTTCGCATATCGTCAGCCTGCATGCGACGCTGCCGGACGGCGCCGCGCCTATCATCGGCGCGCATGAGATCGGCCGCATGCGGCGCGATGCGATGCTGATCAACACCGCGCGCGGGAATCAGCTGGACGAAAGCGCCTTGCGCGATGCCCTGGACAGGGGCGCCATCGGTGGCGCGGCGCTCGACGTGTTCCAAGTGGAACCTGCCCTTGACGTTGGCCTGATCGAAACGCCCGGTTTGCTGGCGACGCCGCATACGGGCGGAGTCATGCCCACGGGCCGCCGCTTTCGCGATGCCCTGGCGAACATCGACGCCGCCCTGCATGGGAGCTCGGTCAGCGGACTGGTAAGCCCGGGGACCGTTGCCGTGGGTCTGCCATGATCGGCGAACACACCGGCGCGGCGCAGCCGCCGGCCCTGCTGGAGGCGGACGGCGTCACCCTGCAGTACAAGACCCGCGATCGCATCGTCACGGCGACGTACCGCGTGGATTTCCGCGTATACCGGTCCGACCGCTTCGTTATCCTGGGGCCGTCCGGTTGCGGAAAATCGACGTTGTTGAAGGCCGCCGGGGGCTATCTGCGGCCCAGCGAGGGAGTGATCCGCCTGCACGGCAAGCCCGTGACCCGGCCGGGGCCGGACCGCATGTTCGTCTTTCAGGAGTTCGACCAGCTGCTGCCCTGGAAAACGGTCAAACAGAACGTGATGTTCGCGCTGGAAGCCAGCGGCAGGCTGAAAGGCCGCGCGGCCCAGGAGCAGGCCATGCACTACATCCACAAGGTAAGGCTGGATGCGTTCGCCGACAGTTATCCGCACACGCTTTCCGGCGGCATGAAACAGCGCGTCGCGATCGCGCGCGGCATGGCCATGGAGCCGGATGTACTGCTGATGGACGAACCCTTCGCCGCGCTGGATGCCCTGACGCGGCAGAAAATGCAGGAGGAATTGCTGCAGCTGTGGGAAGACACGCGCTTTACCGTGTTGTTCGTGACCCATTCGATTCCCGAGGCCGTGCGCGTGGGCAACCGCATTCTGCTGCTGTCGCCCCATCCCGGCCGGGTGCGGGCGGAGCTCAACAGCGACGGCAGCGATACGGTCGACTCCGCCGGCCGCAAGCTGTCCGATCGCATCCACGACATGCTGTTCGAAGGGGCGGTGGAGCCGGCGGGGAGTTCATCATGATCGAAACGTCTTTGGTGCGGCGTCCGGAATATGTACGTGATCTGCCGCCCAGCTCCTTCGGAGTAGTCGCGCGGCCGCGCCGTATCTGGGATCGCGCCTGGGACAGCGGCGCGTTGCGCAAGGCAGTACTGCTTCTGCTGTTGTTGGCGGCGTGGCAGTTGTACGCCCGCTGGCTGGACAACAATCTGTTGTTTCCAACCTTCAGCGATACCTTGAGCGCCTTTGGCGACAACGTTCGCAACGGCGTTCTGCCGCGCCGTGCCTGGGCTTCCGTCCAGGTGCTTCTGATGGGCTACGCGGCCGGTCTGCTCCTGGCCGGCGCCTTGACGGCATTCGCCATCATGTCCAGGCTGGGCCAGGATTTGCTGGAAACCCTGACCGCGATGTTCAATCCCTTGCCTGCCATCGCGCTATTGCCGCTGGCGTTGCTATGGTTCGGCCTGGGCAACGGTAGCCTGGTGTTTGTCCTGGTCCATTCGGTGCTCTGGCCCGTGGCGCTGAATACGCACGCTGGCTTTCTGGCGGTGTCTCCAACCTTGCGCATGGTGGGGCGGAACTACGGCCTGTCTGGCATCCGATACGTGTTGAAGATATTGGTACCGGCCGCTTTGCCCAGCATCGTGACGGGTCTGAAGATAGGGTGGGCGTTTGCCTGGCGCACCCTGATCGCGGCGGAACTCGTATTCGGCGTATCGTCCGGATCGGGCGGGTTGGGCTGGTTCATCTACGAAAACAAGAACCTGCTTGAAGTCGCCAATGTATTCGCCGGCCTGTTCACCGTAATCGTGATCGGCCTGGTGGTGGAAAACCTGATATTCCGCAACGTCGAGGCCTACACCGTGCGCCGTTGGGGTATGCAAGTCTAGGGCCTGTATTCATCCAAGGCGCCTGCCGGTGGCGACAGGCCCCAGGCCCTTTGCGCGCCATGCACTGCGACGGGTCCTAGGCCTTCGCCACCCCATGCACCGCCAGCCGCCGCCGGGTGGCCAGCGCCAGCATGGCGATGACCAGGGGCGGGAAGGCGATCCAGCACACCATGTCCCAGCCGTAGTTGGCCAGCACGCCGCCGGACGAAAACGAGCCCAGCACCATTGTGCCGAAAACCAGGAAGTCATTGAAGGCCTGGACCTTGTTCCTCTCGGCCGGGCGATGGCATTCGAGCACCAGCGCGGAAGCGCCGACGAAACCGAAATTCCAGCCCAGGCCCAGCAGGATCAGCGAAGCCCAGAAGTGGTTGACCGTCAGCCCGGTCAGGCCGACGGTGGCCGCGCCCGCCGTCAACAGCAGGCCGGCCAGCACCACGCGTCCAGCGCCGAAGCGGGTAATCAGGCGGCCGGTGAAAAAGCTGGGGCCGTACATGGCGATCACATGCCATTGCAGGCCCAGGTTCGAGGCTTCCTGCGGCAGGCCGCACAGCCGCATGGCGAGCGGTGCCGAAGTCATCAGGAAATTCATCAGCGTGTAGCTGATGACGCCGCAGATCACGGCGATGATGAAGGCGGGCTGGCGGACGATTTCTCCCAGCGGCCGGCCCGCCGCGCTTTCGGCGGTAGTGGGAATGGGCAGCTTCACGCCCAGCAGGATGCCGGCACTGAGCAGCGCCACCGCGGCCTGCGCCAGATAGCTGACGGCGAACATATAGGGCGGCCACAGGTACATGGTGTGGGTCACCAGCTGCGGACCCAGCACCCCCGCCACCACGCCGGCGGCCATCACCGTCGACAGGGCGCGGGCGCGTTGCGCCGCCGGCACGCACTCGGCGGCGGCGAAGCGGAAGGTCAGGACCACGGCCGCATAGGCGCCGCCGAACAGCATCGCAAAGCACAGCAGCCAGAAACTGCCAAGCAGGATCGCCAGGGCGGAAAGCAGGCCGACCAGCACGCCGCAACCGGTACCCAGCAGGAAGGCGGCTCGTCTTCCGTAACGCTGCGCGATGGCCCCTGTCGGCAGTGTGGACAAAGCCATGCCGACAACAAAGACCGAGATCGGCATGGTTGCCAGCGATTTATCCGGCGCCAGCGTGTCGCCGATGATGGCTGCGGTGGCGTAGACGACGGTGGTATTGGCGCCGGCCAGCGCCTGCGCGATCGCGAGGCGCGGGAGATTGCCCTGGAAGAGTGTGCTGCGCAAAACGGTGGTCCCCATCCCTGATGCCGGCGGTGGCGTGGGCGTGGGTCCGCTTGGGTCCGGAGGTCTCGCCCTGGTTGGTATCGGCTTATTACCAGGACGATACCTTATTTCGGATTCTTATATTTTTATAAGCCAAGTGAATTTGGCACGCCCGCGGCCTGCAGTCCCTCGCCGTCGCCACCCCCCACGGATTTATAGACAGCGATCAAGCGCAGGAACATCTGGTGATTGCTGTCCGACAGGTCGCGGCGCGCCTGTATCCAGGTCCGCTCGGCGTCCAGCTCGACCAGGAAGTCCGTCAGGCCCCTGGCATAGCGGGCACGTGCCAGGTCGTAGGCTTCGCGGCTGGCGTCTTCCTTGGTGCGCAGACGTGCGTTGCGGCCGCGCTCCGCGTCATAGCCGGTCAGTGCGTCGTCGATTTCCTGCCAGGCCTTGAGCACGGTCTGCTGGTAAGAGACCGCGGCTTCCTGCTGCGCCAGCTCACGCAGCACGATCGTGGCGCGCCGGCGTCCCTGGTCGAAGATGGGCAGCGATAGCGATGGTCCCACGCTCCAGGTCCGGGTGCTCCATTCGCCGAAGCGCGCGCCCTCGAAGGATTCGAATCCAAAGGTCGCCCCCAGCGTGATGCGCGGATAGAGATCGGCGACGGCGACGCCGATGTCGGCCGTGGCGGCATGCAGGCGGGCTTCGGCGGCGCGGATGTCGGGGCGCCGCAGCGCGACCTGGGATGGCAGGCCCAGGGAAAGATCGGGCAGGCGTGCAGGCAGCCCGGCCAACGGCAGCGGCGCACGCGCGGCCAGCGTCTGGCTCAGTTCGCCCGGGCGGGCGTCCACCAGCAGGCCGATTTGATTGATCAGGGCGGCTTCCTGCGCGCGCAGGCCGGGGACGCGCGCTTCCAGGTCGGCCAGCAGGCTGCGCTGGCGGCTGACGTCCAATTCGTCGATCAAGCCGCCGTGCGCGCGCGCCTGCAGCAGGCCCAGGCTGTCGCGGGCGGCCGCCACGTCCTGGTCCAGCAGGGCGTGTTGCTGCTGCGTCAGCCGCAGTTCGAAATAATCGCGCGCCAGTTCGCTGGCGATGGCCAGGCGGACTTCGTCGAGCAGCGCGGCGGCGTTGCCTACATCGGCATCGGCGGCCTCGATGGAACGCGCCACGCGGCCCCACAGATCCAGTTCCCAGGATGCATCGAACCCGCCTTGATACAAGGTAAAGGGTTGGCTGAGCACGGAAACCAATTCCTGGCGGTTGGCGGGCGCCACCGCGTCGGCCAGGCGTGTGGCGGCGGAATATTCGCTTTGCCGCTGGCGCGTCGCGGCGCCGGTGGCATCCAGGGTGGGCCCACGCTGGGCCGCGACTACGACGCGGCGCATGCGGCTTTGCGCGTAGCGCAGGGCAGCGGTACGCAGGTCGGGACTGGCCTGTTCGGCGCGCGCCTGCAACTGGTCCAGGGTGGCGTCGCCGAATAGCGTCCACCATTGCGCGGCAAGCGGCGCCGTGTCCAGCTTCGCATCGGCCATGTCCGGCTTGGCATTGGCCGTGTTCGGCTTCGCAACGGCCATGTCCGGCTTGGCATTCGCCGTGTCCGGCTTCGCAACGGCCACGTGCGGCTCGGCATCGGTCATGCCCGATCCGCTGCGCCAGTCTTGCCAGGACGCCGGTGCCGGGGTGGCCGGTGCCTGATACTCCGGTCCCACCGCGCAGCCCGCCAGCAGTGCGGCGACGCCTAGGCTGGACACCAGGTGTGCAAGCCGAGGTTGGCCCACGCGCGAAAGGATGGCAGCCGAACGGAGGAAGATGGGTGTATTGCGCTGGGAAAGATGGGCGGGGTGGCGAGTGAACATGACGACGCTCTCAGGCAAGACGATGGCGAAACAGCCACGCGGCCAGCGGCAAGGTAATGGCGGAAATGCAGGCGAAGGGCACCAGGTCGTGCCAGATTCCCGCCAGGCCGGCGCCTTCCAGATACACGCTGCGCACCAATTCCACCGCGAAGCGCAGCGGATTGGCGTAGGTGGCGATCTGGAAGCCATGCGGCATATTGCGCACCGGCGTCGCCAGGCCGGACAACAGCACCAGCGGCATGAGCAGTACGAAGGTATAGAGCATCGCCTGTTGCATGTTGGCCGATACGGCGGAAATCGACAGGCCGATGCCGACGATGGCGATCGTGAACATCAGCAGTCCGGCATACAGGACCAGCGGACTGCCCATCATGGGAATGCGGAACCAGAAAAGCGCGACGGCCAGGATCAGCGAGGATTGCAGCAGGCCGATAAAGATGGACGGCAGCGCCTTGCCGAACATGATGGTGATCGGCCGATACGGGGTGACCAGCAATTGGTCGAATGTGCCTTGCTCGCGCTCCCGCGCCACGGAAAGCGCCGCCAGTGTCATGGTCTGGATCATGCTGAGCGTGGCGATCAGCCCCGGCATGATGCTCCAGCGCGTTTCCAGGTTGGGGTTGTACCAGGCGCGCATCTGCACGGTCACGGGTGGTGGCGCGGCGCCGGGCCGGTTGGCGTTGTAGGCGGCGACGATATCCCGTATCTGGGCCGCGGCGGTCCCGGCCGTCGTGGAGTTGCGGCCATCAAGGATAAGCTGCAGTGGCGCGGTACCACCAGCCGCCAGCACGCGTTCGAAATCATCGGAAAAGTGCAGCACCAGCAGCGCATCGCCGGCGTCGATGACGCCGGCGATCTCATTGGGCGACCGTAGCGATGCGACTCGCTCGAACACGCCCGTGCCGTCCAGGCGCGCCAGCAGTTCGGTGGATGCCGCGCCGCGGCTTTGATCCAGGACGGCATAGGGCACATGGGTCAGGTCGAAGGTGGCGGCGTAGCCGAACAACAGGCTTTGCAGGATGGGCGGCACGATCAGGATGACGCGGCTGGCGGGGTCCTTCAGGATCGCCAGGAATTCCTTGCGGCACAGGTTGCCCAGGTGGCGCAAAAGGGCGATGGGGGATTTCATGATGTCCGGCCTCATGGGTCATCTGTCCAGCGTCTTGCGGGTCAACCGGCCCACCAGCAGCAGCAGGGCGGCCGCGTAGGCGGCGAGGATGGCGCAGTCCTTCAGGATCAGCGGCCAGTAGTCGCCCGCCAGGAAAACGGTCTTGACCAGCTCCATGAAATACGTCGCGGGGATGGCGTGGCCGACGATATTCACGATGGCCGGCACGTTGCGCAGGTCGAAGACAAAGCCCGACAGCATCATCGCCGGCATGAAACTCGCCAGGATGGCGATCTGGCTGGCCAGGAACTGATTGCGCGTAACCGCCGATATCAGCAGGCCGATGCCCAGCGACACCAGCATGTACAGCATGGCTCCGGCCAGCAGCGCGGCCAGCGAGCCCTGCAGCGGCACTCGAAACAGGAACAGCGCGGCCAGCAGACATAGTCCCAGTCCCATCATGCCGACGCAGAAGTAGGGGATGATCTTGGCAAGCAGGACCTCCACCGGCCGCACCGGCGTGACAAACAGGGCTTCCAGCGTGCCGCGTTCCCATTCACGCGCCATGACGAGGGCGGTCAGGAAGGCACCGATCAGGGTCATGATCAGGACTATCAGGCCAGGGACCAGGTACCAGGTACTATCGTTGGCCGCGTTGAACCACATGCGGTCGACTACGGCGACGTTGCCGCCGTTTACGTTCAAGCCGACCGGGACGCCGCGATCGCTTTGCTTTTGAAGCCATATGCCGATGGCGCCCTGCAGGTAGCCCGCCACCGTAAGCGCGCGTGTCGGATCGCTGCCCAGTACCAGTGTCTGCACGGTCGCGTCACCCGCCGCCAGGCGCCGCGAAAAATCGCTCGGAATGCGCAGCACGGCATCGGCATCGTGCGCATTCATCGCCCGTTCGGCGTCGTGCCAGGAAGCTGCCGGCACGCACGTCAGGTAAGGGGACAGCGCGATGCTGGCGGCCAGGTCGTGGGCCTGCGGTGTGCGGTCTTCCATGACGACCAGCACCTTTGCATTCTTTACGTCCAGCGAAAGTCCATAGCCGAAAATCAGGATCAGCGCGATAGGCAGGGCCAGGCCGATCAGCATATTGGCGCGGTTGCGGAACAGTTGCCGCACCTCCTTGCGCGTCAACGAGGCCACGCGTCGCCAGAAGCCGTGACCCCTGCCGGGATTGCGCGGGTCGGTCATGGTTGCGTCTCCGCGAGGCCGGCCGCATGCGGTGGCGCGGCTGGCGCGCCATTCGCGCGCGGCATTCCCTTGGCCGTGCCGTTACGTCCGCTTTCGACGATGCCGATGAATGCCTCTTCCATGGTCATCGCGCGTTCCGGCGTGGCGCCGGCCTGCGTGCGGACCTGGCCGGGCGTGCCGAGCGCCAGCAGCTTGCCCGCATCCTGGATCACGATGCGGTCGCAGTATTCCGCTTCTTCCATGAAGTGCGTGGTGATGACCACCGTCGTACCGGTTTGCGCCAGTGCCGTGATGCGGCGCCAGAAAGCGCGCCGTGCCAGCGGATCGGCACCGCTGGTGGGTTCGTCCAGGAACAGGATTTCCGGTTCGTGCAACAGGCCTACCGCCATGGCCAGGCGCTGCTTGATGCCGCCGGCCAGTTGGCCGGCCGGCTGGCCGACGTGCCGCCGCAGGGCGAACTGGTCCGTGACGGTGTCGATGCGTTCGCGCAGCCGTGTGCCGTGCAGTCCGTAGGCGCCGCCGAAGAAACGCAGATTCTCTCCCGCGGACAGGTTTCCGTACAGCGCGAAGGCCTGCGAGACATAGCCGATACGGGATCGCGCCTGCGCACGCGCGGTGCGCAAGTCCATGCCGGCCACCCGGGCCATGCCGCCGCTGGCGGGCAGCAGGCCGCACAGCATGCGGAAGGTGGTCGTCTTGCCGGCCCCGTTGGGACCGAGCAGGCCGAAGATTTCGCCGCGCGCGACGCTGAAGCTGGTGCGGTCGACGGCGGTGAAATCGCCGAACTTGCGTACCAGGTCGCGCACTTCGATCACGGGCTGGCCGCTGTTAACGTCGTTAACGCTGTTAGCGGCGTTGGCGTTGTCACGGTCGTGAGCGTCGTTAGCATCGTTACCGTCGTCACCATTGTCAGCGCCATCAGCGTTGCCGGGGTCGCCAGAGCCGTCGGTGGCCGGTTGCGCGGGTGGCGTGGTACCGGTTTCCGCCGCGTCATCGGCGCGCGCGTGCAGCAGCACCATGAAACCGTCTTCCAGCCGCGCCGGCACATTTTTGGCGTTCACGGCATCCTGCCCGAGCGAGCCTATATTGCTGCCCGGCCGCAGGATGAAGCGCACCTCGCCGCCGCGCGGCACGGCGTCGACGATGGCATCTCGACGGTCCAGCAGGCGGGCCTGGCGTTCACGAGGCGCTTCGCCATGCCCGGCCGGAATGACAAAGCACAATCCGTCCGCGCGCGCCGCGACATCGGCCGGCGCGCCGCTGGCCAATAACCCGCCGTCATGCAGGACGTGGACGCGGGCGCAGCGCTCCGCTTCGTCCATATATGCGGTGGCCACCAATACGGTCAGGGTCTCGTCGCGCACCATATGGTCGATGATTTCCCAAAGCTCGCGCCGCGATAGCGGGTCGACGCCGACAGTGGGTTCATCGAGCAGCAGCAGGTCGGGCGAGCGCACCAGCGTGCAGGCCAGGCCGAGTTTCTGCTTCATCCCGCCGGACAGCTTGCCGGCCAGGCGGCCGGTGAAGCGTTTCAAGTCGGTCATGTCGAGCAGGCGTGCGTAGCGTTCGCGGCGTGCGTCGGCGGGCACGCCGTGCAGGTCGGCATACAGGTCCAGGTTCTCCTGCACGCTCAAGTCTTCGTACAGGCCGAAGCGCTGCGGCATATAGCTGATCAGGTCCTGGACCGCCTGCGGCGTCTTGGCGATATCGTGGCCCAGGACGAGCAGTTGCCCGGCATTCGGACGCATCAGTCCAGCGGTCAGCCGCAGGAAGGTGGTCTTGCCGGCGCCGTCCGGTCCCACCAGCGCGGTGACAGCCCCGAGCCGCACGCTCAGCGTGATGCCGTCCAGCGCGCGCACCGGCCGCGACGCCGTCTTGACGGCGAAGTATTTGCCGACATCCCGTGCATCGATGGCCAGGCCGTCGCCGTTCATGGCCGTTCGCCTTCCGTGTGCAGGCCGTCGCGGTTCATGGCCCTTCGCCTTCCGTGTGCGGGCAGTTGCCGTTCACGACCTTCCCCCTTTCGTGTCCGGACCGACATCGATCGTCACGGTCGCCGGCATGCCCAGGCGCATGCGGTCGTCGGGGTCTTCCACCAATATGCGCACTTCGTAGACCAGGCTGGTGCGCAAGGTTTCGGTCTGTACGTTCTTGGGGGTGAATTCCGCGACGGAAGAGATGTAGCCCACCTTGCCATTGATCGCCTGGCCGGGATAGCTGTCCGTGCGGACTTGCGCGGCCATGCCCAGCTTGACCCGTCCCAGGTCGGTCTCGTTGATGTAGGCGCGTATCCACTTGGGATCGTAGATAGCCAGCGTATACACGGGCCGTTGCGGCGAGGCCATGTCGCCGGGTTCCAGCAGGCGCGCGCGCACCACCGCATCGCGCGGTGCCTTCAGTTCCGACAGGTCCAGGCGATGTTGCAGCAGCGCGGCCTGGGCCCGGGCGGCCTGCAGCGAGGCGTCGCCTTCGGCGATGTCTTCCTGGCGCGGGCCCAGGCGCGCCAGGCGCAGGCTCTGCTTCCGGTCCTCCAGCTGGGCCTGCGCCACACGCAGCCGCGAAGCCGCGTTGTCCATGTCGTCCCGGCTGACGCCGCGGCCCGATGTGTCCGCCGCCACGCCCTGCAGCCGCTTCCATTGCCGCGCGGCGAGGTCGGCATCGGCTTGCGCCGCGGCCACTTGCGCCTGCGCCTGCTGCACTTCTTCCGGGCGCGTGCCGTTGCGCAGCCGCAGCAGCGCCTGTTCGCGCACGCCGACGTCGGCGCGTGCCTGTGCCAGCTCCAGGGACAGCGTGCGGGTGTCCAGCCGCGCGACCACCTGCCCGGCATGCACCCGATCGCCTTCCTCGACCCGCATTTCGGCGATCCGGTCGCTGCCGTCGAAAGCCAGCGAAATCTGCCGGATATCGACATTGCCCCACAGCGTCAGCCGGTTCGGGTCCTTCTGGGGACGATTCAAGGCCCAGAGCGCGGCGGCGATGGCCGCCACGGCCACGACGGCAAGGACGATGAGCTTCTTCTTCATGGTTGGCCCTAAGTGGTGGTAGCGGCAAAGCGGTGGTCGTGGGGGAGGGGGCGATGGGCTCCTGCTTTTGCTCTTCTCTAAGTTAACTCCAAGTCAAGGGAGTGCCCGTGGTCCACCCGCTGGCCCGGCGTACGTCTTTGGCTGTGGGTGCAAGAGTGGCGCCGGTCCTATAAAGGCAGTCATCCGGGGCCGGCCGTGCCGGCCCGCCGTTGCGTTGAATAGGGCTTTGCTACCATTGTCGTTTATAGAACCAGCCCGCACAGGACGGAACGGGAATTTCGCATTTCCCGTCGCTAAATACCCATGAAGACCTGGATCAAGCGCATATCGATAGGCGTGGCGGTGGTGGTCGCGCTTGCCGTCGCGGGGCTCGCGGTCTTTCTATTGACCTTCGACCCCAATTCCTACAAGGATCGCCTGCAAGAGTGGGTGCAGCAGCGCTACCACCGCACGCTGACCATCGATGGCGACATCGAGGCCACGCTGTTTCCGCGCCTGGGAGTGACGCTGCAGGGCGTTTCGCTGTCGGAACCGAACAGCGCCGACACCTTCGCCTCCATGGACAGCGCGCGCATGTCGGTGGCGATCTGGCCGCTGCTGTCGCGCAACGTGGTCGTCGACCATGCCAGCTTCAGCGGCGTGAAGGCGCGCGTCGTGCGGGACAAGCAGGGGCACTTGAATTTCCAGGATCTGCTGGGCGACGGCGCGCAGCAGGGCAAGCCGACGACGGCGCCGCAGGACACCGGGCAGCCCAGCGCCGCGCCGCGCATCGACATCGCCGGCCTGGACATCAAGGACGGCGAAGTCCAGCTCAGGGATGACGCCACGGGTCGCGCGCTGGCGATTTCGCAGCTGAACGCCAAGACGGGCCGCGTGCGCATCGACGAGCCGTTCGATGCCAGCCTGTCGGCGCATCTCCAAGGGGACACGCCGCGATTCAACACCGATATCGCCGGCAAGGTCACGGTGCGGATGAATCCGCAGGCGCAGCGCTACGAATTACGGAAACTGGATTTGAAGGCATCGGGCCAGTTGCCCGGCGCGAATGCCAGGAACCTGACCGCGCGCGGTGACCTGGCCTATGACGGCCAGAGCGGTGCCGTGGATGCGGGCGGCCTGGAACTCGTATTCCAGGGGGATGTTGCCGATGTCGATGGCGGCACGGCCAGCGTCGATGCCAGCCTGGCGGCAGAAAAGCTAAGCGTGGATCCGCGCAGCGGTGCCATCCAGGCCGCCAAGGTGGCGGTGCGCGCGAAAGGCGCGCTGCCGCGCGGGCCATTCGAATTCGCCGCCGATATGCCGGCGCTGGCTGTTTCGCCGACCACGGCCAGCGGCGACGCGGTCAGCGCGCGGCTGCGCATTTCCGGCAACGATGGCGTGGATGCGCGGCTGGCCTTGAACGGCATCACCGGCAACAGCAGCAATCTGTCCATCGCCGATACCAAGCTATCCGCGGATATCAAGCAGGCGGATAGGGGCTGGAACGTCACCGCCGCATCGCCGATGACGCTGGACCTGCGCAAGCGTGCCGGCGCGCTGTCGGCGCTGGCTGGCGAAATCGCGATCACCGGCCCCGGTCTGCCCGGCGGCGCCATGCATGTCCCCTACACCGGCGCCGTTCGCGCCGATATGACCGGCAAGTCTGCCGACCTGCGGTTGGACGCACAGCTCGATGGCGGCAAGCTGGCGCTGACCGCGGACGCCACCCGCCTGGGCGCCAAGCCCGAGCTGCGATTCGCGTTGAGTGCCGATACGCTGGATATCGATAAATTGATGCCGCCCCAGGCCGAGCCGGCGCACGGTACGCCAGGCCCCACGGCCGGCGACAAAAGCCGTGCCGCCGCTTCCTCCGGCGGCGCGAACGGCGGCAAGCAGGAAAGCGCAAAGCCGGCGGCAAATGCCTCGGCGCCAGGCGCGGCGGCGTCGGGCTCGGCAGGGCCCGACGCCTTGCCGTCCGTCTCGGGCAATTCATCATTGGCCGGCACGGCGTCCGGCAATCCGCCATCGGGCGGCGCGGCGGCGCCCTCCACGCAAACGCCGTCTGCTCCCGCTGGGCAGCCCGGCGATATCGACCTGTCCGCCCTGGTAGGTCCGACCGCGCAAGGGACCATCAAGGCGGGCCGCATCGTGGCACGCGGCGTCTCGATGCAGAACCTGTCGGCCACCGTCAAGTTGGCGCAGGGCAAGCTTGACGTTTCGCCGCTCGCGGCCAACCTGTACAACGGCAAATTGGCGGGTGCCGTTTCCCTGGATGCGGCGCACGACAACGCCATCTCCACGCGCTTTACCCTGGACGGCGTGGCGGTCGGCCCGCTGCTGGCCGACCTGACCAAACGGTCCTCTCTGACGGGTGTGGGCAGTGTGGCTGCCAATCTGACCACCAGTGGCCGGCAGTCCCTGGCCATGCGCGACAACTTGGCCGGCACCGTCCAGTTGCGGGTGCGTGATGGCGCGATCAAGGGCTTTGACGTGGCGCGCGCCCTGCGTGACCTGAAGCAGGCGCTACTGGGTGGCAAGGGTAACGCCCCGACCGACGTGCCCGCCGACAGCACGCGCGAAACCACTTTCAGCCGCATGGATGCCGACCTGACCCTGGCCGCCGGCGTCGCGACCATCAAGCGCCTGGATGTCGCATCGCCGGTAATACACGTCAGCCAAGGCTCGCCGGCTGTCATCGATCTGCCCAAGGGTACGCTGAACGTGGTGGCCAACGTCAAAATCGCCGATCCGCCGCCCGCGGACCTGCGCGAATTGCGCGGCGTGGCGGTACCCGTGCAGGTGGCAGGCGCGTATGACGACCTGCGTTATCGCGTCGATTGGCATGCGGTCGCGGGCGATGCCGTCACGCGTGTCTTGGAGCGCGCCTTGGGCGCCAAGGGCGCGGACAAACAGAATGATGAATCGCGCCAGGACCGCATCAAGGACCTGGGCAGAATATTGAAAGGGATAACTGGAAAATGAGCACTCAATACCATCCCGTCGCCCACTGCGGCGGCGTGGACGATACGCGCGCGGCTGAATACGACCGCCGCTGGCTGCTGGTCAATTCGGGCGGCCAGTGGATCACTCGCGAAGCCTGCCCGGCGATAGCCGGCATTACCGTCGAATTGCGCTTCGGCTACCTGGTGTTGCGCGCCCCAGGCATGCTGCGCATCGATATTCCGCTGGAGGTCATCGAAGACGACGACAGCGTACGCAGCGCCGTGCTGGTCGGCCAGCAGCCCGTGGATGTAGTGGACGAAGGCGAGCTCGCCGCCGCCTGGGTGTCCAATTTCACCGGCATTCCCAGCCGCCTGATGAAGGTCCATCCCGACATGGGGCCCGTGCACTGGCCGTCGTAGGCCGCTATGCTTTGCGCGTGCCCGCCATGATGGCGTGCGCGGCCAGGCCGGCGGCCAGGCCCCAGAAGGCGGACCCCACCCCCCAGAACGTCATGCCCGACGCCGTGGCCAGCAGCGTAATCAGCGCGGCTTCGCGGCCGTGCTCGTCGCGCATGGCGGCCGCCATGCCGCCCATGATGGGCGACAGCAAGGCCAGGCCGGCCAGCGCCGCGATCAGTGCCGGCGGCAGGGCCTGAAAGAAGACCGCGACCGCGCCGGCCGCGATGCTCAACACCACATAGGTGGCGCCGTACGTGACCGCCGCCACGTAGCGTCGTGCCGGATCGGCATGCGCTTCCTTGCCGGCGCAGATCGCCGCGATGATTGCCGCCAGCGTCACGCTGTGCGCGCCGAAGGGAGCGGCGATGAGTCCCACGCCGCCGCTGACCGCGATGACGCGCGAAGCAGGCACGTCGCGGTAGCCGGCGGCCTGCAGCACGGCCAGGCCGGGCAGGTTCTGCGATGCCATCGCCACCACGAACAAGGGAATGGCCAGGCTGATGACGCCGCGCCAGGTAAACACCGGCATGGTCCAGACAAATTCAGTCAGCCGCCAATCGGCGCCGCCGAAAGCCAGCAGCCCCTGTGCGGCCGCGGCCGCCAGGCCCAGCGCCAGCACGGCCAGGATGGCATAGCGCGGCGCATAGCGTTTAAAGACCAGGTAAATCAGCGCCATCGGCAGCACTAGCGCGGCCTGCCGGCCCATGGCACCGAATACGCCGATGCCGAAGTTCAGCAGGACGCCGGCCAGCATGGCGGAGGCGATCTGCGGCGGGATGCGGCGCGCGATCGGGTCGACCCAGCCCAGCAGGCCACAGGCCAGGGACATCGCGGCCGCGACCACGAAGGCGCCGACCGCTTCTCCAAAGGGGATGCCGGACAGCGCGGTGATCAGCAGGGCGGCACCCGGCGTGGACCATGCCAGCACGATGGGCAGGCGGGTACGTATGCTTAGCCACACGCCGCCCAGGCCCAGCGCCAGGCAGATCGAGCCCAGCCATGATCCGATGCGCGCCGCGTCCAGACCGGCGGTGTGGCCGGCCTGCACCATCAACACCGCGGTGCCGCCGAAGCTGACCACCACGGCGACCAGTCCGGCGACGATCGCGGACACGGAAAGATCGCTGCGCAGCGTGGCGCCAGCGTGGCTCAGGTTGTCGGTATTCGTGGGTGTATCGCGCATCGGCGGGCCAGGCGCGAGAGCGCTCAGGCGTGTCCCGTCAGCCGGCGGTATTTCGCCATGAGCGCTTCCTGGCCTTCCTGCCACTGCGGATGCAGTTCTATGCATTCGACGGGGCAGACCACCTTGCATTGCGGTTCATCGAAATGGCCCACGCATTCCGTGCATTTGTCCGGGTCGATGACGTAATAGTCCTCGCCCATCGCAATCGCTTCGTTGGGACACTGCGGCTCGCAAACGTCGCAGTTGATGCATTCTTCGGTGATCTTCAGGGCCATGGCGGACAACGGCGGCGGGCGCCGGTCGAGCTGCGCGCGGAGCGCGCGTTCCTGGTCATTGTAATCCCGCCGTGGTGACGACTACCGCGGCCAGCTTTGTTCGCGATGTTCCTTGGCCTTTTGCTGCAGCCAGCGCTCGACGGAGGGAAAGACGAATTTGCTGACGTCGCCACCCAACTGCGCGATCTCGCGCACGATGGTGCCCGAGATGAATTGGTATTGGTCGGACGGCGTCATGAACAGCGTCTCGACGTCCGGCAGCAAATGCCGGTTCATCCCCGCCATCTGGAATTCGTATTCGAAGTCCGAAACAGCGCGCAGGCCGCGCACGATGACGCGGCCGCTCTGTTCGCGCACAAAGTCCTTCAGCAGGCCGCCGAAGCTCTCCACGCGCACGTTGGGATAGTGGCCGAGTACTTCGCGGGCGATCGCCACGCGCTCGTCGAGATTGAAGAAGGGTTTCTTGTTGCGGCTATCCGCAACGCCAACCACCACCTGATCGAACAGCGCCGCGGCGCGGCGGACCAAGTCTTCGTGACCGCGCGTCAGCGGGTCGAATGTGCCGGGGTAAACAGCGATGATCATTGTGTCCTCCCTTGATTTATAGGTGTATCACCTCTCCGAACGAGGGATTATTGATCTATTTCCGCATTGCAGCAAACCGCAGTAGCGCATAGTGGACAGCGCCGGCGCGATCTTTACGCAATGTTTCGAATTGTGCGCCTGGTGCCTGGACGTTCAACGCAACCGCCAAGGCATCCGGCTGCATCTCCGCCTCGCTTTCCACATAGACCAGAGCGTTCTCGTTCAGAATCCCCGGCAACAGCGGCCAGATGCGCTCCAGCCAGCCCTGGCCGAAGGGCGGGTCCAGCAATACCAAATCGTAGCGCGACGCATCCATGCGGTTCAGGACTTCCATGGCGTCTCCGGCATGAATTCGTATCTGGCTGGCGCCCAGCTTGTCGCGCAAGGCACGCAGGGCGCCCAGCGCCGCCTTGTCCCGTTCGACCATCTGCACGTGGCCGACGCCGCGCGATGCCGCCTCGAAGCCCAGCGCGCCGCTGCCCGCGAACAGATCCAGCACGGTCTTATCGGAAAAATCGCCGTCCCAGAAATAGCTGAGCCAGTTGTACAGCGTTTCCCGTACCCGGTCCGGGGTGGGCCGCAGACCGGGCGCGTCGATGACCGCAATCGGCGTACGCCGGTATTGGCCGCCAACGATACGAATATACTTGTTCGCCATGCTGAATTTCTTCAAGAAAAAACCCCCCGCGCCCGCCCCCGAACCCGCCCAGGCTCCCACGCCTGGCGAGCCGGCTGGCCGTGCCGCGCCGATTCCCGTCCCGCCTGTTCCGGCGCCCGCAGCGCCGGCGCGCGTGGATGAGCAGGCGCCTTGGCCATCGGCCAAGGCGGAGCCGCCCGTCGACCTTGGCGGTTTGTCCGCCCGCCTGCCCGGAGCACCCGTGACGGATGCTCCACCGGCCGCGCCTGCCGGAGCCCCGGCCACAACCGCCGCAGCTCCGGCTGGGTTGACCGCCGCTGTCACGGATGCGGGCAGTCCCGCCGGTATCGCTCCGGCGTCGGCGGTGGAACCCGCCGAGCCTGTCGTCGCGAAAAAATCCTGGCTGCAGCGCCTGAAACAGGGGCTGTCCCGAACCGGCCAGAGCATCGGCGGACTGTTCGTGGGCGTCAAGGTCGATGAAAACCTGTTCGAGGAACTGGAAACGGCGCTCATTATGGCCGATGCCGGAGTCGAGGCCACCGAAGCGCTGCTGACAGCCCTGCGCGCCCGGGTCAGGAAAGATCGTATCGAAGACGCCGCCAAGGTGCGCGACGTATTACGCCAGATCCTGGCCGACCAGTTGCGGCCGCTGGAACGCGGCTTCGATCTGAATCGCGGCAAACCCCTGGTCGTCATGATCGCGGGCGTGAATGGCGCGGGCAAGACGACTTCCATCGGCAAGCTGGCGAATACCTTCCAGCGCCAGGGCGCCAGCGTGCTGCTGGCGGCGGGCGACACCTTCCGCGCGGCGGCGCGGCAGCAATTGATGGAATGGGGCGCCCGCAACAACGTGACGGTGATCGCGCAGGACGGCGGCGACCCGGCCGCCGTGGCGTTCGACGCGGTCAATGCCGGCCGCGCCCGCGGCGCGGGCGTCGTCATGGTCGATACCGCCGGGCGC
>DATJHN010000108.1:0-4633 GCA_035493915.1 Bordetella sp.
GTCATCGCCACGGAGATCAAGGCGGACGTGGAAGGCGATGCCTGGTTCCCTTACCTGCCCTCGTTCCGCTGGCGCGAAATCTCGCGCGAGCCGCAGCCCGCGGAGAACGGCTATGAATACGACTTCGTGGTGTACGAACGCGTGCCTGTGAAGACTTGAGCCCATTGAGCTTTTCTTACGCAAGCGGCCCGCTGTTTTGATAGCCGCGAACGGCGGACAGCCATAACTCGTCGGTTGCCAGCCAGCGCGGCGGCGGATGATCAAGGTCGCAGATCGCATCCCGCAGACGGGTACGCTCGGCCGGTGACAGGCGCTTCATGCCCATGCCCAGGAACTCGTCGCGCGAGCAGTCCCTATAACTTACGCCCAGCGTGGGAAACTGCTCGCTCTCCAGCGGCCGGAAGCGCTGATCCAGCGCCCAGATATCGTTCAACAGTGCGTTCTCTTCGGCCTCGTCGGTAACCGGTGTCGCGCTGGATCCGCGATTGGCGCGCGTGAGATGGCGCTCCAACGAGCGCAGGATTTCGGCGGACGCTCGAATTCCGGGCTCCGCTCTTACCGCATCGTGCATGCGATGCATCAGAAATTCACTATCGGATATTTTCAGCGAGGGCCTCCAGGCATTGAAATGCCTGGCCGCGCGGCTCGTGATGGATTGCGAGCGTGGCACGTCCGCCTCTTCGATCGAGTGCGCCACCCGCTGCTGTTCGAGCAGACCGTTCGCCCATTCGGGACGGGACAAGGCACCGCCAAGCACATTCACACGCTCCCCGGCCGTCTTGCCCAAGGCATCGCGAAATGCGGTTTCGAAGTACTTGAAGGCAGTGGTGGGCAGTTGCAGACTGGAGCAGGCAATTTCTCCCGCCGGAGACTTGCACAGGGCGTCGTATCGCTTCGCGGCGCGCATCAGGTTGGCACCGCTTTCATTGAAAACGCGTATCTCGTCGGGGGTACGGGCGAGTTGCATCGGTCTGCCGATCTGTTTCATCAGATGCAGGGTGCGCGCGTTTCGCCTTGCGGTTTCAAGCGGCGTTGTCATGTCCAGCCTCGCGTTTGCTTCGACGGCGTCGATAAAACCGGACGCCGCCTGTACCAATCCGGCGTATGCATCCCGCATGCGATCCTTGTCCGCCGAGTAGGAATGAAAGACAGAGAAGACCGCGCGCCGTAAACCACGGTAGATAGCGCGCCCCACATGGGCGAGACGGCCCGGAGCCGAGGGCTGTGTATCGCGCGCCAGGCGATCATCCCAGTCCCATCCCCGCATGGCGCCCATGATGGGCAAGTTGGCTCCGCCCTGAACCTTGTCGGCAAGCACGCCGCACAATATCGTGAATTGCCGGCCCAGGGCCTGCTGGCTGGCGGTTCCTGCTCCGTGGCTTTCAACCCGTCGTTTCAGCTCCAGTTGGGCTGCGCGATCTCCGGGCGCCGCTGTGGCGGCCAGCAGATTTCGGGCGGCGGCGAGGATTTCGGCCTGGGAGAACTGGTCCACCGCCAAGCGCAGCCGATCGCGAATCTGGATATCGGACAAGCTACGCGCAGCCTGGCCATCCGGCGAAAGCGAGCGACCGGAATCATTCGGCACGGACGCGCCGGCAGCGAGCGTCTTGCGCAGCGCCTCCGCGACGCAGCCGGCATAGGTGTTATCCGGCAGGTCGGTCCTGGCGATGCCGGTGAGCTCATTGACGGGAATTCCTTTCTCGCGCAGCATCGCCTGGGCGCGGACGCGCAATCGCTGGAGCAGCAGATATTGGCAGCGCTCCATCGTCAGTGGTGCGAGATTCCTGGCTACGGTCGTCACCAAGGCAGGGTCGCCGCCCGGGCGGCGGTTGTAGACAGCGTTGGCATCGCGCAGGACCGTACACACACCCTCGTGGGAAAGGGGTTTGCCCACCATATCGCAGATGGTGGACGCCGCCCAGGCATTGCGCGCGGCCGGCAGGCCGACGGTGTTCAGGGCGATATTCATCTGGCCCGAAAACATGTCGCCGCGAGTTGGCAAGGTTATCGCGCTGTCCACGGTCAGGCGCCGGTGCAAGGCACGCAAGGCGTCCGGCTCCAGGCGATCGAGCACCTGGTCGATGTTCTGGTCCAGCTGCGCGATAGGCTGCGGGCGCCCGTCGTAGTTCAGATACTCCGATAAAAGCCAGGCTTCGGTCGCCTGCCGCGCGACGCCGAGCACTGCGCCGGTTGCCTGCCACGCGCCGCCGGGCACCGGCTGTATGTCGTCGTTTTGCGCCGGACGCGCGATATTGCCCAGCATATCGGCAAGCCGTGCCAGTTCCGCGGCGCCGCGCTGCGTTTGCTGCGTGGCGAGCTTGGCGAGGTATTTGTCGGCACGCTTGCCGGGGCGGCCCTGGATGGTTTCCGCCACGTCGATCGCGCATTCCTCGGTCAGGGCCGGGATCTCGCGAGACGACAGTGGATCGATGGCGGCCGCCGCCGCGCGCGATGCGATCTTTGGCTGCGCGGATGGACGCAGATGAATCCGCGCAGTCATTTTTTTCGTATGAGTGGATTTTTTCGTATCGACACCACCCGTCTGGATGTTCGCCGCGCGGACATCCACGGTATGGCTGTCCGCGGTATGGATGTCCGCGGTATGGATGTCTGCGGTATGAATGTCCGCCGTGTGGATGTCCGCCGCGCCGGCGTCAACCGCGGCAGATATGGCAGCGCGGGCACGGGCTCGCGCGTCGCCGGCCGCGGGGACATTCATGGACATGAGCCTGGCCGGCACGGTATCCGCCGCGCCGCGGCTCTCTCTTGCCGCGACGGCGCGGGCCTGGGTTTCCGCGGCAAAGCGCGGCCGCACGGCCGGTGAAAGACCGCCCTCTGCTTCGAGACGAGCATCCGCGTCCGCGTGGGCCGGCTGGCCATCCGCCCAGGGCACTTGACCGTCGTTCGAGAATGCGTTGCCGTCCTTGAAGGCGTCGCCGATGCCGCGCGCCAGTCCGGACGAAGAAACCAGTGCAGCTGCCCAGCCGGCCGACAAAGATGTAGTGATTGAAGGCATAGAGATCCTTGCGGCATTCGCCGCGCTTCATGCCTTATCCAGGAAAGACTCAGGCCTAAACTGAGTGCGCGCCACCCGGCCACGCATTCCTGGCAAACCACGGAACATCCCGCACGAAAAATTTCTTTTCGGCGTGGCGGACTTTACGAAGCGGGCCGCCGCTTTCCCAAGCCCGCGCGAAGAATTCCCCATATACGGCGACGATCAATTCCAGCTCCATTTCGCTGGCGTGCAGCGTCACTGGCACGATCGAGCATGCCGCCGCAGAGGCGGGCGCCCCATCAGGTCGGATTCGCTGACTATCGGTTGCCCAGAAAGCGCCACAATCTTTCGTCGTCCGAATACGCGACGTTCAACCTGATCCACGGCAGATCACGCTGCTCGGCGTCGAAGTAAGAGCCGGGCGCCAGCCAGATACCGTCGCGCAGCGCGCGTTCGGCCAACGCATTCGCACCGCTTTCGCCGTAGTCCACCGGCAGCCGCGCCCACAGGAACAATCCCGCGCGCGGCTCGGCATGAATCTGCATGCCCTGATCGGCCAGACGCCGGGCGACCTTTACATGCGCCAGCGCGAGCCGTTCGCGCAAGCCGGCGACGTGGGTACGATAGCGGCTTTCGCGCAAAGCTTCGTGCACGACGCGCTCCATGATTTCCGGCGAAGTCAGGCCCACCGCCATCTTGGTGCGCGCCATATCGCGCACCACGTCGGGATGCGCAATGGCATAGCCCACCCGAACGGATGGGCTGATGACCTTGGAATAGCCACTCAGATAAACCACGCGCCGCAGGCCGTCCAGCGCGGCCAGCACCGGCGCGACGCCGGGCGCGAGTTCGCGCGATATGTCGTCTTCGATGACCCAGCAATCGTGCTGCTCGGCGATACGCAGGACCTGATACGCATTGGCCATGGTCAGGCTGGTGCCGGTGGGATTCTGCAGCACCGTGTTGATGATCATGGCGCGCGGGCGATGCGTTTGCACGGCCTGCTCCAGTTCGGCGATATCCAGTCCTTCCACGGTACGCCGCACCGAGATGGCACGCAGCCCGGCCAGGCGCACAAGCGCGAGCAGATTGGCATAGCAGGGCTGTTCCACGATAACGGCATCGCCCGGCCGCAGCAGCGTGCGTATCGCCACGTCCAGGCCGTGTGTCACGCCCTGCGTCAGCAGGATCTGGCCAGACTCCACCGGCATGCCCAGCGACACCGCGTGCGCCGCGATGCTCTCGCGCAAAGGGGCGTAGCCATAGGGATGCCCGTAACCGGCGATGCGCCCGCCTGGCACGCGCGCGACGTGGCGCAACCCCAGGTGCAGGCCCGCTTCGTTCAGCCATTCACCAGGCAGCCAGCCGCAGCCGGACTTGACCGGAATGGAATGGTCGGCGAATACATCGGAGAGCAGCCACTCCGCGCCGGGAGTGGGCGGCTCCCAGGGGCGTGGCGTGGGCGCGGTGACCACCTGCGGCGCGCGCGGCGCCACCCGGTATCCCGAACCCGGCCGCGCCAGCAGCCAGCCCTGGGATACCAGACGCGCATAGGCGCTGGCCACCGTAAAGGTACTGACATCATGGGCCCGGGCGAATTCACGCACCGACGGCAGCGACATGCCGGGGCCGAGC
>DATJHN010000109.1:0-3638 GCA_035493915.1 Bordetella sp.
GTCGAGCGGAATCATGGGGTCGGTCAGCGAGGACAGCACGCGCGTGGGAACGCGGTACTTGCCGGCGAACTCGACGGAGCGGATCTGCAGGACCTTGGAGCCCAGCGAGGCCATTTCCAGCATTTCCTCGAAGGACACCACGGGCATGCGGCGCGCTTCCGGCACGACGCGCGGGTCGGTCGTGTAGACGCCGTCCACGTCGGTGTAGATCAGGCACTCGTCGGCCTTGATGGCGGCCGCCACGGCGACGGCGGAGGTATCGGAACCGCCGCGGCCCAGCGTGGTGATGTGGCCTTCGTCGTCGATGCCCTGGAATCCGGTCACGATGACGACGCGGCCGGCATCCAGGTCGGCGCGGATGCGCGTGTCGTCGATCGACGTGATGCGCGCCTTGGTATAGGCGGAGTCGGTGCGGACGGCGACTTGCCAGCCGGCATAGCTGCGGGCGGCCACGCCTTCGGCGAGCAGGGCCACGGCCAGCAAGCCACTGGATGCCTGTTCGCCGGTCGCGGCGATCATGTCCAGTTCACGGCCGTCGGGCTGCGGCGTAATTTCACGCGCCAGGCCCAGCAGGCGGTTGGTTTCGCCCGACATGGCAGAGGGCACCACCACGACTTTGTGGCCTGCGGCATGCCACTTCGCGACGCGGCGCGCCACGTTCTTGATGCGCTCGACCGAGCCCATCGAGGTACCGCCATACTTATGAACGATCAGGGACATCTCATGCTCTGGCTGGAAATCTGCCGTCATGCCCGGCAGGCAAAGTTTGGTATTTTACCCATCTTCCCGGGGTTCCACACTGACCCGTCCCCGGACGCAGCGCACGCAGTGGCGGGCGTGGTTCCAGACCAGGTGCCGGTCGTGTCCCAGGCTGTGCAGCTGGCGCAATTGCTTCAGCAATTCCGCCAGGCGGGCTTCGGTGGGCATGCGGGCGCCCTGCCGCGCCAGCCAGTAGCGCAGCACCTGCGCCTGGCGCGCGGGCGACAGTTGCCGCCACGGGGCCAGGGAGAAGCTGTCGCCCAGGGCCGACGGTTCCAGTCCGGCCAGATCATCGCTGGCGACTTCGTCCAGGATCTGGGCGGCTTCCTCGGCCAGGCGGGCATGGCGGGCGACGATCGCCTGCCAGCCGGGCCAGCGTGCATCCAGGGCGGGCACCAGCAGGTTGCGCAGGGCGGCGCGGGTATAACGTTCGTCGGAATTGGAAGGATCCTGCACCGGCATCCAGCCATGCCCCGTGGCATAGGCGGCGGCCGCTTCGCGGATGACCGCACGGGGGATGTCCAGCCACGGCCGCAGGTAGACCACGCCGTCGCGCTCCGCGCGCGGCGACATGGCCGCCAACCCGGCTGGTCCGGCCCCGCGCAGCAGGCGCAACAGTACGGTTTCCGCCTGGTCGTCGCGATGGTGGGCCAACAGGATATGGCACAAACCCAGGCCGGCGGCCGCCTGCGCCAGCGCCGCATAGCGGGCCTGGCGGGCGGCGGCTTCGACGCCTTTGCCGTCGCCGGCGGCGACCTGGACACGCAACACGTGCACCGGTACCTGCAGCGCATCGCCCAGCCGGCACACGGCATCGGCCCAGTCGTCGGCCTGCTCGAACAGGCCGTGATGGACGTGCAGCAGATGCAGGGGGATGCCCAGATCGCGCGTCACGGCGGCGGCATGCACCGCCAGCATGACGGAATCGGCGCCGCCGCTGACGGCCACGGCTACGGGCAGGGATTCAGCACGCGCTTCGGACAAGGCGTCGCGCAGCGGACGCGTCAGCGTATCTAGCGCGGCGCCGCCATTGGATCCAGGTTTCGGATCACCGGCGAACGGTTCGGATTTCGCGGCGCCGGCAATCGGTTGGGACTTCTCGTCGCCGGCAATCGAATCGGGGTTCTCATCGCCGGACGCCATGGCGCACGCTCGCGAAAAAACTCAGGTACGCACTTCCTGAACGCGGCCATATGCCAGGACGCGTTGCAGGCGCTGTTCCACCAGCTGATCGGCGGACATGCCGGACAGCTGGCGCAGGGTGTCGCCCAGGGACCGTCGCAGCAAGCGGGCCATGACGCGCGGATCGCGATGCGCGCCGCCCACGGGCTCGTTGATCACGCGGTCGACCAGGCCCAGGTCCTTCAAGCGCGGCGCGGTGATGCCCAGGGCCTCGGCGGCTTCCGGCGCCTTGTCGGCGCTGCGCCACAGGATGGACGCGCAGCCTTCGGGCGAGATCACCGAATACGTGGCGAACTGCAGCATCAGCACGGCATTGGCCACGGCGATGGCCAGCGCGCCGCCGGAACCGCCTTCACCGATGACGGTGGCGATGATGGGCACCCGCAGCTCGGCCATGGCGTACAGGTTATGGCCGATGGCTTCCGATTGGCCGCGTTCTTCGGCGCCGATGCCCGGATAGGCACCCGGCGTATCGACGAAGGTGAAAACCGGAATGCCGAATTTTTCCGCAAGGCGCATCAGGCGCAGCGCCTTGCGATAGCCTTCCGGACGCGGCATGCCGAAGTTGCGCATCGCGCGTTCCTTCGTGTCGCGGCCTTTCTGGTGGCCGATGACCATGCACGAGGTGCCGTTGAAGCGCGCCAGGCCGCCGATGATGGACTGGTCGTCGGCGAACATGCGATCGCCGTGCAGTTCGTGGAAATCGGTAAAGATTTCCCGGACATAGTCCATGGTGTACGGACGCTGCGGATGCCGGGCCACCAGCGCGGTCTGCCACGGCGTCAGCTTGCCGTAGATCTCCTTGGCCAGGGCCTGGCTTTTCTGCTGCAGGCGCGCGATTTCGTCGGAAATGTCGACCGCTGAGTCGGCTTGCACGAAACGCAGCTGTTCGATCTTGTTGTCGAGCTCGGCCAGCGGTTGTTCGAAGTCCAGGAAGGTATTGCGCATGTAGATGTGGTTCCGTTGTTGGGCCATGCGGCATCGGAGCGTAGTCTAGACCGCCAGGGGGTCCAGACTGCGCCACAAATACCAGGTTGCCACGGTACGCCAGGGTTGCCAGGCCAGCGAAACTTCCCGCGCTTCGAAGCGCGAGACGGGTTCGCCGCTGAAATAGTGTAGCGAGATCGCCTTGAGCAGTCCCAGGTCGTCCAGCGGCAGGACGTCCGGCCGCTGCAGATTGAAAATCAGGAACATTTCCGCCGTCCAGCGGCTGATGCCGCGGATGGCGACCAGTTCATCGATCACGGCCTCGTCTTCCATCAGGGGCCAGCGGCCCGGATGCACTTTGCGTTCGCTGAAATGCACCGCCAGATCCTGCACGTATTCAGCCTTGCGCTTGGACAGGCCGGTTTCGCGCAAACCGTCCACGCCCAGGCGCACCACCGAGTTGGGCGAAGGCCTGGCACCGGCCGCCTGAACGAAGCGCTGCCATGCGGCTTCGGCGGCCTGGGCGGAAATCTGCTGGCCGACGATGGACCGCGCAAGCGTGACGAATGGCGTCCCCAACGAAGTTAGCCAGACTTCCGGATGCTGCGGAATGATTTTTTTCAGAATGCGGTCGCGGCGCACCAGATGGGAGACGGCGTCTTCCCAATAGTGCGGTTTGCTGACGGCGGTATCGACGCTGGGCATCTCGGGCGGCTCCTGGATGCGGCTCAAACCCGGCGCCAATTGGTGACGCCGCCCGGCTTGTCTTC
>DATJHN010000110.1:0-4185 GCA_035493915.1 Bordetella sp.
AGGCGGCCGCGAGTACGCCGCCTTCGCCCGGTCTGGCCAGCAACGGCCAACCGGGCCGCGCACGGGAAGGAGGTGGGAATGCGCAAGGGTATGCCAGTTATTCCGGCGAGTTTTTTCGGCATGGTGCTGGGCCTGGCGGGCCCGGGCTGCCCATAAGCTGCGGGGCGTGGCCGGCGTGACGGCGGGCTACGGGGCTGCGATCACCGCCCGGGCTTGGCCAGGCGCGCTGTCTGCGGGCGCCGGAAGCAATCCAGGGCGTGATCGTTGACGATGCCCACGGCCTGCATCCATGCATAGACGATGGTGGGGCCGACGAACTTGAAGCCGCGCCGCTTCAGGTCCTTGGAAATCCGTTCCGACAGGGGCGAGGTGGCGAACCGGGTTTTGCCGTCGTTCTGTATCGACTTGCCTTCGGTGAAGGACCAGCAGTAGTCGCTGAAGCTTTCGCCCTTGTCCTGCATGTCCAGGTAGATGCGCGCGCCGCCGATGGTGGCCTGGATCTTGGCGCGTGCCCGGATGATGCCGGGATTGGCCATGAGCCGTTCGATGTCCTTGTCGCCGTAACGCGCCACGACCCGCGGGTCGAAGTCGGCGAACGCCGCGCGGAAGGCGTCGCG
Organism: Bordetella sp.; assembly: GCA_035493915.1. Taxonomy (GTDB): domain Bacteria; phylum Pseudomonadota; class Gammaproteobacteria; order Burkholderiales; family Burkholderiaceae_B; genus Bordetella_C. The sequence goes on from DATJHN010000110.1 coordinate 618, forward strand.
CTTGCGCAGCACGGTGATCCAGGACAGGCCTGCCTGGAAGCCTTCCAGCATCAGCATTTCCCACAGCATGCGGCTGTCGCGTTGCGGCACGCCCCATTCCTGGTCGTGGTAGTCCCGCATCAGGGGATCGTCGCCGGCCCAGCCGCAGCGATGTTGTGGGGACTTGGTCATGGAAGGCGGTCCGAGAGAGTGGATCGCCGATTGTAGTGGGGATGATCCCGGGCCTGCCGTTGGCCGCCGGTGGCTCGCTATTGCGTGTACTCGTTGTGGGATTGCATGCGCCGGCGGCCCGGCATTGCTGCCTGTGCGGGGCTTTATGCCTTTGGCGGCACCCGTGGTGCCAGCACGGCGCCGTCGCGTCCGTTGATCATCAGGTCGCCGACCCGGGCGACGTCGGAGGCGACGATTTTCGCTAGCCAATCGGCGGCGAGGCCGGCGGCCGAGCTGTCCATCAACCAATCCGAAAAGACATTTTTATCTCGAGCCGGGGGCTGCTTGTGCTCGTTCGTCAATACTATGGTCTGCAGGGTCTGGAAGGTGGATGCGCTGGGCGATAACTGCATGATGGAACTCCTTGAAATTGTCGAGCGAGTGCATGAGTACGGTCCCCATGGTTATGGTTCCGATGGCGCAAGGCTGCCAATCCAGATTCTGACGATAAGCTGAAACATTTTTCGCGACCCTGTGCTCAGCAGGGACTTGCCCGGCGATTACTGCACTGCAAAATATACTGACGGCCCTCGCATATCCCATCTATCGCGGCGCATCCGTTCGTCATTCAAGGCGGGTGCGCCGATCGTCTCATGACCGCTTCCACTTCCCACGCGAAACTCGGCCGGGCAGGCCTGTACCTGCTGCTGGCCGGCCAACTACTGCCGATGATCGATTTCTCCATTGTGAACGTCGCGCTGGACGCGATGGCGCAATCGCTGCACGCCAGCGAAATGGAGCTGGAACTGATCGTCGCTGTGTATGGCGTCGCGTTCGCCGTCTGCCTGGCGATGGGCGGCCGCCTGGGCGACAACTATGGCCGGCGGCGCCTGTTCGGCTGGGGCGTGATGCTGTTCACCGTGGCCTCGCTGCTGTGTGGATTGGCGGGGCAGGTCTGGGTGCTGCTGGCGGCGCGGGCGCTGCAGGGCGTGGCCGCCGCGTTGGCCGTGCCGCAGATCCTGGCCACGATACACGTCAGCCTGCGTGGCAAGGAGCATTCGCGCGCATTGGGTTTATATGGAGCGATCGGCGGCCTGGCCTTCGTGGTGGGGCAGGTGCTGGGCGGACTGCTGGTGTCGCTGGATGTCGGTGGGCTGGGTTGGCGCAGCGTATTCCTGATCAACCTGCCTATCGGCCTGGTGGTGATGGCCTATACGCGCCGCCTGGTGCCGGAAACGCGTTCTACGCATCCTGCCCGCATCGACTGGCCCGGCACCTGGCTGTTGGCGATCGTCATCCTGTGCCTGCTGATACCGGTGGCCTTGGGACCGGTGCTCCATTGGCCCTGGCAGTACCAGGCCATGCTGGCCGCGGTGCCTTTCCTGCTGTATGCATTGTGGCGCGTCGAATTGCATCAGGAACGCAGCAAGGCGTTTCCCTTGCTGCCGCCATCGCTGTTGCGGCTTTCCAGCATACGCTTTGGTGTATGCATCGCCGTGCTGTTCTTCTCCAGCTGGAGCGGCTTTATGTTCGCCATGGCGCTGACCCTGCAGGCGGGCGCGGGCATGTCGCCGTTGTCCTCGGGCAATTCGTTCATCGCCATGGGCACCGCGTATTTCATCGGTTCGCTGATGACGAGCCGGGCCGTGGCGCGGTTCGACAAGGCCCCGGTATTGATATTCGGCTGTCTGGTGCAGATGGCGGGCGTGCTGGCCCTGATGTTCACGCTGCGCGCGGTGTGGCCGGAGCCCACCGTGTTCAGCCTGATGGCGGCGACCGTGCCTATAGGCTTTGGCCAGGCTTTCATCGTGGGCTGCTTCTACCGCATCGGCTTGTCCGAGGTCGCGCCCGAACAGGCGGGGGCCGGCAGCGCCACGCTGTCCACCGTGCAGCAAAGCGCCCTGGGACTGGGACCGGCCATTTCGGGTTCAGTGCTGACGCATTTCCTGACCGCGCCGGGAGGTAATTATCTGGAAGGCGCGGCAGCGGTGCTGGGCATGGAGTTCGTTGTGGTCGGGTTGCTGGTGCTCGTCACTTTCGCCTACGAATGGCGGCGCCGGGCACGCCAGGCATTGCTGGCGACTGCCGCGCAGAAATAATTTCGCGGGAGTGATTCACGCGACGACGGTTTCCGTGGACGTGATCCGGCGGACGTAATTTCGGGGAACAGAACGTGTCCGCGGCGGGGTATTCCTTGGGCGGTATGCATAATGGCATGTGGTAACCCGCGTGCCCACGGCGGGAATGGAGTCTTCGAACGATGAAACCCGTATTCATGTTCCGCCCGCGATGCATTCCCGCCCGGATGATCCCGCCGCTGTTCGGAATTTGCCTTGCGGTCGCAATCCTGGCCGCGGCGCCGGCGGCAATGGCCGAGCCGGCATGCGATCCCAATCAACTATCTTTCGCCGTCGATAGCGAAAGCGGCCAGTTCGACGGCATGTCGCATTCCGGCACGCTGCTGGTGCTGCGCAATCTCGGACCGGCCGCCTGCGCCGTGCCCGCGCGTCCGGAACTGAATTTCCTGGACGCCAATCGCCAGCCGCTGGCGGTTTCCCCGCAACGTCCTCCGCCAGGCATGCATCCGGGCCCGGTCATCCCGCCCGTTGCCGTGCCGGTCGGCGCCGAGTTGACCAGCGAAGCGCGCTGGGTATCCAGCGATGCCTTCGGCGCGAATAACTGCGTGGCGCCGGCTTTCGTGGCACTGTCGATCGGATCGCATACTTTCGTCGCACCGTTGGAAACGCATCTGTGCGGCGCGGCGGGACAGAAGCCTTCCTATACCGTCACGCTGCTGCGCCGCGATCCGGTCTACCGGCCACCCGCGCGGTAGAGCAGGGCGGCCCCGCCGATCGACCATAATGCGAAACTCGCAAAACTGGCCAAACAGGAGGGGACCCCATGTACAAACAATTGATCGCCGGCGCCACGCTGGCGGCGGCCACCGTGGCCGCGCACGCGCAATACCCCGATCATGCCATCCGCATGATCGTGCCGTTTCCACCCGGACAGGCGACGGACATCTTTGCCCGCGCGCTGGCGGAAAAGCTGGGTGCCGAGTTGAAGCAACCCATCATCATCGACAACCGGGCCGGCGCCGGCAGCAACATCGGCATGGCGCAGGCTGCGCGGGCGCCGGCCGATGGCTATACCCTGGTCGTCGCCGCCAGCGCGGCGGCGGTAAACCAGACGCTGTACAAGAAACTGGATTACAACCTGGCCAACGATTTCGCGCCGGTGACCGGGATGTTCTCGGTGCCGCTCATGTTCCTGTCCAATCCGCGGTCGGGCATCAAGACCATGGGCCAACTGGTGGCGCAAGCCAAGGCGCATCCGGGCGAACTGGCTTACGCCAGCGCCGGTATCGGCGGAACCCAGCATCTGTCGGCCGAGATGTTCAAGTCGGCGGCGGACATCA
>DATJHN010000111.1:0-6722 GCA_035493915.1 Bordetella sp.
CTCCGAAGGCTTTCATCATCCATGGCCCATAGGCCCGCTTGACCAGATGCCCGTCGGCATCATGCCGGGAGAGTCCCGGGGGAGCCAGATGGAATTTGAGCTTCCAGTCGCCTTCGAACTGTTCGGCGATGCGGCGCAGGAAAACCCCATCGCTGTACAGACGGGCCACCTCGTATTCGTCCTTGTAAGCCATCAGCTTGAAGTAATTCCGCGCGACCGCCTGGGCCAGGCGCGTGGTTCCCGTGGCCGATAGTTCGGCCGTGGCGACGTGCTCGACGAAATCGGCGTAGCGGCGGGCATAGGCCTTGTTCTGATAATCAGCCAGGAAGCGCTCGCGCCGTCCGACCAGCGCCGTCAGATCGGCCGGCAAGCGGCGCGTGGGTTGCGCATCGCCACCCGCATGCGGCGCGCCTCGGCGCAGCTCGATGATCTCCGCACCGGTGGCGGCGGCATCTTCCGCTGCCGTACCGGCTGGCGCGATCAGTTGCTGAACCGCCGGCAGGTCTTGCGCGGCACGCCGCCCCCACGCAAAAGCAGCCTTGTTGTTTTCCACCTGCTGGCCGTTCAGTTCGATGGCGCGCAGCAGCGACTCGCGCTCCAGCGGAATCCAGCCCTTCTGGTAGGCATAGCCCATCATCAGCGGATTGGCGTAGATGGCATCGCCCAGCAAACCCACGGCGAGTTCGGCGGCATCGACCGTATCCACCTGGCCGGGCATGCATGCGGTATCGATGTCGCGTTGCAGGCTGTCGGACGGCAGGCGCCAATCCGGGTTGGAAATGAAGGCCGCGGTGGGCGCCACGTCGCTATTGAGCAGCAAACGCGTGCGTTCCGGCCGCATGCGCGCCACTGCCTCGCGGCTGCTGGCCACCACCAGATCGCCAGCCAGCACCAGATCGGCCTCGCCCATGGCGACGCGGGTATTCAGGAGATGGCCCGGCGTACGCGCCAGGATCACATGCGAGTGCACGGCCCCGCCCTTCTGCGCCAGGCCCGCCATATCCAGCACCGAGCAGCCCTTGCCTTCCAGGTGGGCTGCCATGCCCAGCAACTGGCCGATCGTGACGACGCCCGTGCCGCCCACGCCCGCGATGAATACCCCATATGGGCTGTCCAGGGCGGGTCGTTCGGGATCCGCCAGCGCAGCATCGATGGCGTCCTGGGCACCGATGCCCTTGGGCTTGCGCAGCTTGCCGCCTTCGACCGTCACGAAGCTGGGGCAGAAACCGTTCAGGCAGGAAAAATCCTTGTTGCAGCTCGATTGATTGATCGTCCGCTTGCGGCCGAACTCCGTTTCCAGCGGTTCCACCGACAGGCAGTTCGATTTGTCCGAGCAATCACCGCAGCCTTCGCAGACACGTTCATTGATGACGACGCGCCGCGCCGGATCCGGGTAGGCGTTGTGCTTGCGCCGCCGGCGTTTTTCCGTGGCGCAGGTCTGGTCGTAGATCAGGATCGACACGCCCGGGTATTCGCGCAGCTCCTGCTGCACACGGTCCAGTTCGTTGCGATGCACGACCGGCACTCCGGGTGCCATGTCGCTTATGGTCTTGTACTTGGCTGGCTCGTCGGTTACCACGACGATCTTTTCTATGCCTTCGGCCGCCATCTGGCGAGTGATTATCGGCACGCTGATCGGCCCATCCACCGGCTGGCCGCCGGTCATCGCCACGGCATCGTTGAACAGGATCTTGTACGTGATCGGGGCCTTGGCGGCGACCGCGGCCCGGATGGCCAGCAGGCCGGAATGGAAGTAGGTGCCATCGCCCAGGTTGGCGAAGACATGCTTTTCGTCGGTGAAAGGCGCATGGCCGATCCAGGGCACGCCCTCGCCGCCCATGTGGGTGTACAGGTCCGTGTTGCGGCCCATCCAGCGGACCATGTAGTGGCAGCCGATGCCGGCCATGCCACGCGATCCTTCCGGTACGCGCGTGGACGTGTTGTGCGGGCAGCCGGAGCAGAACCAGGGCTTGCGTTCCGCAACCACGCGCGGCCTGGCCAAGGCGCGCTCGCGCGCCTCGATGAATGCCAGCCGGGCCTCGATGCCGGCGCGCACGTCGGCGGGCAGGTCGAATTTGAGCAGGCGCGCGCCGATGGCCTTGGCGACGATGGCCGGAGAAAACTCGTAGTGCGCCGGCAGCAGCCAGTTGCCCTGCGGCACTGACCATTCGCCGCCGTCCTTATCGTCGAATTTGCCCACCACGCGCGGGATCTTCTTGCCGCTGCCGATCCAGGCGAACAGTTCTTCCTTCAACTGGTATTCCAGTACCTGGCGCTTTTCCTCGACCACCAGGATTTCGTCCAGGCCTTCGGCGAAGCGCTGCATGCCGGTGGCTTCCAGCGGCCAGACCATGCCCACCTTGAACAGGCGCACACCGATGCGGCGACAGGTGTCGTCGTCCAGTCCCAGGTCGGACAAGGCCTGGCGCGTATCCAGGTACGCCTTGCCTGACGTCATGATGCCGAAGCGCGCCGATTCCTGCGGCACATGCCATAGCTCGCGGTTCAGGCCGTTGGCCCGCGCATAGGCCAGCGCCGCATACAGCTTGAAGTCGAGCAGGCGCGCTTCCTGTTCCAACGGCGTATCGGGCAAGCGGATGTTCAGGCCGTCCGCCGGCATCTGGAAATCGTGCGGCAGCGCGATGCGGACCCGTTCCGGGTCGACTTCCACGGATGCCGAAACTTCGACGATATCCGTAATGCACTTCATGCCGACCCAGACACCCGCATAGCGGCTCATGGCCCAGCCATGCAATCCGTAGTCCAGCACTTCCTGGACCGTGGACGGGAACAGCACCGGAATCAGACAGGCCTTGAGCAGATGGTCGCTTTGATGCGGCAGGGTCGAGGACTTGGCCGGGTGGTCGTCGCCCGCCACGACCAGCACGCCGCCGTGGCGCGAGGTGCCGGCCGCGTTGGCATGCTTGAACACGTCGCCGCAGCGATCCACGCCGGGGCCCTTGCCGTACCACATGCCGAATACGCCGTCGTAGCGCGCCCCGGGGAACAGATTGACCTGCTGGGAGCCCCATACGGCGGTGGCGGCAAGGTCTTCGTTCACGCCTGGCTGGAACACCACGTGGTGCGCCTTCAGGTACTTTTCCGCCTTCCACATGTTCAGGTCCACGCCTCCCAGGGGCGAACCGCGATAGCCTGAAATAAAGCCCGCCGTATTCAAACCGGCCCGCACATCGCGGGTGCGCTGCATCATCGGCAGGCGCACCAGTGCATGGATGCCGCTCATCCAGGCACGGCCGGTTTCCAGGGAATATTTGTCGTCCAGTTGGACCGAGTCGAGCGCGGCGCGGTGCGCCGGCGTAAGGGGGGCGTTCATGCAGTCTCCGTTTGTCTTGGATCGTTCCCACCGACCAGGCAACCGCCTCTTTTGAAGGCATACCAGCCGGCATGAACAGTCAACCAGGCTTTGGCATCTTGCCTGTATCGTTCTTTTACTCCTGGGTGGCGCCTCATGCAATTAGTGTTCCCGAGTGTGCCCCCCACGCTGCGCAGGCTACGCCAGCTTGCTGCCCCCCGAGGGGGCGCTCTCGCCTTGGGGCGGCCCGGCGGCGAGAGGGGATGCAATAATCCCGCCATGGACTTCGCAACCCGAATCGCTGAGTGGCAGCAGCGCCACGGACGTCATGACCTGCCGTGGCAGAACACCCGGGATCCGTATCGCATCTGGCTGTCGGAAATCATGCTGCAGCAGACGCAGGTCAGTACAGTCATCCCATCCTACGAGCGATTCCTGGAACGCTTTCCGGATCTGCACGCGCTGGCCGCCGCCGACCAGGAGGCTGTCATGCCTTACTGGGCCGGCCTGGGCTACTACGCCCGCGCGCGCAATCTGCATCGGTGCGCGCAGGAAATCGTGCGTGACTGGGCTGGCCGCTTCCCGCCCGATGCCACGGCCATCGCGACGCTGCCGGGCATAGGCCGATCCACCGCCGCGGCCATTGCCGCCTTCGCCTATGGCGAGCGCTCGCCCATCATGGATGGCAACGTCAAGCGCGTATTCGCGCGCCATTTCGGCATCGCCGGCGATCCGGCCCGGCGCGAGACGGAAACCCGGCTATGGCAGTTGGCCGACGCGCAGTTGCACGACGGCGCCGGCCACGAAGTCGACATGGCCGCCTACACGCAGGGCCTGATGGACCTGGGCGCCACGGTATGCGTGCGCTCCAAGCCGCAATGCGAACGCTGCCCGGTGGGCGCGACCTGCATCGCGCGACGCGACGGCCGCCAGGCGGAACTGCCGACACCCAAGGCACGCAAGGTATCGCCGGAACGGAGCACGGGCATGCTGGTGCTTCAGCACGAAGGACGTATCCTGCTGGAACAGCGCCCGGCCCCGGGCATCTGGGGCGGCCTGTGGAGCCTGCCGGAGTTCGACGCGGAATTGAGCGCCGCGACAGCCTGCCAGGCGCTGGGCGTGATGCCGCGTACCGTATACGAATTGGCGGCGTTTTCGCATACGTTCACGCACTTTCGGCTGCACGTACGGCCGTGGTACGTGATCGTGGCGTCCGATGCGTATGCGGGCGGCCGGCCGCGGCAATGGGTGGACGCCGCCCGATCCGAGGATGCGGCCTTGCCCGCGCCGGTACGCAAGTTGATCGATGGCCTGTTCGCGGCGGGATTGCCGCAAGACGAGATGACTATGTCTTGACCGAGCGATGCCGGTTGACGCTCATCAGCATGCCGCAGGCGACCCCCACGGTCAGCAAGGCGGTACCGCCGTAGCTCATGAAGGGCAGTGGCACGCCCACCACGGGCAGAATGCCCGTCACCATGCCGATGTTCACGAATACATAGATAAAGAACATCATGGTCAGCGACCCGCTCAGCAATCGGCCGAACTGCGAGGTTGCGCGTGTGGCGATAGTCAGTCCGCGTGCGATCAGCAGCCCGTACAGCACCAGGATCAGCACCCCGCCGTATAGCCCGAATTCTTCCGCGTAGACAGCGAAAATGAAGTCGGTGGTGCGTTCCGGAATAAAGTCCAGATGGGTCTGGGTGCCTTTCATGTAGCCCTTGCCGTACAGGCCGCCCGACCCCACCGCGATCATGGATTGAATGGTGTGAAAGCCCTTGCCCAGCGGATCAGAACTGGGGTCCAGCAAAGTGCACACGCGGTGTTTCTGGTAATCGTGCAGGACCACCCAGTCGACGTCGGGCTGGCACAACTGCCCTTCGTAACTGACCAATGCGCCCACGCCGATGACGCCGGCAAGCACCACCGGCACCAGCAGCTTGAATGACAGCCCCGCGAAGTAAATCACGCAGAAACCCGCGCCGAACACCAGCAGCGCCGTCCCCAGGTCGGGCTGGCGCACGATCAGCAGGAAAGGCACGCCCAGCAGCAATCCCGCGAACAGGAAGTCCCGTATGCGGACCTGCCCCTCGTGCCGCTGGAAATACCAGGCCAGCATCAGCGGCAACGCGATCTTCATCATTTCCGACGGCTGGATGCGCGTGACTCCCAGGTTCAGCCAGCGCGTGGCGCCTTTGCTGGTTTCGCCGAAGAGATCCACCGCGACTAGCAGCGCCAGGCCCAGCACATAGGCGGGCGGCGCGCACTTCATCAGCCATTTGGGCGGCAGCAGGGCCACCACCCACATGGCGAAGAAGGCGATGATGAAATTGCGCGACTGGTCGGCGAAACGCCAATCGGTACCGCCCACCGCGGAATGCATGACCGTCAGTCCCAACGCGGTCAACAGGATCAGGATGAACAGCAGCGGCCAATCGAAGATGGTGACCACGCGCAGCAGGATCAGCGCCAGGCGCTTCATCGGTCGTCCCCCGCCACGGCGGCGTCCGCATTGATGGCGACGGCAGGCTGGCGCGGCGGCATGTCGGATGGGTTGACAGCGACGTTCGGCCGCCGCCGCGGTGTGCCGGGTTTGTTGCCGGAGTCGTTCGACGAAGAAGCGGCAGCCGTCGCGGATCTGTCGCCGGTGATGTCGGCTCGTGCCGCCGGCGTGTCGGGTTTGCCGGCTGCGATGCCGGGCCGCGGTGTGCCGGGCTTGCCGGAAGCAATGCCAGGCTGCGGTGTGCCGGGCTTGCCGGCCGCGATATTGGGCTGCTTGGGCGGGGTGTCCGGCAGATCATGCATAAGCCACTCGTCGAGTACCTTACGCGCGATGGGCGCGGCGGCGCTGGCGCCCCAGCCGGCGTTCTCGACGATCAGCGCGACGGCAATGCGCGGGTGATCCAGCGGCGCGAAGGCGGTGAACAGGGCGTGATCGCGCAGGCGCTCATCGACGGCGCTGGCATGGTAGCGCGCCCCGCGCAGGCTGTAGACCTGGGCCGTGCCGGTCTTGCCGGCGGCCTCATACGGAATGCCGCGGAAGGCTTGCCGCGCCGTGCCCGCGCGTATTACGTCGGCCATGGCGCCCTTGACGACGTCCAGATTGGCCTGGTGCAACGGTATCTGATAAGTGGGCGAGCTGGGCGTATCCACGAACGCACCAGTATGCGGATCCTCCACCGAGTGCACCAGGTGCGGCTTGCGGTACAGGCCGTTATTGGCCAGGGTGGACGTGGCCTGCGCCAGCTGCAGGATGGTGAAAGCGTTGTAGCCCTGCCCCACCGCGATTGACACCGATTCGCCGGCATACCAGCGCTGCTTGTCCTTGTCCTTGTAGGCACTGCGCTTCCAGGCGGTCGACGGCAGCACGCCGCGTTTCTCACCATCCAGATCGATGCCGGTGATCTGG
>DATJHN010000112.1:0-14003 GCA_035493915.1 Bordetella sp.
AATCGTTGGGCTTGATGCCGTAGTTGCCCGCCAGGATGGCGCCGGCGATCACCGCCGACGAACTGCCGGCAGGCGACATGCCGACCTTCTTGCCGCGCAGCTGGTCCAGCGACTTGATCGACGATCCCACGGGCACGACGAATTGCAGGTCGGCCGGCTGGGTGGCGGCGAAGACCTTCAGCGGCACGCCTTCGTTGGCGCTGCTGAACACGCCCGCCGCCGGCGCGCCGTAGGCCAGGTCGATCGAATTGGACGCCAGCGCGCGCAGCGGCGCGTTCACATCCGGGAAGCGGAAGAACTCGACGTCCAGGTTCTGCTGCTTAAGGAAAGGCGTGGCTTCCAGGACGGCGCCGAAGCCCAGGCTGACGCCGCTGCTCCAGTAGCCGATGCGCACATTGTCGGCAGCCTGCGCGCCGGTAGCGCCCGCTACCGCGGCTACGGTCAGCAGCGCGGCGATAAGGGGTTTTCTCCATTGCATGATGTGGACTCCGGTCTGTGTTGGATGGTTGGCGGTCAGTGGTCGTGCGTAGCGATTCGATTCGTGTCCGGCTCGTACCCGGTACCTGGTACCAGGTGCCGGCCGGGAGGGGGTCAGCGGGTCACAGCGGCTTCCAGCGGAACAGACGGCGTTCCAGCGGCTTGAGCAGCCCGCCTTCGAACAGCAGCATCAGCACCACCAGCAACAGCGTCCATGCGAAAACCTGGTCGGTCTGCACCAGGTCGGCGGCCTGGCGCAGCCGATATCCGATACCGTCGGACGAGCCCAGCGTTTCGGCCACCAGCGACACACGCCAGCCAAAACCGAAGGCCAGCCGGGCGCCGGAGAAAAAGTAGGGCAGGATCGTCGGCAGATAGATCTTGCGCAGGATCTGCGTGTGCGACATGCGGAAGCTGCGCGCCAGGTCCACATGCAGCTTGTCGACGTTCTGCGAGCCTTGCCACACGTTCGTCAGGATCAGCGGCATCGCGGTCATGAACACCACGAAGATGGTCGTGGCGTTGGAAATGCCGAACCAGATGATGGCGAATACCGCCCAGATCGCCGACGAGACCGTGTTCATGACGGCCAGCAGAGGGTCGAAGAACGTGGCCAGCGCGCGGCTCGATCCAAGCAGGAGCCCCAGCGGCGTACCCACCACCGTGGCCAGCGCGAAGCCGATCAGAATCCGCATCAAGGTCGTCAGCACGTCGTGGGTAAATGTGTCGGACCGCGCCAGGTTGACCAGCGCCTGCATTACTTTTTCCGGGCCGGGCAGCACGAAAGCCGGCACATGCGACGCGGCCAAGGTCCACAACACCACAAAAACGACGAGCAGCACCACGCGCTGCAGGAACAGCCATCCAAGGCCGCGCCACACGTTGTTCGATGCGCCACCGCCCGACAGGCTGATGGTGGACGCCCCGATGTCCGACGCGCTGCTGGTCAGCCCCTTGCTGGTGGAAGCGCCACCAGCGGCGCCGCTGTTCGTACCGTTGCTCATTCCTGCACCTTCAGCCTCAGTTGGCGCGTGTGTTCGGCGACGTCCCGGTCGGTCGGCTTGCGCGGCCGTGGCAGCGCCACGGTATCGATCTCGCGTATGCGGCCGGGACGGGGCGCCATCAGCACGATGCGGTCTGCCAGGACCACCGCTTCTTCCACGTCGTGCGTCACGAACAGGACAGTCATGTTTTTCATCGCCTGGATGCGCAGCACTTCTTCGTGCATCTGCGTGCGCGTCTGCGGATCCAGTTTGGAAAACGGCTCGTCCATCAACAGGACGTCGGGCTCGACTACCAGGCTGCGTGCCAGCGCGACGCGGCTGCGCATGCCGCCGGACAACTGGTGCGGCCAGGCATCGCCAAAGCCCGTCAGGCCCACCATCTCCAGTACGACGTCGGCGCGGCGGTGGCGTTCGGCCTTGGACACATTGCCTGCCTCCAGTCCGAAGCCGACGTTGTCGCGCACGCTGCGCCAGGGCAGCAGGCGGTCTTCCTGGAACAGATACGCGAGACGGCGCCATTGGTCGTAGGATGCCAGCGGCTGGCCCGCCAGGAAGATATCGCCTTGATCGTAGGGTTCCAGGCCCGCGACCATGTTCAGCAGCGTGCTCTTGCCGCAACCGGACGGGCCCAGCAGGGCGACGATCTCGCCGCTGCCCACCGTGAACGAGATGTCGCGCAGGGCTTCCAGCGCGCCAAAGTGTTTGGACACGTGCCGCACGTCCAGGGCGTCGGGACGTCCGGAAGCAGACGGTGAGGATACGGTGGTGGATATATTCGAGGTCACGGTGGCCTTGAAATCGGGTTGCACGGTTGTCTGGTTCATCTTCCGTTCCCGTTCAGGTCCGCCGGAATGGGGATGGCCGTGCCGGTCTGGGCCAGGCTGGCGTAGAGCTTTTCCAGCGTCATCACCTGGAAGGTTTCGATATGGCGGCGCGCGATGGTTTCGGCGCGCTTGCCGTCGCCTTCCGCCAGCGCTTCGATCATCGCATTGTGATCGTGTTTGATTTCCGGTTTGGTCCGCTGCACGCCGAACCCCAATGCCACCAGGCGCGACATTTCGTCCATCAGCTGGCTTAGCAGGCGGTATAGCCGTTCGTTGCCGCAGGCGGCGGCGATGGCCAGGTGGAAGGCCTTGTTGGCGTCCATGAAGACATCGATCTGGTCACTCAGTTGCAGGACCGGATGCTGGATGCGGCAGGCGGCTTCCAGGCGGCGCAGCAGGTCGATATCGACGCGCCCCGCCGCCAGGCGGGCGGCCAGGGGTTCGACCTGTACCCGCAGGGTGAACACTTCCTCGACATCGCGCAAGGTGATGGGGGATATCTGATAACCCTTGCGCGGCTTGGAGCGCACGAAGCCCTCATGGGCCAGCCGCACCAGCGCGATACGGCAACTGGTCTTGCGGATGCCGTAGGCAGCCATCAATTCCGGCTCGGTGACAAAGGCACCGGGCGCCAGGCGGCACGACAGCACGTCGCGCCGGATGCGCACGTACGCATCGTCGCCGGAACTCAGATTGGGTTCGCGGACGATGGCACGCACGGTACGAACTGGCGATTCAAGCATGGTGGTGTGGCTTCACCGATTCTGTGAGCAGCTCACAGAGGCGATGAAATGCGTCTACAACGCCACCATTCTATGGATGACGAGCGATCCTGCTAACTAAGAAATAACCCTAAGTATATTTCCAAAAGATTGGTTTTTTGCATAAGAATATCCCTTATGGCTATAAGGGATTGGGGGAGATCAGCGCCAGCAGACTACTGCACTGGCGTCAGGATCGGCGCACCGCTGTTCTTCAGCAGCACTACCACGAACCTGGCGGGCTCGGTCGAGCTGGCGTTGTGGCCGATGGTGTGAACGTCGTTCGGGCCTTCGTAGAAGGTCTGGCCCGCCGTCAACGTCACCGGCTCGCCGCCCCGGACACCCATCACGATCGTGCCTTCCAGCACATAGATGAATCCATGCGCGTCGTGGCGGTGGATGGGGTCCGCGCCGCCGGGCGGGTATTCGACCTCGATCATCAAGACTTCCTTGCCCGGATAGTCGGGCAGTTGCCTGGTCATCAGTTCCTTTACCTTCGCCATCGGCGGCGTCTGCTGGGCGGTGGCGCCGGCGGCGGGTTGATGCGCCCCGGCCGCGCCATGTGCCGGCGCCTGCTGGGCGCTGGCCGCGCCCCATGTGCCGGCCGCCAGGAGCAGGGCGGCGAGCGTTCTGGAATAAATCATGGCATCTTCCTTATCCAATCAAATGCGGCGGGCCGGCCGAAGGTCGGTCGGTCCAAGATCGGCTGGCCAAAGATCGGTCGGTCCAAGATCGGCTGGCCAAAGAGCGGCTAATCGAAGACAAGCTGATCGAAGGCCGGCTGATCGAAGAACAGCTGATCGAAGCCCGGCTGAGCAAGTCATAGCTGGCCAGTCGGGCCAGCTGCAAGACACATCGGCGGCTTACGCGCGCGGTGTCGAGCGGCCTAGCCAGTCCTGGTAGCGGGTCGGGGCAATCCGCGCGCCCTTGCCGGTTACCAGCGACTGGTCGTTCAGCTCAGAGCCGAAATAACGCGCATGAACATCGGCGATCACCTGGTACGAGGTGTCCTTCTTCCAGGCCAGATACGTGCGTGCCAATTCGTCCATGGGTATCAGGTCCGGGCCGCCCACTTCGAGCATGCCGTTCACCGGCGGCTGGACCGCCACATCGGCCACCGCGGCGGACGTTTCATCCGAGGCGATGGGCTGCACCAGAGCGGGCGACAGACGCGCGATATTGCCCTCGGCGCTCGATTTGATAATGCCTTCGACGAACTCGAAGAACTGCGTCGAACGCAGGATGGTGTAGGGGATGCCTGATTCCTTGATCAGCTTTTCCTGCGCGACCTTGGCGATCATGTAGCCGTTATCCGGCAGGCGGTCGGCGCCCACCACGGACAGCGCGACGTGATGTTTTACGCCGCCGGCTTTTTCCGCGGCGGCGATATTGCGGCCGGCCGTCTCGAAAAACTCCAATACCGCCTTGTCCTCGAACGAAGGCGAATTCGCCACGTCGACGACCACGTCGGCGCCCTTGACCGCATCGGCCAGGCCTTCGCCGGTGATGATGTTCACGCCGGAGCTCAGGGACGCCGCGACCACTTCATGGCCCGCGCCGCGCAACCGCTTCACCACATTCGTTCCGATCAGGCCGCTGGCCCCGATAACGACGATTTTCATGATTTCGTTCTCCCTTCAGTGTGTCGGCCGTTCACTTGTCGACCGGTGTATGAACTATGCTGGCGGGCGGTGTGGAATACTTTGCCGAAACCTTGCATTTCCCTTGTTTTTGGTTCGGATGTTCGTCCAGGGCTGGGCGAAGGTCCTCGCGGGAATTGGCGGCGGGTATAGGGCCGGAATGCCGGGATACTGCTGGGCTGACAATAATTCGATCTGCTCCGCATTGCCGGCGATGCCGACGGGAATGGGAAGACTGCATGCCATTGGTGTTTGGGGATTGCGCGCTGGATATCGGTCGCCGGGAGCTTTCACGGGCGTCCCAGATAGTGGCGACCACACCCCAGGTCTTCGACCTGCTGGTTTACCTGGCGGAAAATCGCGAGCGTGTCGTCACGCGCGACGACTTGCTGGATGGTGTCTGGGGCGGCCGCATCGTCTCTGAATCGACCTTGGCAAGCCATATCAATGCGGTGCGCAAGGCGGTCGGCGACAACGGCCAATTGCAGCGCGTGATCCGGACCGTTCCGCGCAAGGGATTCCGCTTCGTTGCCGACGTCAGGAAAGTCGAGCTGGAGGAACCTGGCGACATGCTTGCCGGTGATACAGCTGGGGATGGCACGGCCGAGCCTGCCATGGCAATCGGCGCGTCGCCTTATTCGACCGGGACGGTAATCCATCCGGCCCACGCCGGTTTCAAACGGGATGAAGCCGCGGGTGCCGCGCCGGCAATCTCAGCGCCGGGGCCCTCACTGCCAAACCGGCCATCCATCGCGGTATTGCCCTTCGTCAACCTGAGTGGCCACTCCGACCAGGACTATCTGGCCGACGGCGTGGTGGAAGACATCATCGCGGCCCTGTCGCGCAACCGGTGGCTGTTCGTCGTTTCGCGCAACTCCAGCTTTACCTACCGCGCGCAAGCCGTGGACGTGAAACAGGTCGGACGCGAGCTGGGCGTGCGCTATGTGCTGGAGGGCAGTTTTCGCCGCTCTGGAAACCGGGTGCGTATCACGGGGCAGCTGGTGGACGCGGCCACCAGCACCCATCACTGGGCTGGCCGGTTCGAAGGCGTTCTGGACGATATCTTCGCGCTCTATGACCAGATCACGGAAAGCGTGGTCGGATCGCTCGCCCCGCAGCTCGAACAGGTTGAAATCGAGCGGGCAACGCACAAGCCGACTGCGAGCCTGGACGCATACGACTACTACCTGCGCGGCATGGCCAAGCTGCATCGGGGTACCCGGGAGAGCATCAGCCAGGCCTTGCCGCTTTTTCAAAAGGCCGCGGATTTCGATCCGGATTTTTCATCGGCCTACGCCATGGCGGCCTGGTGCCACTGCTGGCGCAAGGTCAACGACTGGATGATCGACCGGTCGCGGGAAACCGCGGACGGCGCCCGGCTGGCGCGCCGGGCCATTGAGCTGGGCAGGGGCGATGCCGTTGCACTGACGCGCGGCGGGCACTCCCTGGCGCACCTGGCCGGCGATATCGGCGGCGGCATCGCGCTGATAGACCGCGCCCTCGTGCTGAATCCGAATCTGGCGTCGGCCTGGTTCCTGGGCGCATTCCTGCGGGTCTGGCACGGCGAAACCGAGGACGCCATCGAATTCTTTACCCGCGCCATGCGTTTAAGCCCGCTGGATCCGGAGATGTACCGGATGCAGGCGGGCATCGCGGCGGCGCACCTTTTCGCGGGGCGCTTCCATGAAGCCTTGTCATGGGCGGAAAAAGCCGAGCGCGATCTGCCGGATTTCATGCTGGCGGTCGCCCTTATCGCAGCCGGCCAGGCACTGCTCGGGCAGCTGGACGAGGCGCGCGGCACGATGAGCCGGTTGCGGCGTATTAGTCCGCATCTACGGGTATCCAATCTTGTGGATTGGCTGCCGATTCACCGATCGGAGGATCTCGCTGTTTTGGCGGGCGGTTTGGCCAGGGCAGGGTTGCCGGAATAGCGAAGGTCGGTTAGAACCCGTTTAGTACGCGTCGCAAGCCTACTCACCGAAAGTTCAGGGGAGCGCTGCACATGGACCAGACAGTGGAGCCCGAGGACCAGCACTACGTCTATTTTGCCGAAGTGCGCTGCGCGGATTTTCCAACGATCGACGCGGTACGGATCGAAGGCTGCGGCTTTGGCGTGCTGCTGATCCGCTATCTTTCGTACGAAGCACGGTCTGTCGATGGTGATCGCTGGTATGCGAACGCGGCGGTCGCCAGGTCGGAAGCGGAGCTGCAGTTCGGCATCATTCCAGAGGACTGGGTGGTACGGGGCAGAGATTGACCCGGTTTCCCGGATACATTTCCATGCTTTATATGCCATTGAAGTAATATAAACGTACAGGTATATTATCGCCATGGAATCTACATTTGCCGTCGTTGCCGAGCCCAACAGGCGGGCCATCCTGGACCTGCTGCTTACTTCCGAACGCTCCGTGGGCGACATCGAGCGCGAGCTGAGCCTGTCGCAGCCATCGGTATCCAAGCATTTGCGCGTGCTGCGCGACGCCGGATTCGTGGAATCGAGAATCGAGGCGCAGCGGCGGCTTTATCGCCTAAGGCCGGAACCACTGATGGAGCTGGACGCCTGGCTTACCCCGTTCCGGCGCTACTGGTCCAGGCATCTCGACGCCTTGGAACAGCACCTGGACAAGATGGAATAGACCTTATCCCTGCAAGGAAACAGAGACATGAGCAGCCGCGAACAATACGAATCCGGCCCCGCCCGTGGCGCGGAAATCCAGCAAGACGGCGACAAGTGGGCGCTCGTGCTCGTCCGCGATCTGCGCCATCCGCCGGAGAAAGTCTGGAAGGCGATCACGGAGCCCGAGCATCTGCGCGAATGGGCTCCGTTCGATGCCGACCGCAGCCTGGCTGCCCTGGGCACGGTGCAGCTTTCCACGGTCGGGACGCCCACGCCCCACGTAAGCCAAACACAGGTGAAGCGCGCCGACGCGCCACGCACGCTCGAATACAGCTGGGGCGACAACGACATGCGCTGGCAACTGGAGCCACTGGACGGTGGTGGTACCCGGCTCACGCTTTGGCACAGCATCGATCGTGGCTTTATTTCGATGGGTGCCGCGGGCTGGCATATCTGCCTGGATGTGCTGGACCGGCTGCTTGCCGATCAGCCCATCGGCCGCATAGTCGGTCCGGACGCCATCAAGTTCGGCGACTGGCAGCGATTGAATGTCGAATACGCAAAGCAGTTCGGCGTCGAAGCCCCCAGTTGGCCGCCCCAGGCGCCGAAAGCTTGATGCGTCTCGCGACCGCAAAGGAAATTTCATGAAGAGTGACCCGCACGATGCGCCGTCGCGGCTGATCGACGCCAGGATCGAAGAACTGGCCGACTGGCGCGGCGCGACGCTGGCCCGGATCCGCGCGCTGATCAAGCAAGCCGATCCTGAAGTGCTCGAGGAATGGAAATGGAGAGGCGTACCCGTGTGGTCTCACGGCGGCATCATCTGCACCGGCGAAACCTACAAGAATGCCGTGAAGATGACCTTCGCCAAGGGAGCGTCCCTGCCGGACCCCGCGGGACTCTTCAATTCGAGCCTGGACGGCAATACCAGGCGCGCCATTGATTTCCACGATGGCGATAACATCGACGAAAGGGCCTTGAAGGCACTTATCAAGGCCGCCGTGAAACTGAACACGTCGCGCTCCTGAGATCCGCATGAAGGGCCCGGCCAACACCGCGATCAGTCATTACGCTGCATGCATTGCTTCCATCGCGTGTCGACGCGCTCCGCGAACCACGCGGTGGTGAGCTTGCGTGTGATCTTGGGGCTTTGCAGCGTGATACGCGGCAGCATGGCGCGGGGCAGGGCGGAGCCCGCGGCTTTGTCGGCGATGGCGTAGACGCGGCGATACAGCGTGGTCTTTTCGAAGTCCAGGCGTTCGCCGGCACGCAGGTCGCGGCGGATGGCATCGTCGCTCATATCCAGCCGCGTGCGCAGCGTGCGCAGGGCGCGTTCGGTTTCTCCGGGTTCGATCGAGTTCTCCAGCAGCACGTCGCCGTCCAGTGCCAGGGGGATTCCCGTGGCGCGGCTGACCGCGTTCTGGAAGGCCGCGTTGCGGCTGGCGTACCAGCCCGCGTTGAAGTCCGCGAAGCGGTAGATCATGGCGTCGTAATGCGCGGGGTAGCCCAGTAGATGCATGGTGCCGAAATAGATGCCGCCACGGCGGGTAAAGACCTCCTTGCGGAGGCCTTGTTTTACGGGGTAGGGATAGCCGTCGGCATGCGCCTGGGCGAAGTCGACGCTGACCTGCATGGGGCCGGCGGTATGCACCGGGTTCAGTCCGCCGAACAACTGCCGCCCCATCGGCACCATGCCGATGAAGTCCTCGTACATATCGCTCAGATCGCGTTCGGTGCGGACGGTGTCCAGGCGCTGGTTGTAGGTTTTGCCGTTGGGCGACTCGATGCCGAGTGCCGCGTTGAGCAACATGTCCGGGACGTGCAAGGACGCGGCGCGGCGGTTGATTTCGGCGCGGGCGATCTTTGGCAGGCCGGGCACTGAAGGATCGGCGCGGAAACCGGATTCCTGTTCGGTCACTGCAATGACCGCGCAAAGGTTGGCCGGAGTGGCCGGGATGTCCTGGGAAGTAAAGGCAACCTGGATATCGCGTGCCCATCCAGCCGGATCCGTCACGCCGGCGGGCAGGTAGTGCGCGGCATCCGCGCGTACCTGGTCCGGTCCGCGTGGCGCGGGTTCAGGCGGCTTGGTGGCGCAGCCGGCCAAGCATAGCAGCAACACGGCCAGGATCACCGCTGCGCCACGACGCCATCCTGGGAAGCCGTAATGGGAGCCGCGTTGCGCCGTGGCCGTTGTGCCGCATAGCGGCCATGGTCCCGGGTATGTCAATCGTGCATGTAACCGAAGTGTCATTTTTCATCCGTAGGATCGCGGCTCTTCCACCCGTGTCCGTGGTCCGGGTGCGTGCACACGATACTTTCCTTCATGCCTCAGCGCATCGCAGCTGACCCGGCTGACGCCGCGGGAGCGCCAGCGGTTGGGCTTGTAGCCCCGGCCTCCTGCCATCCCAGTCCCAGGCTCTTCTGCAGCGACACGAAATCCTGCAGCAGTTCCGCCTGGCCAGCCACCACGTCCTGCTGCGCGGCGAACTCGCTACGCTGGGTGTCGAGCAGATCGATCAGCGTGGCGACGCCGGCGCTGTAGCGCTGCCGCGTCAGTTCGGCGGAACGTTCGGCGTAGTCCTGCACCTGGCGCAGCCGCACCAGATGTTCGCGCTGGTGGCCATAGCGGGACAAAGCGGTGTTTGCATCCTGCAAGGCGGCTAGCACCGTATGCTCGTACTTCGCTTCCGCCTCGTCGCGCGACGCTTCCGCCGCATGGATGGCGCCGCGAGTGCGCCCGAAGTCCAGCACGTTCCACTGCAGATAGGGCACGCCGATCCAGCTGAAGTTTTCCTTGCGCGCCAGATGGCCCAGCGTTGTCGCATTGAAACCGATATCGCCGAACAGAGTGACCTTGGGAAACAGATCCGCCGTCTGCTCGCCGATCTGCGCATTGGCCGAAGCCAGCCTGCGCTCGGCGCCGCGGATGTCAGGCCGCTGCTTCAGCATCGCGGCGGGGTCGCCGACCGTTATCTGGCCCGGTAGCGCCGGCAGAGGCGCGTTGGCCGTCAGCTCCTGGTCCAACGCACCAGGCTCGCGTCCGGTCAGCACCGCCAGGCGATCCAGCGACTCATCGATCTGCGCTTCCAACGGCACCAGCGTGGCGCGTGTGGTCGATACCTGCGTGGACAGGCGGTCGACATCGACGTCGGCCGCGGTGCCGCGCGCGCGGCGCTGTTGCGTCAGGTCCAGCATGCGTTGCTGCAATTCAGCCGAGCGCTGTGCCAGCACCAGCCGCTGCTGCTCGTCGCGCAGGCTGACATAAGCCTGCGCCACTTCAGCGGCCAGCGAGACCTGCGTATCGGCCAGATCCGCCTGGACCGCGTCGGCTTCGGCGGAAGCGGCTTCCACGGCGCGGCGCGTACCGCCGAACAGATCCAATTCCCAGGATGCATCGAACCCAGCCGTGTAGAACTGGACGGGACCACGGCCCGACGAACCGCCGCCCGAGTCGCCGCCCGACCCGCCATCGCCTTGATTGGACGATCCGCCCTGCGACAACAGGGACGTATTGGGCGACCGCGTCCGCACCGCCGCGCCCAGCGCGCCGACAGTAGGCATGCCATTCGCGGTCGCCTGCTGCAATTGCGCGCGCGAAGCGCGCAGGCGCGCTTGCGCGGCATGCACGTCCGGGTTGTGCGCCAGCGCCTGCTCGATCAAGGTATTCAATTGCGCGTCGTTCAAGCCCAGCCACCACTGGCTGATCGGCGGCCCAGCCGTGACCGCATCCCGCGGCGTACGCACGAAAGCCGGTTGGTGCAGGGCGTCCGGCGCCGCATCCGGCGCGCCGCGGTAGTCCGGCCCCACCGTGCAGCCGGACAGCGCCAAGCCGCCAGCAAGCGCGATAGGCAGGAAAATGGGTGGGAGATTAATGAACATCGTTCGACGCTGTGACATAAGCGATTTCAGTGGCCGGCGCTGGGCGTATCCGTGCCGCGCGGCGTGCGCAGCAGCAGCGCCAGCGGCACGCAGGCAAGCAGAGCCAGCGCAAGCAGATAAAAGGTTTCGGAATAGGTCATCACGGCAGCCTGTTGTTGGATCTGCGCGGCCAGCTGGCCCAATGCCCGCATGTGCGAATAAGCCATGTCGCCGGTCTGGCTGAACCAATTGGCCGTGCTTGCCGCGATATGGTCCTGGCCCATCACCGAATTGGCGGTCAGCGATTCGCGCAGCATATGGTCATGGAAGGTATTGCGCCGATCGATCACGATCCCTATCAGCGCCAGCCCGACCGAGCCGCCCAGGTTGCGCGCCATGTTGTACAAGCCCGCCGCATCGCCGGATTCCTCTCGAGACACAGCCGCCATCGACGCCTGGTTCAACGGCATCAACGCCAGCATCTGCCCGACACCGCGCATGAGCTGCGATCCATAGAAATCGTGCCCCACGCTCTGCGCGGTCAGGCCTATATCCAGCAGGCAGCTACCCGTGAACATCAACAGTCCGGCGATGACCAGAATACGGAAATCCACCTTGCCCAGCAGCCGCGGCAACAACGGCATCATCAGGAAAGAGGGCAGCCCCGCCACCAGCATCACCGCCCCCGACTGCTGGGCGTTGTAGCCGGCAATCAGACTAAGAAACTGCGGCACCAGGTAGGACACCCCATACAGGCCGGCGCCCACCGCGACCACGATGATGATGACGCTGGCGTAGCGTGGATTGCGCAGCAGGCTGAGCCGCAGGATCGGCTTGGGTGCGCTGATCTGCGAGATCCCGATCAGGACGAAGCCCACTAGCGTCACGATGGTCAGCATGATGATCATCTGGGAATCGAACCAACGTTCGCGCTGACCTTCCTCCAACACCACCGTCAAGCTGCTCAGGCCGATGGCCAGGCCAACGATGCCCAGCCAGTCGGCCTTGAAGAACTCCGGCCAGCGCGGACGCTCCGCCGGCAGGCCGCCCAGCAGCAGCGCCACCAACGCCACGCACACCGGCAGATTCACCAGGAAGCACCACGTCCAGCTGATGTTCTCCGCCAGCCAACCGCCCACCACCGGCCCCAGCAACGGCCCCAGCAGCACGATCAGGCCGAACATCGTCATGCCTATCGGCATCTGCGATCGCGGCAGCCGCGTGCGGATGATGGTCTGTGCCGTCGGTATCATCGCGCCGCCGGTAAAGCCCTGGCCGATGCGGCCGGCGATCATCGCCGGCAGGCTGTGCGACATGCCGCACATTATCGAGAACATCGCGAACAACACCGCGTTGCCCAGCAGGAAATTACGCAGCCCGAACACACGCGTCAGCCACGCCGCCAGCGGGATCATCACGATCTCGGACATCAGGTAGCCGGTGGAAATCCAGGTGCCTTCCGTACCAGTCGCGCCGATCGAGCCCTGAATCTGCGGCAAAGCGGAATTCGTAATGGAGATATCCAGCGTCGCCATCAACGCGCCCAGCGACCCACCGGCCACCGCGATCCAATCGGCTGCGGTGGCGCGCGGTTCCGCGGCGGGGGCGCTAGGTTTTCCGGGTGTTCCGGATGCGCCGGGCGTCGTGCCGGAAACCGCTGCCTGATCAGCCATGGCTTGCGTCGCTCGTGGTGCTCGTACTGCTTGTATTGCTGGAGTTGTTCGTGGCGCTCGTGCGGCTTGCGGCGCGCGTATCGACATCCGCGGTCACCGACAAGCCCGGCACCAGCAATTCCCGCGTGTTCGCATCCGCGTCCACGCGAATACGCACCGGCACACGCTGCACGATCTTCGTGAAATTGCCCGTGGCATTCTCCGGCGGCAACAGCGCGAATTGCGAGCCCGTACCCGGAGCGAAACTATCGACCACGCCGCGCAGATCCTGGCCGGGCAGGGCGTCGATATGCAATGTCACCGGCTGGCCGCGACGCATCCGGCCTATCTGCGTTTCCTTGAAATTCGCTTCCAGGTAGACGTCCTGCACCGGCACGATCGTCATCATCCGCGTGCCCGGCTGCGCGAATTGGCCCACGCGCACCGTGCGGTCGCCGACATTGCCGGACAGCGTCGCGCGCACCACCGTGTCCTGCAGATCCAGGTCCGATTGCCGGGCGCTGGCCTGTGCGGCTTCCAACTGCGCCTTCGCTTGGGAAATCTGCGCCGTGCTGACGGCGATCTGCGCCTGCGCGGCCTGGACGGCGGCTTGATTGGCCGCCAGCGTCGCTTGCGCCTGGTCGCGCTCGTTGCTCAGATTGGACAAGCGTTCGCTGGTTTCCGCGCCGGTCGCGGCCAGGGGACGATAGCGCCGCACTTCGTCTTCCGCATGCTTCGCGTTCAACCGCGCCACGCGTTCCTGCGCCTCGGCCTGCGCGACATTCGCGTTCTGCTGGCGGATCTCCGCCTGCGCCCGATCGATGTCGGCTTGCCGCGCGTCGATGGTGGCGCGGGCCTGGTCCAACGCCGCGTGGTACTGGCGATCGTCCAGCCGCACCAGCGGATCACCGGCCCGGACGGCCTGGTTATCGGCGACGTAGACTTGCATCACATAGCCGCCGACCTTGGGCGCGATCGTCACGCTGTCGGCCTGCAGATAGGCATCGTCGGTGCTTTCGATAAAGCGGCCCACCAGCCACCAATGCGCGCCCCAGGCGACGGCGGCAACCAGCGCAATGGCACCCGTACCCAGCATGAACACGCGCCTGCCGCGTGACCGCGGCTTGGCGGCGGATGAGGCAGGCGACGACCCCGCCGGGCCGGAGGGAG
>DATJHN010000113.1:0-2650 GCA_035493915.1 Bordetella sp.
CTGAGCAACGCCGCGATCGGCTTCGTCATCGGCACGGTTTGCGGCCTGGTGCTGGGTTCGCTGATGGCGGAAAGCCGGCGCGTGGAAAAGTTGCTGATGCCCTATGCCTTCGCGCTGCAAAGCCTGCCCAAGGTCGCCATCGCGCCGCTCATCGTGATCTGGCTGGGTTTCGGCGACAGCTCCAAGATCGCCATCGCCGCCTTGCTGGCTTTCTTTCCCGTCTTGATCAACAGCTTTACGGGGTTGCGCGCGGTGGAGCCCGAACGCGTCGACCTCATGCGTTCGCTATCGGCCACACGCTTCGAAACCTACCGCATCGTCAAGCTGCCCAACGCCGCGCCGTACATCTTCGCGGGCCTGGACATGGCGGTCGTGTATGCGCTGCTGGGCACCATCGTCGCCGAATTCCTGGGCGCGCAGCAGGGCATGGGCGTCGTGATCACGCAGGCGCAGGCGGTAACCGACGTGGCCGGGGTCTTCGCGGCGCTGGTGATCCTGGGCGTGATGGGGGTATTGCTGCATACAGTGGTCCGGCGGCTGGAAAAAAGAGTGGTCCATTGGAGCGACCGCGCAAAATCGTGATATCCCGGAGGAGACGACAATGACAATGACCCGAAGAAACTTCGTATTCGCATCCGGCGCGGCGGCTGTTTCGCTGGCCATGACACGGCGCGTATCGGCCGCGGACCTGCGCCCCGTGAAACTGGGCGTCGGCCTGAAGGCCATGAGTCCCATCGTGATCAATCTGGTGATCGGCGAAGTGCTCGGCTACAACAAGGAAGAGGGCCTGGCCGTCAGCGCGCTTGCGCTGGGCACCAATTCCAACGTACAGGTGGCGGTGGACCGCGGAGACGTGGACGTCGGCGTGGGTGTACCGTCCTTCGGCCTGCCGCTGCTGGCGCAAGGACAATGGACCACTTCGCGCAATTTCTATGAATACACATATCCCTACAAATGGGATATCGCGGTATCGCCCGGATCTTCGATCGCCAGCTATCGGGATTTGAAGGGCAAGCGTATCGGCGTATCGGATTTCGGCGCCACGGATTATCCGGTGACGCGCAATGTGCTGCGCTCGCTGGGCTTCGATCCGGACAAGGACTTCAAGTGGATCGCGGTGGGCAACGGCGTGCCGGCCGGCGTCGCGCTGCAACGCGATGCCATCGATGCGCTGGCGTACTACGACACCGGTTTCGGCCAGATAGAAGCGGCCGGCATTGCGCTGAAGCTGCTGCCGCGTCCGGAAAAACTGCCGCTGGTCGGCGGCCAGTTCCTGGAATCCAGGGTGGCGACCCTGCAATCCCAGCGCGAGATGCTGGTGGGGGTAGGGCGGTCGGTATGCAAGGCGTCGCAATTCATCACGGCCAATCCGCGCGCCGGCGCGCTGGCCTTCTTGCGGATGTTCCCGGAAACCGCGCCGCGTGGCAGCACCACCGACGTCGCCGTGGAAGCGGTGCTGCATGCCATCGGCCGCCGCATCAAACTCTACACGCCGCCCTACGAGGGCGCGCCCATGGGCAGCATCAACGAACAGGAGTTCCACACTGAAGCCGAGATGAATAACCTGCGCATCGCCGATTTCACGCCCTTCTACACCAACGATCTGATCGCCGATATCAACAAGTTCGATGCCGCGAAGATCCGCGCGCAGGCCAAGGACTATAAGTGAGCAGTAGCGCGCCGGAGCCCCGGGCTGGGCATGCGCTGGTTACCGGAGCGTGCTCCGGCATAGGAGCGGCCATCGCGGCGCGCCTGCTGGAAATAGGTTGGCGTGTCACCGGCATCGACCGCATGCCGGGGTCGATACAGTCTGCGGCTTATGCCCATATCGTCACCGACCTGGCTGACGCACAAGCCACGCATCGAATCGCGGGCGCACTTACGGATGTCGATGCCCTTGTCCATGCGGCCGGCCACATGCGGGTGGCGCCGTTGGGCAGCCTGGATCCGGCTGACGGCGAAGCGATGTGGCGCATTCATGTGCGTGCGCCGGAGATCCTGCTCAACTCGATCGCGGGGCAACTGCCTGACGGTGCGCGCGTCGTGCTGATAGGCAGCCGCGTCGCCATGGGTGCCGCCGGGCGCAGCCAATATGCGGCGGTGAAATCGGCGCTCATCGGTATGGCGCGGTCATGGGCGGCCGAACTGGCGCCGCGCGCGATCACGGTGAATGTCGTGGCGCCCGCCGCAACGGATACGCCCATGCTGCACGAATCCGGCCGTGCATCGTCCGCGCCGAAACTGCCCCCCATCGGCCGCTTCGTATCGCCGCGCGAAGTCGCGGGACTGGTGGCGTTCCTGCTGGGACCGGACGGCGGCGCCATCACGGGTCAGCAACTGGTCATTTGCGGCGGCGCATCACTGTAAAGGGCGTGTCCGGGCGCCGATGCCGTCGCAATCGCCCAGCCGTCCGCGTGCCGTGCAGCTCTGGCCGGCTTGTGGGCATTGGCGGCGTTCAGCAAGCTCACAGGAAAATGTAAGCGCAAGGCATGTAGTTTGCAGGGAGAGGAGCACGCCGCTGGACAGCGGCTTCATGCAAGGAGACCAATATGGTAAAGACCACGATCGCGGTGCTGATGATGGCGTTTGCCCTGACCGCCTGCAATAAATCCGGGGACAATGCTCCGCCGGCCTCGTCCAGCAGCGGCGC
>DATJHN010000114.1:0-11595 GCA_035493915.1 Bordetella sp.
CCGAGGCGCCACGCACGGGAGGCGTGGCGGGGGCCGGGGCTCCGGCCTGCCGGATGGGAATGGTGATAGGCATGGCGATACTGGCGCGATCAGCGGGTCGCGCGGCCCAGCTTGGCCAGCAGTTCGCGCAGCGCCTGCGCGCGGTGACTGACGGCGTTTTTTTCGGCGGGGGCCAGTTCGGCCGCCGTCTTGCCAAGGTCGGGCAGATGAAAGTACGGATCGTAGCCGAAACCGTGGCCGCCGCGCGGCGCATCGACGATTTCTCCGTACCAGACGCCCTCGCCCACCAGCGGGCGGGGATCTTCCGCCGCGCGCACCAGGGCCAGGACCGCTATATAACAGGCGCGCCGGTCGGCCTGCCCTGCCAGTTCTCGGATCAGCCGCGCATTGTTGGCGGCGTCCGACTTTTCGCCGCCCTGCAGGCTGGCGTAGCGCGCCGAATATACGCCCGGCGCCCCGCCCAGCGCGTCGACGCACAGGCCGGAGTCGTCGGCCAGCGCCGGCAGTCCGGTCAGGCGGCTGGCGTGGCGGGCCTTTTCCAGCGCATTCTCTATAAAGGTGCAATGCGGCTCGGCAGCCTCGGGCACGCCCAGTTGCCCCTGTGGGATCAATTCGATGCCCAGCGGCGCGAACAGCGCGGAAAATTCACGCAGCTTGCCGGCGTTGCCGGAGGCGAGCACCACGCGATCGATGCTGGGAACTGGTATGGATTGCATGGGATTTGTAACCGACGATGCGAGCTGCTGGGCAAACTGGTAGTGTATCGCCCGCGCGGCAAGACACAGATTGAAACGCCTGCGCAACATGGGCGCCTCAACATAGGTGCTCTCCACCCGGTGCCAAAGTATGCACGCGTCTGTACACCCCGCAATCCCGGCCGCCGGCCAGAATGCGATCCTCTCTCCGGTGGGGCTGCTGGATGACATCCTGCGCTCCGGACGTCTCAGTCCCCTGTTCCAACCCGTGGTCGATTTGACCAACGGCCGCGTCTATGGGTACGAAAGCCTGATCCGCGGCCCCATCGACACCGATCTGCATTCTCCCGATGCCCTCTTCGGCGAAGCCCGCCGCCGCGGAGTGCATCCCCTGGTCGAGCACGCCAGCGCCAACAGCGGTCTGCGCGTCTTCCAGGAAGCGAATCCTCCCACCGGCAGCAGTCTGTTCCTGAACATGTCGGCGTCCGCCCTGTTGCATTTCTGGGTCAAGTGGGGCACCTCGATGCCAGCGCGCCTGCTGGACGCACGCGCCATCGAACCGGCCCGCATCGTCATCGAGCTGACCGAGCACGATCCGGTGTATCCGGACATGAGCGTGCTGACCGAAATCCTGCGCGCGCTGCGAGCGTTCGGCGTGCGCCTGGCCCTGGACGACTATGGTGTCGGCCACGCCAGCCTGCAGCTATGGTCGGAAGCGCAGCCCGATCTGGTCAAGATAGACCGCTATTTTTTCCATGGCATCGCGCAGGACGAACGCCGCCAGAAGCTGGTGCGCGCCGTCCTGTCGGTCGCCCAGTGCCTGGGAACGCCCACCGTGGCCGAAGGCGTCGAAACGGCGGAAGACCTGGCGATCGTGCGCGACCTGGGCATACGCTACGCGCAGGGCTGGTTCCTGGGTTACCCCGCCGCGCGCCTCACCACGGAAATCTCGCCGCAGGTGCGCCAGGTACTGGATGCCCGTACCCAATCGCGCAATGCCGCCCGCGTACCGGGCGCCACGGCCGCGACGCTGCGCGTCGACGCCCCATCGGTGTCGCCCAGCCGGCACACCAACGACGACGTGCACCACCTGTTCGACGAACACAAGGCAATGCATGCCGTGGCCGTGGTGGACGACGATAACCGTCCGCTGGGCATCATCAACCGGCGCGACTTTACCGAACGCTATGCGCAGCGCTACACGCGCGAACTGTTCGGACGCGACGCCTGCACCACCTTCATGAACGACCAGCCGGTCCTGGTCGATGTGCATGCGTCCATCGACCAGCTCAGCCACGTGCTGGTATCCGACGACCAGCGATACCTGGTCGACGGTTTCATCATCACGCGCGACGGCAACTACGATGGGCTGGGCACCGGCGAGGCGCTGGTGCGCTCGGTGACCGAAATGCGCATCGAGGCGGCGCGTTATGCGAATCCGCTGACGTCGCTGCCCGGCAATATCCCGATCAGCCAGCATATCGGCAGCCTGCTCGACGGCGGCGTCGATTTCATCACCTGCTACTGCGACCTGAACCACTTCAAGCCGTTCAACGACGTGTATGGCTATTGGCGCGGCGACGACATGATCCAGCTGTGCGCCACGGTCATCCGCAACCACTGCGACCCGCAACGGGATTTCGTCGGCCACGTGGGCGGCGACGATTTCGTGATCCTGTTCCGCAGCCCCGATTGGCGCGACCGCGCCGAGCGCATCATCCACGACTTCAACCAGGATGCGATCGGCCTGTACGACGACGAGGGCCGCGCCCGCGGCGGCATCGAGGCGGAAGACCGCTACGGCATCATGCGGTCCTTCCCCTTCGTCACGCTCAGCATCGGCGCGCTGCACGTCACGCCGCAATCAGGCGTGCGCATCCGCCCCGAGGACATTGCCTCCGCGGCCGCTCGCGTCAAGCATCAGGTCAAGCACGGAAACGTTCCGCTCGTCCTCGAACCCTATATTGCGGCCGGCGGCGGCTGACGCCGCGCCTCGCGGCGCCACGGGCTGGCGCGGGCCGTCGGCGCTGGCCAGGCGGAATACCGCCACGGCCTCGCTCAGGCGTTCCGCGCGCCCTTCCAGGGCCGCCACCGCCGCGGCGGTCTCTTCGGCCAGCGCGGCATTTTCCTGCGTATTGCGATCCAGGCCGGACATGGCCTCATGCATGGCGCCGATACCGGCGGCCTGCTCGGCCGCGGCATGCGATATCTCGTGCACCAGCGCGGTCACCTGCGCGACCGCCGCGCGCATATCGCCGATGGTCTGGCCGGCCGAGCCGACTTCGCGCACGCCCGCGTCGACGTGATTCGACGAATCGGCGATCAGCGATTTGATTTCACGCGCGGCATTGGCGCTGCGCTGCGCCAGCGTGCGCACTTCGCCGGCAACCACCGCGAAGCCGCGGCCCGACTCACCCGCGCGGGCCGCTTCCACCGCGGCGTTCAGGGCCAGCAGATTCGTCTGGAAGGCAATGCCGTCGACAACGCCGACGATATGGGCGATGTGGCGCGCACTTTCGGCGATATCGCGCATGCGCGCGACGACGCGGTCGACCGCCTGCGCGCCCTGCTCCGCCAGCGCCGCGACGCGATGCGACTGCGCATTGGCCTGCTCGGCGTTTTCCGAGGTCGCATTCACCGTCTGCGCCAGCGTGGACATGCCGGCCGCGGTTTCCTGCAGCATGCCGGCCTGTTCGGCCGTGCGTTCGGACAACTGGATGCCGCCGGCGGCCAGCGCCCGCATATCGGCGTGGATATCGTCAACCGCCGTACGTACCGTACCGACCGCGCCGGACAAGCCGGTCTGCATGCGGCCCATTGCCGAAAACAGCACACCGATTTCGTTTTTCCCACCCGCGGCGATCGGCTGCGTCAGATCGCCGTCGGCGATGTGGTCGAAATGATCGCCCGCCTGGCGCAACGGCCGCAGCAGCGCGCGGTGCAACACCACCCGGATGCCGATCGCCAGCAGCAATACGAAGACCGCCAGGCCCACCGCGCTGTAGACCGCGGCATCCTGCATATGCGCCACTTCGACGATGGCCGAGGCGCCCTGGGCGCGCGTGTAGTGCTGGAATTCGCTTTCCGCCTTGACATAGGCTTCCGCGGCCACCGGCAGGACCTGGTCGTTCAGGCGGTTCACCTCCACGCCATTGAAGCCCTGGATGGCCTTGCGCATGGGCGCCAGGCAATCGTCCACCAGCTTGGCATAGGCCCGCATCGTCGCGTCGTAAAGCGGTTTGCCCTCGGTATTGGCATACGGCAGGGATTGCAGCCGCTGCACGCCCTTGTGTGCGTCCGCCAGGAATTTGTCGACCACGGCCAGCATCTGGTCGCGCTCTTGAATACGGCCGCCTTCCATATAGGTCTTGGCGTCCACCATTGCCGCGCGGGCCTGGAACACCGCGCTGCTGACATTGCCCAGTTCACTGGCACGCTCGATATTGTCGCGTCCCAGTTCTTCGACCCACGTGCGCGTTTCATGCAGCAGGGAAATCGCCGCCGCCCCCGCCGCGACGAACAGCGCCACGAACACAGCCAACACGATCGTCAGCGCCAGATTCACACTCAATTTGTTCCGCATTGCATCCTACCTACGTGCCCTTTACGGGCAAAACAATTGGTAAGGATTATGTTGCGGTTAAGTGGCAGTTTCTTGACATGAATGGCGCCACGCCAGATGTGTCGGCAATCGTCATCCGCCTGTCATGGAATTGATGGCGATCGCACGCGCCTACGCGATAAAACCGCGTCGCGGCATGGCCTATGCAATGACCTATGCAACGTCCGCGTCGTGGCCTGTGCCACGCCATGTGCTTTGACGCAGCATGCCTGCTAAGCCAGCGCCTGCTTCTGCGCCTGCACCAGTCCGCCGATGCCTCGTTCCGCCAACGCCAGCATCGCGTCCAGTTCCGCCCGGCTGAACGCCACGCCTTCCGCGGTGCCCTGCACTTCGACGAAGGCTCCCGCGCCCGTCATGACGACGTTCACGTCGGCATCGCAACCCGAATCCTCTTCGTAGTCCAGGTCCAGCACGGGCCGGCCGCCCACCATGCCGACCGATACCGCCGCCACATGATCGCGCAAGGGACTGGCCGCCAGATCGCCGCGCTTTATCAGCAGCGCCACGGCATCGGCCATCGCCACCCAGGCTCCGGTGATACTGGCGCAACGCGTGCCGCCATCGGCCTGCAGCACGTCGCAATCGATATGCACCGTGCGTTCGCCCAGCGCCGCCATATCCATGACCGCGCGCAGGCTGCGGCCGATCAGGCGCTGGATTTCCTGCGTGCGTCCGGACTGCTTGCCGCGCGCGGCCTCGCGATCGCCGCGGGTATGCGTGGCGCGCGGCAGCATGCCGTATTCGGCGGTCACCCAGCCTTGCCCCTGGCCTTTCAGGAACGGCGGTACCTTGTCCAGCACGCTGGCGGTGCACAGAACATGCGTATTGCCGGCCCGGATTAGCACAGACCCTTCCGCATAGCGCGTAAAACCGCGCGTCAGCGACAGCGGACGCAGTTCGTCGAGCGCGCGGCCCGAATGACGGGGCGTATTGGGTGCGGATGTGGTCACGGATGTCTCCAATGGATCGGTGGTCGGCAGCGATTGTACGGGCCAGCCGCACCTGGCGTATCCAAAGCGGCACGGCCGATCCGTCCGGCCGGCGCCTTCGGGTTATTCTGCGGGCATGCGTTCGCTTCGCGACCGCCCTTATTCAGGATGCATTAATCATGATACGAAGCATGACGGCCTTCGGCAGCGCCCGCGCCGATCTGGACCAAGGCTCGCTGTCGCTGGAGTTCCGCAGCGTCAACAGCCGTTTCCTCGACCTGTATTTCCGGCTGCCCGATGACCTGCGGCATCTGGAATCGCCGCTGCGCGAGCTGCTGACCGGCAGCCTGGGCCGCGGCAAGGTGGAGGTCCGCGTCAGCTACACCCGCAACGCCGCCGCCGACCTGGACCGCCTGGATGCACAATGGCTGCAGCGTCTGGCCGAACAATTGCAAGCGGCACGCCAGATCCTGCCCGAAACCGAATCGCCGCGCATGGTGGAGCTGTTCAACTGGCCCGGCCAGCGCAATAACGATGCGATGGATCCACAGACCTGGGGCGCGGCCGGCATGCAGGCCGCGCGCGAAGCGCTGGCGCAATTGCAGGACGCGCGCGCCCGCGAAGGCGAACGCCTGGCAGCGATGATGCGAGACTGTGCCGCCGGCATCGAAAAAATCGTCGAGGACGTCGAGCGCCACCTGCCGCAGCTGCTGGCCGACCATCGCGAAAAACTGGCCGCCAAACTGCGCGAAACCGTCGAGGCCGCCTTCCCCGGCGGCTTCGCGCACATCAGCGGACCGGAACTGACCGAACGCCTGGCCCAGGAAGCCAACCTGTTCGCCCTGCGCATCGACGTGGCGGAAGAACTGTCGCGCCTGCGTTCGCACCTGGCCGAACTCGTCCACATCCTGGCCGACGGAGATGACGGCGGCGCCGCCAAATCCGGCAAGCGCGCCAATGGCGGCAGCGCCGGCAAGCGGCTGGATTTCCTGTTCCAGGAGATGAACCGCGAAGCCAACACGCTGGGCTCGAAGGCCGGCAGCGTCGACGTCACCCGCGCGGCCATGGATTTAAAGCTGCTGATCGAACAAATGCGGGAGCAGGCGCAGAACATCGAGTAGGGTTTTTATTTGTTGCTATACGAGCGCGACAGTCCCCGCCAAAGTCATCGCGCCGGCGATCGGCATCAACATAACCAATCGGGACGCTGCCTGTTTTAATTTAAGGTACGGATTTTTTCGAATAAGCGGCCGCTGTCATGCAATGACGCGGCTACAGAACGCGCCCGAACCACCATAGCGACAGCAATCCCGCGCAGGCCGCCAACAGCGCGCCCAGCGCGGCGAACAAGGCCGTGATTTCGACCATGTCCTGCTTATCGAAGGCCAGCCGGGCGCTGAGCACGCCATAGACCTTCTTCAGTCCTTCGGCGTCTTCGGCACGGAAGTATTCCGCGCCTGTGATATCGGCTACTTTCTTCAAGACCTTTTCATCCAGCCGCACCCGCGACGACCATCCATCCACGGTGATGACGACGCCATCCGGCGTGCCGATGCCCACCGTATAAATGCGCACGCCATGCTCGGCGGCGACCTGGGCCGCCTGGATGGCCTCGGGACCGGTATTGCTCTCGCCATCGGACAGCAGCACGATCGCGCCGGAGTTATCGGGCGACGGCCCCGTCACATCACCCTCGCGCGGCAGCGGCCGCCCATCCAATCCCTTGGCGGACGCGCCGCCCGGTGCATTGCGCGACGCATCGGGCCGCTGCGCGGGCTTGGCCTTGTCGTCCTTTGCACCTTCGTTCATGAAGCGGTCGACATCGATGCCCGCCTTCGGCAGCAACGTCACCAGCGCGATGATCAGGCCGTTGCCCAGCGCGGTGCCGCGCTGCGGCTGCAGCCGGTCCAGCGCCGCGGTCACGTCTTCCTTCCTGCGGCTGGGCGCTTGCGCCACGGATGCCGTACCGGCCACGGATACCACGCCGACACTGACGTCGGCGGGCTGCGATTCCACGAAAATCCTGGCCGCCTGGCGTGCCGCCTGAATACGGTTGGGCTTGATGTCCTCGGCCCGCATACTGCCCGACGTGTCCATGGCAAGGATGATGGTCTGCAGGCGCGAAGGCAGCAGCATCAGCGCTTGCGGCCGCGCGACCGCGACCAGCAGCGAAGTTATGGCAAGCAGGATCAGCACCGCGGGAAAATGCCGGCGCCACCGGGCTCCGCCCTGCCTGGACAGCCCCGACACCATCAACGCCGGATACAGGGTGGCCACCCGCCGCCGGCGCCTGTCGTGCCACACGTAAAGCACGACCAGAACCGGCACGAGCACCAGTAGCCACAGCATTCGCGGCCACAGGAAACTGATGGCGGGCAGCTGATTCATGCGGCGTCCTTGACCGTGCCGCCCGGCCGGCGGCGCTGCTGGGCAAAGCGCAGCAGCGCCAGGTCCAGGCGGGCATCGGTCGCCAGCGACAGGCAGGCTACTCCGGCCCGCGTGAAGGCATTGTGCAGGCCGGCCTCGCGCACCGCCGCGGCTTCGACAAAGCGCTTTCTGAACGCGGTGTCGTGAGTATCGACCAGCAACTGCTCCCCTGTTTCCGCGTCCTGCAGCACGACCAGCCCCAGATCGGGCAAGGCCGATTCCAAGGGATCGATCAGCCGTACTGCCACCACATCATGTTGGCGCGCCAGCAAGCCCAGGGACGTCTCCCAACCCGGCGTGCTGATGAAGTCGGACACGACAAACAGCGCCGAACGGCGCTTCACCACCCCGCGCGCATGATCCAGCAGCTCGCGCAGGCGCGTCTCGCCGCGCGCGGCGGCCGGCACCGCATCCATGCGGTCGATCAAATGCAACAAGTGCCGCCGGCCCGAGCGCGCCGGCACAATGGCCGGCAGCGCTCCCGGCGCGCCGTTATAGAGCAAGGCGCCGACGCGGTTGCCGTGGCGCGTCAGCAACCGTGCCATGACCGCGGTGAAATCGCCCAGCAGGGCGCGCTTGCGCACATCGCCCGAACCGAAATCCACCGAGCCGCTCAAGTCCAGCAGGAACCAGGCCGCGACCTCGCGGTCTTCCTGGAACTCGCGCACATATGGCGTTTGCAGGCGCGCCGTCACGTTCCAGTCGATGTAGCGAACGTCATCGCCGGGCTGGTATTCGCGCAGATCGACGAAGTCGATGCCAAAGCCACGGAACAGCGTTCGGTAGTCGCCCTGAAGCAGGCCGTCCAGATGGCGGATAACCGTCCATTCCAGACGCCGTACCAATGCGTCCGCGCGACGCTTGCGGGTGCGCGCAAGAACATCACGCGGCGCATCGGCCGACGCGCCTTCGGCGGCTTCAACGCGCCGGCTAGACTTCCGCCACCCGAACATGGGATTCCAGCGGGCGCTCGGGCGCCGGCAAGGCCTGCAGGACGCGCGCCACAAGCTGATCCGCGGTCACGCCGTCGGACAGCGCCTCGTAGGAAAGTACCAGGCGATGGCGCAATACGTCGGGTACGAGATCGATCACATCCTCCGGCAGCGCGTAGTCGCGCCCGCGCAGAAAAGCCAGCGCGCGCGCGCCGTCGATCAGGCCGATGCTGGCGCGCGGGCTCGCGCCGAAGGAAATATAGCGTTCCATATCGGCCAGGCCGCAACGGGCCGGCGCGCGCGTGGCCGTTACCACGCGCACCGCGTACTGGATCAGGCCAGGGTCCACATACACCTTGCGGCAGTCTTCCTGCAGGCGTGCAAGCTGGCCAGGCATCGCCACCGGATTCACCGCGATCGCGGGACCGGTGAAGCGATTGACGATGACCACCTCTTCTTCCTCGGTGGGATAGCCGACCAGCACCTTCATCATGAAGCGATCGATCTGCGCTTCCGGCAAGGGATACGTGCCTTCGGTTTCAATGGGATTCTGCGTCGCCATCACCAGGAAAGGCGTGGGCACGGGATGCGTCTCGCCGGCGATGGTGACCTGCCTTTCCTGCATGACTTCCAGCAGCGCGCTCTGCACCTTGGCGGGCGCGCGATTGATTTCATCGGCCAGCAGCAGATTGGCGAACACTGGTCCCAGCACGGTTGAAAACTCTCCCGTCCGCTGGTTGTACATGCGCGTGCCGATCAAATCGGCCGGCAACAGGTCCGGCGTGAATTGAATGCGCTTGAACGAGCCGCGCATGGTGCGTGCAAGCGTATTCACCGTCAGCGTTTTCGCCAGGCCGGGCACCCCTTCCACCAGCAGGTGCCCGCGGGCCAGAATGGCCACCAGCACGCGTTCCAGAAAGTGGTCCTGTCCGACCACCACGCGTTTCACCTCATACAGCAGGCGTTCCATCAGATTGGCGCTGTCCACCGCGCTCATGGGTTGGTCGTTCATACGCCTCCACATTCAGAAGGGAGAAATGCCCACGGCGCTGCCCGCGCTTTCAATGGTCGTGGCAAAGCCGATACCGACGAAAGTCTTGCTGTTGGTAGGGTTGAGGATCGCGGTCACGATACCTACCACTTCGCCATCCATATTCACCAGCGGGCCGCCGGAATTGCCTGGGTTGGCCGCCGCGTCGAACTGGATCAGGTGATCGAGGTCCTGCTTGCTTTCCGGCGATACGAATTCGCGGTTAAGGCCGGACACCACACCCGAGGATACCGAGGGCCCGATGCCGAAGGGAAAACCAACGGCGACCACTTCGTCACCCGGCGTCAGATTACGGCTGGAACCCAGCGTGGCCGCCGGCAGATCGTCGGGCAGCGACGCGGCCCGGATAACGGCCAGATCCTTGTCCGGCTGCACGGCCAGCACCGAAGCTTCCGATTCATGGCCATCGTAGAACCTGACCTTCAAGCGGCGCGCACCGGCGATCACGTGATAGTTGGTCAGGATCACGCCCTGGTCGGTGATGACCACGCCCGAACCGATATTCACGGCTTCTGCGTTGTCCTCCGGGTCGTCCTTGCCGGCCTGGTCGGTGCCGGGCTTGTCGGCGCCCCGCTTGTCCGTGCCCTGTTTATCCGTGCCCTGTTTATCCGTGCCCGGCCTGTCGGAACCTGGCCCGCCAGGGACGGCCTGGCCGGCGCCGGGATTATTGCCATTGGGTTTGCCGCCATCGGCACGATTGCCGCCGGGCTTGTCATTATTGGCTAGCGCGTCGGAAGATCCCTGCTTGCCCGGGTCGGGCGCCGCGGGTTTCTGCCCATTGGGAACCGCCGGTTTCTGCCCGTCGGGAATCGCGGGATTCGGATCGCCGCCAGGCGCCGCTTGCTTGCGCGGATCCGCACCCGGATTGCCCTTGTCGCGCGCCCCGTCGGCCGATTTTTCGTCCACCTGCGGGTAGCCGATGATTTCCACCACCGAGGCCCGCACCGCTTCCGCCGCGCGGGCCGTCCGCGATGGCAGGCTTTTGGTTTCCAGCGTGTGCAGAACAGCAGCGTCGATGTCCTTTTGCGTCAGCACGCGCAGTTTTGGTTGCGCCAGCCATGCAGTGCCCAGGCCTGCAACGAAAACCACCGCCACCGCCGCCGCTACCCATCCGTAGATCGCAACTCGTTTCATCGTTGCCACCGGAATTCCGCCCCGTCGTGGAAGTACAGTACCATCGTCGCATCCACGCGCCAAGGAGAACTGTATGCGGTTTCTCTGGCCGGAAATGCTCTGGCTGCTATTGGTGCTGCCCCTGCTGGCCGCAGCCTATTTCTACGTGCTCGCGCGGCGCAAGAAATCCGCCGTCATCTATCCCAGCCTGGTGCTCGCGCGCACCGCGATGGGGCCTGGACAACGGCTGCGGCGGCATGTCCCCCCTTTCCTTTTCTGGCTGGCGCTGGGCGTCGCCCTGCTGGCCTGCGCCCGTCCCAGCGCCACGGTCACCTTGCCGTCCGATACCTTGACGCTGGTGCTGACCATGGACGTCTCGCGCAGCATGGAAGCCACCGATGTCCTGCCCACGCGCCTGGGCGCGGCGCAGCAGGCGGCGCGCGATTTCATCAAAACCCTGCCCGCCACCGTGCGCCTGGGCATCGTTGCATTCGCCGCCGCGGCAACCGTGGTGCAACCGCCCACCGATAACCGCCAGGACATGCTCGACGCCATCGATCGCTTCGAGCTGCAGCGCGGCACGGCGACGGGCAGCGGATTGATCGTGGCGCTGGGCACGCTGTTTCCGGACGACCGGGGCGAACTGGAGGCCATGCTGCTCAATGATCCGGCGTCCCGCTTCGGCCCCTTCGCGGCGCCGCTGGGCAGCGCCGGCGCGGCGAGCGAAGCCCTTAAGCACGAGCAGGAGCGTCCGCCCAGGGAACCGGGCTCGTATCGCAACGGCGCCATCATCCTGCTCAGCGACGGGCGTCGCACCACCGGCCCC
>DATJHN010000115.1:0-6705 GCA_035493915.1 Bordetella sp.
TTGCTATATTGACCTCGCCCGCTGTCTCGTCACGCATCGGATACACATAACGATGGACGGGGCATCACCTCAAACACGCACAAGGTCAACATCATGTCTTCGATCACCGTTACTCCTTTGGCACCGGCGCTGGGCGCGGAAGTTTCCGGCCTGGATCTGCGCGCGCCGCTGGCCGCCGACGACGTCGCCGCGCTCAAGCGCGCATGGGGCGAGCACCTGGTGCTGCGCTTTCGCGGCCAGTTGCTGAGCGACCCCGAACTGCTGGCCCTGAGCCGCGTGTTCGGCGAACTCGACCCTCCGGGCCCGAACCCCTACGGCAAGCCTTTCCTGACGGAATTCCCGGAAATCAACGTCATCTCCAACGTGAAGAAGGATGGCGTGCCCATCGGCAACCTGGGCGATGGCGAAGCGGTCTGGCACTGCGACATGACCTATATCGATACGCCGCCCATGGCCGCGCTGCTGCACGCGCTGGATGTACCGCCCAGCGGCGGCGATACCTACTGGGCCAATATGTACATGGCGTACGAAACGCTGCCCCAGGCACTCAAGCAGGCTATCGCCGGACGCCGCGCCATCCATGACGCCACCTACAACAGCGCCGGGATGATGCGCAGGGGCATGAAAGAAATCACCGACCCCCGCGAAGCGCCCGGCGCGCGCCATCCGCTGGTGGTGCGCCATGCGGAGACCGGTCGCGCCGCGCTGTACCTGGGCCGCCGTCGCAACAGCTACATCCTGGGCCTGCCGCTGGACGAAAGTAACGAACTGCTCGACCAGCTGTGGGCGCACGCCGCGCAACCCGAGTTCACCTTCCGCCAGGAGTGGCAGCTGCATGACCTGATCCTGTGGGATAACCGCTGCACCCTGCACCGCCGCGATTCGTTTGATCCCAGCGTCAGCCGTATCATGCACCGTACGCAGATCAAGGGCGTGGCGACCGTGCCCTATGAACAGGCGGACGCCATGGCGGCTTGATGCCAGGGGCGCCGCGGCCACCTATCCACCAGGAGATCACAATGAGCAGGGATGAATCCGCGGCCATGAAAGCCATATTGATGCGCGAACCGGGTACGCCCGACGTGCTGTATTACGGCGATGCGCCGCGCCCGGTGCCGGGGCCCGGCGAGGTATTGATCCGGGTGCACGCCACGTCCGTCAATCGGCCGGACATCGTCCAACGCGAAGGCAACTACCCTCCTCCGGCGGGCGAATCCGAGATCCTGGGACTGGAAGTGGCCGGGGTCATCGAAGCCGTGGCCGGCGACGTACGCGACTGGCGGCCCGGCGACCGCGTCATGACGCTGGTGGGCGGCGGCGGTTACGCCGAATATGCCAAGACGCGCGCCGACCTGCTGATGCGCATACCGGAAGGCATGGACTTCGAGACCGCCGCCTGTGTCTGCGAAACCTATATCACCGCCTATCTGAATGTTTTCATGCTGGGCGGCCTGCGCGATGGCGAAACCGCTCTGCTGCATGGCGGTGGCGGTGGCGTGAACACCGCTGCCTTGCTGCTGTGCCGCGCGCTGGCGCCGGCCGCGCGCCTGATCGTGACCGCGTCGCCGGGCAAGGAAGACCGCCTTAAGGCACTG
Source organism: Bordetella sp. (assembly GCA_035493915.1). Taxonomy (GTDB): domain Bacteria; phylum Pseudomonadota; class Gammaproteobacteria; order Burkholderiales; family Burkholderiaceae_B; genus Bordetella_C. The sequence goes on from DATJHN010000115.1 coordinate 1,596, forward strand.
GGGGCGCAGCACGTGATCGACTACCGCGCCACGCCTGACTTCGCCGCGGAGATCAAGACGATCACCAACAAGAAAGGCGCCGACCTTATCCTGGACCATATCGGCGCGCGCTATCTCGCGCCGAATAAGAATTCGCTGGCCGCCGGCGGACGTCTGGTGATCATCGGCGTCATGTCCGGCATCAAGGCCGAGCTGAACCTGGCCCTGATGATGGTCAAGCGCCAGCAGATCATCGGTAGCGTCCTGCGCTCCCGCCCGGCGGCGGAAAAGGCCGCCATCGTCAAGGAATTCGCCGCACGCGCGCTGCCCGTCATCGCGGACGGACGCGCCAAGCCCATCGTCGAGAAGGTGTTCCCCTTGGCGCAGGCCGCCCAGGCCCACGCGCTGATGGAAGCCGGCGGTATTTTCGGCAAGATCGTGCTGACGGTCTAGCGATCCTGGTACCGGTTCGCCGGTAAAGCCACAACGCCGGATATACGTCGTTGTTGCGACAACTACTAAAATATTTTATGCTGGCTCGCATAATGCCGCCGCCTGGGAAACCCTGGGCGCGCCGGCCATCGGCGGGAAATCCGGCCATCAAGGAGGAGCACGAGATGAGCACCGTAGACGTAAAAACCGAGATCACCGGCAATGTCTGGAAAGTCCTGCTGAAGCCCGGCGATACCGTGGAAGAAGACGAACCGATCATCATCCTGGAATCCATGAAAATGGAGATTCCCGTCGTCGCCCCGGAAGCCGGCACGATTGCCGAAATCCTGGTCCAGCCCGAACAGACCATTTCCGAAGGCAGCGTCGTCGCGCGCCTGACGGTGTGAGCTGGCCATGGCGTCCTTCAATCGTCTGCTGATCGCCAACCGCGGCGAGATCGCCTGCCGCGTCATGCGCACCTGCCGCGCGCTGGGCATCGAAACCGTCGCGGTTTATTCCGAAGCCGACAGCCAGGCCGCCCACGTGTCCATGGCCGATCACGCATATGCCATCGGTGCTTCCCGCGCCAGCGAAAGCTATCTGCGCCAGGACGCGATACTGGAAGCCGCCGCCAAGACCCGCGCGCAAGCCGTGCATCCAGGTTATGGATTCCTGTCTGAAAACGCCGGATTCGCCCAGGCCGTCATGGATGCCGGCCTGACATGGGTCGGCCCGCGTCCGGACAGCATCCGCGACATGGGCGACAAGCAGCGCGCGCGCGAGCTGGCCATCGCCGCCGGCGTGCCCGTCGTCCCCGGCAGCGAACGCTTTGAAGCCGGCGCGCTGGACGGCATCGCCGAAAGCGCCGCACAGGTCGGCTACCCGCTACTCGTCAAGGCCGTCGCCGGCGGTGGCGGCATCGGTATGAAGCGCGTCGACAAACCCGAAGACCTGATGGCGGTCGTCGAAGCCAGCCAATCCATGGCCGCCAAGGCCTTCGGCAATGGCGCGGTCTTCCTGGAGCGCTACATACCGCTCGCACGCCACGTCGAAATGCAGGTCTTCGGCTTCGGCGATGGCAATGCCGTGCATCTGTACGAACGCGATTGTTCGCTGCAACGCCGCTATCAGAAGATCATCGAGGAAAGCCCTGCCCCGGGTCTGCCCGCCGCCACGCGCGCGCGCATGGCGCAGGCCGCCGTCGACCTGTGCCGCGCTACCCGCTATGAAGGCGCGGGCACGGTCGAATTCATCGTCGACGCCGCGTCCTTCGAGTTCTATTTCCTGGAGATGAACACCCGCATCCAGGTCGAACATCCGGTGACCGAAATGATCACCGGACGCGATCTGGTGGCCATGCAGATCGACCTGGCACGCGGCAGCCTGCCGGCGCTGGCCCAGGACGCCATCACGGCGCAGGGCCATGCCATCGAATGCCGGCTTTATGCCGAGGACCCAAAGCGCATGTTCATGCCCTCGCCGGGCAAGCTGACCGTATTCCGGCCGCCGGCGGATCATCCCGGAATCCGGGTGGACAGCGGCTACCGCGAAGGCGACGAGATCACCCCGTTCTACGACCCCATGGTCGCCAAGCTGATCGCGCATGGTGACGATCGGGACATGGCGCGCCGGCGCGCGGCGGATGCATTGCGGCAATTTGCCGTCGAAGGCATACGCAATAATCGCGACTTCCTGATTGCCTGCCTGGAACATCCCGCTTTCGCGGATGGCGATGTCCATACCGGTTTTGTCGAATCGCACCGCAAGGCCCTCTGCTAAACTCGCACGGTTTTCGACGGGGTACCCAGATGAGCGTCAAGCACGTGGCCAAGGACGAAGCATCCGCGGACAATATTTCCGGCGATTTGAAAAGATTGGGCTTCACGGAATATGAAGCCAAGGTCTATGTCCAGTTACTGGGCATGCCGCCGTCAACGGCCTACGAAATTTCCAAACTGGCCGGTGTGCCCCGCCCCAACACCTATAGCGCGCTGGATAGCCTGGCGCGCCGCGGTGCCGTTTTGCCTGTGCGCGAAAATCCCACCTGTTATGTCGCCGCGCGCCCGCGCGAACTACTGGACGCCATCGCCCGGCAGACGCGCTCGCTGTGCACCGGATTGACCGAGCGCCTGGAGGCCGTCACGCCGCGCACCGACGATCACTACGTCTGGACCCTGCGCGGCGATGCGGCCGTGCATGAGCACATCGACATGCTGATCGAGCGCAGTGTCGAGACCGTCTGGATCAAGGCCGCCGACCACGTATTGCGGCGCCATGCCGATCGCCTGCGCGAAGCCGCCGTCACGCGCGGCGTGCGCCTGCTGATCGTGCTGTTCGGCAGCGATGCGGATGAGTTCCGCTATACCGACAAGTGCAGCGTGTATATCCACGAAAATAATGGCGTGCGCATGGGGACGGCCGATAACCTGTTCACGCTGGCGGTGGATTACCGCGAAATGCTCACCGCCAATGTAGAAGGCGATGTGATCGCGGCACATTCGAAGAATATGCCCATCGTCACGATGGCGTTGTCGCTGATCCGCCATGACTACTATATGGCGGAGATCTTCGCGCGCTTCGGCGACCAGATCAGCGACGTTTTCGGGCCGTATCTGCGCGACCTGCGCCTGCCCAGCTTTACGCCGGAGCAGGTGGAGTCCTTCAAGAAGAACACCGGGCTGGTATAGCGGCAGGCGGCCGCACGACCGTGCAGCGCCGTTTCGGTGTGCGGCACGCGCCTATGGCTTGCGTTCCGCGTGCCAGGCCGCCAGCCTGGTTTCCAGTACTGACACCACCGCCAGCGCCTTGGCCAGATCGGGGATTTCGTCGTACACCGGCACACCCACCGCCCGCGCGCGCTCGCGATAGGCGCGCTTGCTGTCGTCCAGTTCCGGAGAGCCGTCGCCGCGCAAGGCCAGCAGGAAGTGCGCCTGTCCCGCCCATTTGCGCTGGGTCTGCTCGACCACGCTGAGCAGGTTGCCGATGGGATCCACCGACCCGCGCCCGACGAAGGCCGCCAGGTTCAGGTGCATGGCAACCGCATCCGGACGCGCGTGCTCGTAGACCAGGTCCAGGATCTCGCCGGCCACCCAGCCGTCTTTTTCCTGCAAGGACCGCACCGGCGTATCGATGGGATTGAGCACGCTGGTGCCGGGCGGAAAACCCAGACCTTCCAGGGCCTCGCGCGCCGCCTTGCCAAAGGGTGCGACCTCCAGCCGTTCGCGCGCGAAGGTGTCCGCGCCCAATACGCTGGAACCGCCGCCGTTGCCGAACAGGGTCACGGCGCGCGTGGGCCGTTCGGGACGCGGGGTCAGATGCTGCAGCGCCAGCAGCGCATTGATGAATTCGTCGACGGTCTGCACCAGCGCGACCGGCGTCTGCGCCGCCAACGCATCCCAGGCGCGCTCGTGTCCGGCCAGCGCGCCCGTATGTGAACTGGCCGCCAGGCGTCCCAGGCTGGTGGTGCCGCCCTTCAGGATCACCACGGGCTTGGCGACCGGAGCATGGCGCAGCAAATCGAAAAAGGCGCGGCCGTCCTTGATGTCTTCCAGATACAGGCCGATGGCCCTGGTGTCCGGATCGTACAGGTAATACTCCAGCAGATCGTGCGGCGCGATGTCCGCGCTATTGCCGATGGTGACCAGGCCGCTGAAACGCAGGCCGCGCCACTGGCCGCGCTTGATGATGTCGGTGGACAGTCCACCCGATTGCGACACGATCCCTATGCTGCCCGCTTCCGTCGGCGCATCGGACGGAAAGGTCAGCTTGCCGCGCGGGGAGTACGTGCCCAGGCAGTTCGGCCCCAGCACGCGCACGCCGCCGGCACGCGCCTGCTCTACCAGCGCCAGCTGCATGGCCGCGCCGTCTTCCGTCTCGCCGAAACCGGACGAGATGACTTGCGCGAAACGGCAGCGGCCGGCGGCCGCGCCCAGTACGTCCGGGATCTGCGTGGCGCCGATCGCGACATAGGCGTAGTCCACGGGCTGCGGCGTTTCCGCCAGGCTGGGATAGGCAGGCAGCCCTTCCACTTCCGGCGCGCTGGGATGGATGGGATAGATGGCGCCGTCGTAGCCGTAGGCTTTCAAGCGGCGGATAAAGGTGTTGGCGATGGCGACGCTGCGTGTCGAAGCGCCCAGCACTGCCACTGTACGCGGGCGAAACAGCGGCCGGTAATAGTCAAGTACGTCCTGGCCCGAGCGCGGCATAGTGGACCCGGCCGCCGATGCGGATGCCGACGCCGATGCCGATGCCGATGCCGATGCCGGCACACTATCGACCGTGGAAGAAACGCCGTCAGCACTCGCGCCGTATGCCTTTCCTGCTGCGCCGGGCGGCGTCAGCACAAATCGCGCATCCACCGCGCGAACACCCGTCGACGACGCGATCAAGGGGTTGATATCCAGTTCCGCCAGATCATCGCCCAGCGTCTCGATCACCCCACCCGCGCCGCCCACCGCCATCAGGGCGCGCACCAGCGCCGGCAGGTCCACGGCATCCTGCCCGCGCGCGCCGCGCAGCAAAGCGGCGCCGCGCAGTTCATCCAGCATGGCGTGCGCATCGGTTTCCGTAATAGGGCAGATGCGGAATGCCACATCCTTCAGCACTTCGATGAAAATGCCGCCCAGGCCCACCATGATCATGGGTCCGAACTGCGGATCGCGTATCGCGCCGACGGCGACCTCGATGCCGCGCGGCGCCA
>DATJHN010000116.1:0-10113 GCA_035493915.1 Bordetella sp.
TTCATGGCGGCCTTCGGCCTGGCGTGCGCGGCCGTGTTCATCCTGACGCTGATGTGGCGCCTGCGCGCCGGGCGGCATCTGGCCGATGCCAGTGTCGATGCGATCGCCGCGTCGTACGCCAATACCGCGTATATCGGCTTCCCGCTGTTGCTGGCCGTGTTCGGCCCCGCCGGGCTGGCGCCCGCGACCGTCGCCACCCTGATGGTGGTCTCGGTGCTGTTCGCCATCGCCGCGGTGTTGATCGAAGTCGGCCTGCAGACGGAACGCCGTCCGCACAAGATGGGGCTGAAGGTGCTGCATGGCATGGCGCGCAATCCGCTGATCGTTGCGCCGGCGGCGGGCGCGCTGGCGGCGCTGGCCGATCTGCGGCTGCCCGCCGCCGCGGATACCTTCCTGAATCTGCTCGGCGCCGCGGCCACGCCATGCGCGCTGGTCTGCCTGGGCCTGTTCCTGGCGGAGAAGCGCCCGGCGGTGCATACGCCGCGCGCCTCATTGGTATTGACGGCAGGCAAGCTGGTGCTGCAGCCCGCGCTGACATGGTGGTTGGCGGCGCGCGTCTTCGCGATGCCGGCGCCGCTGACGGAAATGGCGGTATTGCTGGCGGCCTTGCCCACCGGCACCGGCCCCTTCATGCTGGCCGAGTTCTATCGCCGCGAAGCTGTTATCACTGCCCGCACCATCCTGCTGTCGACGGTGGGATCGCTGGTGTCGCTAACGCTGCTGTTGCGTTGGCTGCCGCATGGGGGGTAGTGACCCTGCATTCGGCCCTATCCGCGCTGCGGACGGGGCCGCGTTTATGCGCCGGATGGGCCCGGACGCGAGGGATCAGGACCGGTTCATCGAACTGGCGCGTACCGCGAAATAGATCAGGTACAGCGCGGCCAGCCCCACCAGGATGTAGACCAGGCGCGCGATCGTCGAGCCCGCGCCGAAGATGGCGGCGACCAGATCGAAATTGAATGCGCCGACCAGCCCCCAGTTCAGTCCGCCGATGATGGCGAGGACCAGGGCGATCCAATCCAGGGGTGTCACGACGCGAACGGCCGTATTGCCGACGGAGGTGTGGGTCATGTTCAGGGCCATGGCAGGCTCCTTGGTGGTGTAAGCGGCCGCCGGCGTGTGTCGCCCGGGAGGGCATGCCGGACCGCTTCGGAATTTCCAGCAATAACCATGCCGGTGGTCCGACGCCGTTTGACAGTGTCACCCTCAAAGCAGTACACCCTTACCCGCTTTTGCCTGGTTGCGCTTCTCGGCCCGGCGGTGTCGCGGGCCGGCGTAACAGGCCCGCGGGGTCCCCGGGCGTCTCCCAACTGCCCTCGGTGTCGGATGTTCCTCTCTTTCGCGGTTAAAAAAGCCTATCCCTTCGGTTCCGGCATGCCTGCCAACCAGCGCTGGGCGGCCGCGCTCGGCCTGTTGCTGGGCGTTTGTATGGCCAGCCTGGATACGGCGATCGCGAATACGGCCCTGCCGGCCATCGCGCGCGATCTGCAGGCCTCGGAGGCGCGCTCGATCTGGGTGATCAGTTCCTATCAACTGGCGATGGTGGCGGGGCTGCTGCCGGCCGCCACGCTGGGCGAGATCGTCGGCCACCGGCGCATCATGCTGTTCGGCCTGATCGTGTTCACGCTGGCGTCGCTGGCCTGCGGCATGGCGCCCTCGCTGGAATGGCTGGTGGCCGGCCGGGTGGTGCAGGGGCTGGGCGCGGCCGCCACCATGGCGGTGAACGGCGCGATGCTGCGTTTTATCTATCCTGAACGGCTGCTGGGCCGGGGCGTGGGCCTGAATTCGGTGATGGTCGCGCTGGCCTTCGCGGCGGGTCCGACCGCCGCGTCGCTGGTGCTGACGGTGGCCACCTGGCACTGGCTGTTCCTGATCAACGTGCCGGTGGGCCTGGTGGCCATCTACTTCTGCCTGCGTGCGTTGCCCGTTACCACGCGCACCAAGCGTCCCTTCGACACCTTGGGCGCGCTGCTGTGCGCGGGCTTTTTGTCGATGCTGGTATTCAGCCTGAACGAAGGCGCGCAACTGGCCCCGCCACAGATCATCGTCGCGACCGCCGTCCTGTGCGTGGTTTGCCTGCTGCTGTTGCTGAGACGCCAGGCGGGCCATCCCGCGCCTTTCCTGGCGGTGGATCTGTTGCGGCGGCCGGTGTTCGCGCTGTCGGCGGTCACCGGCATCTGCTCGTTCGCGACGCAATCGCTGGCCTTCGTGTCGCTGCCCTTCATGCTGCAGAACGTGCTGGGTTACACCCAGGTCGAGACGGGTTTCCTGATCACGCCCTGGCCGGTGGCGGTGGCGGTGATGGCTCCCATTGCGGGCTACCTGTCCGATCGCATGCATGTCGGCATGCTGGCCGGCGCCGGCATGGCAGTTCTGGCCGTGGGCATGGCGCTGCTGGCGACGATGTCGGGCGATCCGTCGGTGTTCGGCCTGTGCTGGCGCCTGGCGGTCTGCGGCGCGGGCTTCGGTTTCTTCCAGTCGCCCAACGTGCGCGCCATCATCACCGCCGCGCCGCCGGAACGCGCGGGCGGCGCCAGCGGCATGGTGGGTACCGTGCGCCTGCTGGGGCAGTCCAGCGGCGCGGCCATGGTCGCCGCCTGCTTTCATGCGTCTTCCGAGCGTGGCGCCATCATGGCCTTGTGGCTGGGCGCGCTCTTCGCCGGCCTGGCCAGCATCGTCAGCGTGATGCGGCTAAGGTATCGCCAGCGTCCGGCCGCGAAGAAAGCCTGACGCCTGGGGAAGGGCAGACCGCCAAGCGAGATCAGGCCAGGCAGGGACCAGACCAGGCAGCGATCAAGCCATCGTCGGCGCGGGCGCATCGCTCGGCGGCTGCACCTGCACCTGCATCTGCACCTGCGCGGCCAGTTCCCGCTTGGCTCGCCACACCGCCAGATCGCGCGGCGGCATGGGCCGCGCGAACAGATAGCCCTGGGCGAATTGCACGCCTTTATCGCGTAGATAGGCGTTCTGGGTTTCGGTTTCTATCCCTTCGGCGATCATCGCCAGCCCCAGCTGCTGCGCCAGGCCGATGATGGTGTCCAGCACTACATTGCCGACGGAGTCGGTGCCCGCGGCGCTGACGAAGGCGCGGTCTATCTTCAGGAAGCTCGCGTGCAGCTTTTCCAGGTAGGACAACGAGCTGTGGCCCGTGCCGAAGTCGTCCAGCGCCCAGCGCACGCCGCGCTCGCGCAGTACGGCCATGTGTCCGCGCAGCGCGGGCGTATCGGGTAGCGCATGGCGTTCCGTGACTTCCAGCATCAGCGTGACGCCGTTATAGGCGCGCAGGCGCGCCAGCAGCGTGTCGACGTCGGCGACAAAGCGGTCCGATGCCATGTGCGCGCCGCAGACATTCACGCCCAGATGGCAGCCGGGCGGCAGGTTCAGCATGGCCAGATCGTTGGCCGCCAGTTCGAACATATGCCGGGTCAGGTCATCGATGATGTGGTGTTCCTCGGCGGCGGGGATGAACAGGTCGGGCCGCACGGGACCCAGCCGCGGATGGCGCCAGCGCAGCAGTGCCTCTACGCCGGACAGGCGGCCCGTCGACATATCGATGATCGGCTGGTAGACCAGATGGAACTGGCGCAGCCGCATGCCTTTGCGGATTTCGCCGGGGATCGACACCCGCCACCCATACAGGCGGTACGCGCCGTAGCCGCACAGCAGGCTGGCCAGCACCAGGAAGGCCGCGTAGCCGCGCCATACGTGAGCACGCACCGTGTCGCGCTGCGCATCCAGCGGCGTCACGCGCACCTGCACTGGAAACATGGGCGATACCGATTGCTGGGTGTCCGGTGCCGGCGTGCGGGCGCCGCGCTGGCGTTCTCCCGCATCCAGCAGCGGCAGGTTGCGCGGTCCCAACAGGATGTCGACGTCGTAGGCGCCGTCGCGCGCGGCGGCCAGTTTCAGGTCATATAGATATTGGGCATCCAGGAATGCGACCACGCCCTTGCCGTCGCGCAGGCCTCTCGACACCATCACGGCGGGCCGGTCCGGCACCAGCAGGGTGCCCGCCACTGGCGCCACGTACATGCCCAGCGGCACGTGTTCCTGCGGCGACACCGCGATAAGCGGCGTGTTCGGCGTGCCGTAGGCGGACGAACAGTAGACGATGTCGTCGTGCACCAGCAGCAGTGAACGGAAGTAGGGCTGCAGGGACCCCAGCTGGCGCAGCAAGCCGATTACTTCTCCGCACGGCCGATCCAGGGCCGGGGCCAACCGCTGCGTTACGTCCTGGGCACGCAGCAGGATGTTTTCCAGTTGGCGGCGCAGGACGCCCGCCGTGACGTTGGCTTCCCCCGCCAGCTGCCGATGCGATTCGTGGATGACGATGGGCAGGATCAGAAGAAAGGGCAAGGCCGCGGCGAACAGCGTGACCAAAATGGCGGCGATCCTGCGTCGGATCGATAAGCTGGTAGGCACGCGAGACTTCCTTGGGCCGTGCCCGGTGACCCGGAATGGACCATCGGCGCCGCGCTATGTCAGCAGAATCCACACAAAATGTAAATAACTGATAATCCGATCAACTGTGGGAATTTTCGTAATGCCCCGCTGATTGAATTAGCACTGCTCGCCATTGTTTCAGATGAATGACAAACGGCGTCGTGGTAAACCGATTTCACGTGGATGCGTTCGCGGGTCGACGTGCAAATCGCGCGATGCGATTCGCGCCTTCCGCCCCGTTCCTTGACCGCATGAGCAGACAAATCCTGCTTTTTTCACACATGCTTGTTCCGGGATGAAACTCGATCCGCCCGTGCTTCGAAGTAAGCGAAACAATGGGCTACAACCATGGTGTGCGGACGTCGCCCAAGAGTGTCACGCTTGATGCTCCGGGTTAACCCCAGCATTGCTGTACCCTTACGGGTTTATCCGCCATTGTGGATTCGGCATGAGTATTTCTGCTTCCCCCTGCCTATCGCGCCCCCCGCTCGTGTCCGCCGTCTCAGGGACGGCGGCGGCGGCTCGTCCGCGGCGGTGGGAACTGGATGCCTTGCGCGGCCTGATGCTGGTGCTGATGCTCTCCACCCATCTGCCCACGAATTTCGGCATTCCGACCAGCCAGCCGCTGGGTTTCGTGTCCGCCGCCGAAGGCTTCGTGATGCTGTCGGCATACATGGCGGGACTTGTTTATACGCAGCGCTACCTGCGCCATGGCATGCAGGCCATGCAGCGCGCCTTCCTGAAGCGTGCCCTGGTGGTGTACGGTTGCCAGGCGGCGTCGCTGCTGTTTCTTTTCACCGTGATCGCCGGGCTGGGCCTGACGCTGCCGCAGCCCGCAGTGCAAAAGCTGATCTGGTTTTATCTGCAGCAGCCTGTCACGGCGTTCTTCTCCGCCCTGGGCCTGATCTATAACCCGCCCCTGCTGGATATTCTGCCGGTCTACGTGCTGTTCATGCTGGCCAGTCCATGGGTGCTGACTTACGCGCTGAGGCACGGTTGGCGCGCCATCCTGATTCTTAGCGCCGTGCTGTGGCTGGCCACGCAGTTCGAGCTCTCGCGTTTCCTGTACGGCGGCGTGGTGGAGCTGACGGGCTTGCCGGTGCCGTTCAGCGAAACAGGCGCTTTTGAAACCTTCGGTTGGCAGTTCCTGTGGATTTTCGGCATGTGGCTGGGTTCGACCCATGCCCGCGTCCCGCCCGAACAGCGGCGGCCGTTTCCTCCCGCGCTGGTGTACGGCGCCGCCATCGTGGCCAGCACCTTTTTCATCTGGCGCCACATCGCCGGGCTGGGTGCTTTCCCGGACGGCAATCCCTTGAACTTTCTGTTCGACAAATGGCATCTGGGCATACTGCGCCTGGTGAACTTCATGTCCCTGGTGGTGCTGGGCATACATTTCAGTGGCTGGCTGAAGGCGCATCTGCCGCGCATGCGCTGGCTGGAGACCATGGGGCGGGCGTCGCTTTCCGTTTTCTGCGCGCACCTCGTGATCGTGTTGCTGGTGCTGAGCGTGATCGGCGAACCATCGCCGGATCGTCCGCTGTGGCGCGACCTGTCCTTGTTCGCCGGCAGCATTTTTGCGCTTTACGTGGTCGCGCGGCTGGTCTCCGACAACAAGACCCGACGCGCGGTCGAGGCGCCGGCGCGTCTCGGGCGGCTTAATTCAGATGCGCCGTGATTACCTGCTTCCATAGCGCGTAGCCCTGCGCGTTCAGGTGCAGCAGGTCGTCGCGGAAAAGCTCCGCACGCGGCTGGCCGGCGGCATCCAGCATCGGCGTATAGATATCGATAAAGTCCGTGTTCCGCGTCTTCAGCGTATAGGCGTGGATCAGCTCGTTGGCCTGGCGGATGTTGGGCATGAGCGCCACGCGTGACGGGCTGGGCTTGATCGAGATAAAGGCGATGCGGGTGGCCGGCAGGGTTTGCCGCACACCTTCCACAAAGGCGGAAAACGCCTGCAGTACCTGTTCCGGCGTGCTGCCTTCCGCCAGATCGTTGTCACCGGCGTAGACCAGGACCAGGCGCGGCTTGTAGGGCTCCACCAATTGGTGAAGATGCCGCGCGCAGTCCAGCATGCGCGAGCCGCCGAAGCCTCTTTTGACGACCACGGGCAGGGACCGGAATTCCGTTTCCAGGCCGTTCCACAGCCGTATGGATGAGCTGCCGACGAACAGAACGCCGCCCGGCGCGGGCGGATGGGCCTGGTCAGCCGCGGCGAACGCCGCCAGGCTGTCCGCCCAACGGTCGTTCGTCGCGCTGACGGCAACGGCTGATCCTGCCGTGGACGCCGTATTCCCCTTGGGTGCTGCCGTAATCGTGGATACGATATCCTGGGCTGACGCTTCCGCCGCCTGCGCCAGGGCCGCGGGCGGCAGCACGCCGCCGGCCAGGGCTGCGGCGGCCATCACGGCCGCGGTCAGGAAAGCGAAGAGGCGCTGGGAGGCCATCCGGATACTTATTGTCTGGGATGAGGAACAAACATGCGCAATCATGCGGTCTTTCCTGTTCCAGAAGTATTAGCGCTTGCCCTGACCCGCCATTTGATACGGCTCTTTGTGGCGAATACGCGACGGAACGGTGCGCCGCAATGGTGCCGCACCTGCTTGGACTGCACCAGCGCTGGGCGCCGAAGGCCCGCCGCATCGGCGTATCCGGCCGGCGCGCCGCAAGCCATATCCTTCTCGCACGGCGGGGAGCGGCGCTGTCAGGAAGTTGGCATATGTTTTGCGTTCTCCAGTATTCCAGGAGAGCGCATACATGACCACGATTCCGCCTTCGGCGCACGCGCCGGTCCAGTTGAGCATACGGGATGTCCGCAAGTCCTTTCCCGGCAAAGGGGGCGCCGTACAGGTGCTGGACGGGTTGAGCTTCGATATCTACGAAAAGGATTTCGTCAGTATCATCGGTCCCAGCGGCTGCGGTAAGTCGACTATTTTCAACATTATCGCCGGCCTGCTGCAGGCCGACAGCGGGCAACTGGTCTACCGCGGCGAGCCCATCGCCAGCATGCGCGGACGGGTAGGCTACATGATGCAGAAGGACCTGCTGTTTCCCTGGCGTACCGTCTTGGAAAACGTCCTGCTGGGTTTGAAAGTGCGTGGCGTGGCCGAAGGCGAGGCCGTGGACACCGCGCGTGAATACCTGTCCACCTTCGGGCTGTCCGGCTTCGAGAAAGCCTATCCGCAGACGCTGTCGGGCGGCATGCGCCAGCGCGTGGCGCTGATGCGCACGCTGATCATGGATCCCGACATTTTGCTGCTCGACGAACCTTTTTCCGCGCTGGATTACCAGACTCGCCTGTACCTCGAAAGCGTACTGTTGGAAGCCGTGGAGACGTTCCACAAAACGGTCATCCTGGTAACGCACGACGTCGACGAAGCGGTTGCCCTGTCACGGCGCGTGGTTGCCCTGAGCGGAAGACCGACACGGGTGAAGAACGTGCACCACATAGATATCGAACGGGGCAGCCCCGTCGAAGCGCGAGCCGACCGCCGTTTTTCGGAATACTTCCACACCCTGTGCGGCGAGCTGGATATCCAGACCCGGAAGAAGGCTGCCTGACCATGTCATCGATACCTCGTCTTTCCGCCGGCGCGGACGTTCCCGGCGTGGCCGCGGCATCCGGTGCCGCCGCGCCATCCACTGCGTTCCGGCGCCGCGTGTTCGATAGCACCGGCGGCCGCGCCTTGCTGCAATTGGTCGCCGTGCTGGTGTTTTTCCTGCTCTGGGAAGGGGGCGTGCGCGCCGGCTGGATATCCGAATTCCTGATCGGCAAGCCCAGCGGTATCTGGGCGATCTTCATAAAGAGCCTGATGGACGGGTCGCTACTGTGGGACACCGGCTATACGCTGTTCGAGGCCTTGCTGGGTTTCGTCGCGGGCACGGCAATCGGCTCCGTCCTGGGACTGGCGATGTGGTATTCCGTATTCATCGCGCGGCTGGTCGAGCCTTTTATCGTGGCGGTCAACAGCGTACCCAAGATCGCGCTCGCGCCCATCGTGCTGTTGTGGTTCGGCACGGGACTGGTGTCGAAGGTGGCGCTGGTCGTGTCGATGACGGCGGTTGTCGCGCTCATCGCGGCCTACCAGGCCGCCAAGGACGCCGACAAGGACCTGCAGGCGCTGCTGTATTCCATGGGCGGCAGCAAGCACCAGATTTTCCACGGCGTCATCGTGCCGTCCGCGCTGCCGGCCATCATCGCGAATTTCCGCATCAATGTCGGCCTGGGCCTGGTCGGAGCCGTGGTGGGGGAATTCATCTCGTCCAAGTATGGACTGGGCCATCTCATCTACACCGCATCCAGCCTGTACGACCTGAATTCGGTATGGGTCGGGCTGTTCGTACTGATGCTGGTCGGCTTCCTGCTGTATCACGCCATCGACGCGCTGGAGCGCAACATCCTGCCGTGGAAGATGGACGACGGCAGGCCGCATATCCAGGTTTAGCACCATATCCCGCGCGCGCGGCGTTCTCGCCGCGCGCCTTTTTCGTGTCCTTCCATTGGAGGTTGCAAGTCATGCGCTTTTCCAAGAGTAGCCTGGCGGCGCTGCTGGTCGCCGCGTCGCTGACCGTCGTTGCCGGCCCCGCGTCGGCACAGGCCAAGAAGGTGATTGTCACGCAGGCATTCCAGTCCATGCTGTATCTGCCGTTGTACGTCGCGATCGACCAGGGCTTCTTCGAGAAGCAGGGCTTGGACGTGTCCAAGGAAAGCGCCGGCTCGCCCACGGCCGCGCTGTCGGCGGTGCTGTCCGGCAGCGCGCAGTTCTCGGTGCACGGTCCCGAATGGACCGCCATCGCGGCGTCCAAGGGCGCCAAGGTGGGGATCATCAGCAATGTGGTCAACGGTGCCGCCGTCTATATCGCCACCACGCCGGACTTCCACTATGACGGCGTCAAGAGCCTGAAAGGGCAGAAGGTGGTGACCGGCCTGATGCCGACCACCAGCACGTCGCTGTTCATGAAGCTGCTGAAGGAAAACGGCATGGATCCGGACAAGGACGTGGACATGATCCAGGTACAGACGGGTTCGGAAGCCGGACCCTTCCTGGGCGGCCAGGCCAAGGTCGCCGTGCTTTACGAACCGGGCCTGGACCAGGTGGCGGCGCAGGGAATGAAGGTGGTGCTGGGCTTTCCCAAGCAGTACGGCCCCTACGCGTTTTCCTCGGTGACCGCGCGTTCCGACGTCGATCCCGATGCCGCGCAACGCTTGGTGAACGGCATGGAGCTGGCCTTGCGCTTTATGCAGAAAAATCACGACCGGACCGTGCAGATCGCCTTGAAGGAGTTTCCCACCCTGGACCCCAAGGTGGTGACGCGCGCGGTCGACCGCATGCTGGCGGACGACGTCTATCCCAAGAGCGTGGAAACGACGGCCGCTGCATTCAAGACGGGCATGGATACGCAGATCGCGCTGGGCAATCTCAAGGCCCAGCCCGATTACGCGACCTTTGTTGTGCCGACGTATGTCAAGAAAGCGCTCGCGCTGCCCCAATAGGCCGATACCATGAAGATGACTTCCACCGCATTGCCCGGCTTGCTGGAAGCCGTGCGCGGCTTCGACTCGGGAACGCTGGACCGGGATGGCTATCTGCGGGCCTGCGCGGCGCGCGCCGATGAATGCGAGCCCTGGCTCAAGGCTTTCGTCACCCGCGTTCCCGCGGCGGACCTGAAGGC
>DATJHN010000117.1:0-2028 GCA_035493915.1 Bordetella sp.
GCCTGGAGCTTTGCGCCCCGGGCGTCTTGGGAAGAAGTCGTCGAGTTCATGTGTCCTCTCGGAAAAATGCGCCGCCGGCGAGCGCCGGCCAGGCGTTGAATTTGGCATGCGCGGCTTCGCGCAAGCGCATCAGGGGAGCGATATAGCGTGAAGGCGACGCGCCCTGCCGGCGGAATTGCAGCGTGCTGACACTGACGCAAGCCAGGGGCCTGCCGGCCTGGCCGGCGATCGCCACGCTGTAGCAGACGATGCCACGCTCGTTTTCTTCGTCGTCGATGGCGTAGCCGCGCTGGCGGATCTGCGCCAGTTCCTGATGCAACGCGGCGTGATCGGTGATGGTGTTCGGCATGCGACCGGACAGGTCCAGGGCGGCAATCAGGGGGCCGGCTTCGGCATCCGGCAGCGCGGCCAGATAGGCCTTTCCGGCGGCCGTGCAATGCAGGGCCAGGCGGCCGCCCACGCGCGATGCCATACGCACCGGCCCCTGGCTTTCCAGCTTGTCGACGTAGATCATTTCCTTGCCCGCCGGCACTGCCAGATGGACGGTTTCACCGGTTTCGTCGCGCAGTGCAAGGAGATCGTCCGCCAGCGCCGCGCGCAGGTCCAGTTGCGACCAGGCGCGGCTGGCCAGTTGCAGCAGGCGCGGCCCCAGGCCGTAGCGCACGCCCGCGCCGGTCGCGGGGCCCGCGGTTTCGGCGATCAGGCCCTGCTGCTGCAGGGCGGCGACGATGCGATAGACGGTGCCGCGCGGATAGCCGCAGGCGCGAACGATATCCGCCATTGCCACCGGTCCGGCGGCATCGGCCACGCTCTGCAATACCGACATGAATTTGGAAAAAGCGGCCGTTCCGGCTACCTGTGTCGCGCTGTCCATAATATGGTCACGTCTTCCACAATATAGGCGAATTATTCCACAGCCGGCCGCGAACCGCTAACCCCTACCCCGCGCAAGGGCTACTCCGGCCCCTATTGACACCCAGGCTACGATACGTAAATGACATCAGAAATCCGCATCGTTGGCGCCCGCCAGAACAACCTGAAAAACCTGGACGTATCCTTCGCCACCGGCGAATTCGTCGTCGTCACCGGAGTATCCGGTTCGGGGAAAAGCTCCCTGGCCTTCGATACCCTGTATGCCGAAGGCCAGCGGCGCTACGTCGAAACATTTTCCCCCTACGCGCGTCAGTTCCTGGACCGCATGGACAAGCCGCAGGTCGACCGCATCGAAGGCATTCTGCCGGCGATCGCGATCGACCAGACCAATCCGGTGCGCAGTTCGCGCAGCACGGTCGGCACCATGACGGAGCTGAACGATCACCTGAAGCTGCTGTTCGCGCGCGGCGCGCGGCTGTACTGCCGCGGCTGCGGCCTGCCCGTGCGGCGCGATACGGCCGAGTCGATCTTCCATTCGCTGCATGAGCGTGCGGCAGGCGACGATCGCCGCCTGGTGGTGACCTTTCCGATCAAGGTGCCCGCCAACTTCACCGAAGACGAAGTCCGCGGCTTCCTGGAACAACAGGGCTACACGCGCGTGCACGCGCAGGAAGGCGAGCCCGGGGTGCCACCCGCGGGCGATCCGGCCGCCGCCGGCAGCGGCAGCGACGGCGCCGACAAGAAGGGCAAATCCAAAGGCGCCAAGAGCGCCAAGGGCGCGGCCCGCCACACGGGCGAAGCGCAACGCGTGCTGCACGTGGTGCAGGATCGCTTCCGCTTTGCGTCGGCGGAACGCGACCGCACGATGGAAGCCCTGGATACGGCCTTGCGGATGGGCGCGGGCCATCTGTCCGTGCACGTTCTGGACGACGACGGCAAAGACGCGCAGGTCTGGAAATACAGCGACCGGCTGCATTGCGCCGATTGCGATATCGAATACACCGATCCGCTGCCCAGCTCTTTTTCGTTCAACTCGCCGCTGGGCGCATGCGAAACCTGCCGCGGCTTCGGCCGCGTCATCGGCATCGATTTCGGCCTTGTGGTGCCGGACGAAAACAAAACGCTGCTGGAAGGCGCCATCAAGCCTTGGCAGAC
>DATJHN010000118.1:0-10332 GCA_035493915.1 Bordetella sp.
GTCATCGATGAATATCGTGTTGTAGCCGGTCATGCGCGCCCACCCTTCGATGGAAGGCACGATGGCGTCCAGTTCGCCGACCCGCGTGCGGGCTTCCACCCGGCCACGGAACAGCGTACCGATAATGCTTTCATGCACGAAATCGCTGCCTACATCCAACTTGCCCTGCGCCGCCCACTGGGCCATGCGCGCCGACGTGCCGGTGCCGCAGGGCGAGCGGTCGATCGCCTTGTCGCCATAGAACACCGCATTGCGCGCATGGGCTTCCGGATGCTGCGGCGTCCCCGTCCACAGCACGTGGGACAAGCCGTTGATCGCCGGATTTTCCGGATGGACGAATTGATATTTGCTGCCGAAGGCCTGCCGCACGCGCGGGCTCCAGCGCAGCAGATCGGAAGGCTGGACGTTTTCCAGCCCCGCGAAGGACTGCTGCGGCGACACAATGGCGTAGAAGTTACCGCCATAGGCCACATCCGCCTTGACCAGCCCCAGCCCTTCGACCTCGGCTTCCAGCCCCGTCGCGTACAGGAACGACGGCACGTTGGTGATACGTACGCTGTTCACATACGCGCCATCCTGCTCGTAGCGGGCTTCCACCACGCCGGCGGGCGTATCGATGCGCAGCACGCCGGGCTCGCGCGGCGTCACCAGCCCGCGTTCCAGCGCCATCGTTACCGTGCCGATGGTGCCGTGTCCGCACATCGGCAGGCAGCCGGACGTTTCGATGAACAGGAAGGCAATGTCGCAATCGGGCCGTGTCGGCGGATACAGGATGGTGCCCGACATCATGTCGTGGCCGCGCGGTTCGAACATCAGGCCGGTGCGGATCCAGTCGTACTCGCGCAGGAAGTGCGCGCGCTTTTCGACCATGTTGGCGCCCTGGAGCACCGGCCCGCCGCCCGTAACCATGCGCACGGGATTACCGCAGGTATGGCCGTCCACGCAGAAGAAAGTATGTGAAGTCATGGGAGTTGAAAGCAATGCCGTGAAAGCGATGCAATGAAGCGCGGCCGCGTGGCATGCGACGCCACGCCACAAGGCCGCCGGGATGCGTAACCTGGAACAATGATAGTAGCTTGACTCCGCAAGGACGCCTACGGCATGGGCGCTATGCTCGCGGCGTCCCGTTCGGCCATGCCGCGCGCCAGGTCCACTCGCCGCAACAGCGCCAGGCCGCCGACGAAGAACAATCCGGTCACCAGGATCGCCAGCCGGTGATTACCGTGAGTAATCCAGGTCACCAGGCCATAGGTCAGCGGCCCGATTACCGCGGCCAGCTGCACGGAAAACGTCCACAGCGCGAAGAATTCCGCCAACCGTTTTTCCGGCGCCAGCGCCCCGACCATGGCGCGGCCCGCGCTTTGGCTGGTGCCCATGCACAGGCCCGCCAGCGTTGCCGCGATCCAGAACACGCTGACGGTTACCGCCGCATAGGCGATCAGCACCATGGCAATCCAGCCGCACAGCGTCATCGCCAGGGCCCGCTTATGGCCGATGCGATCCTGCAGGTAACCAAATAGAAAAGCGCCGGCCGCCGCCGCGATGTTGACCAGGAACACCAGCATCATGGTCTGCGCCATTTTGAAACCCATGGCCTGTTCGGCATACACCGCGGCCAGGGTAATCACGACCGCGATGCCGGCTTGATAGCAGGCTACGCACATCAGCAGGCGCCTGAACTGCAAATGATGGCGCCCGGTATCGCGCCAGGCGCGCAACAGCTGTCCCAGCATATCGGGTGTGGCCTCGGCACGCTCGCGCGGCCGGGCCCGTTCGCGCAGCCACAGAAAGGACGGCAGCGCGGACAGCGCGAAAACCACGCAGGTAAGCGCCACGACCCACGGCACGAATTGCGGCGCGCTTTCGCCGCGCGCCTGCGCCAGCGACACCAGCACCAGGGACAGCCCCAGGCTGAGCATGCCGCCGCAATAGCCGAAGCTCCAGCCCCAGCCCGACACCCGCCCCAGCGCGTGCGGCCGCGCCAGTTCCGGCAGGAAGGACGCAACCGCCGATTCACCGATGCAATAGAAATAGTTGGATATGGCAATGCCGATCAGCGCCGGCCAGACATCGCCCGGGCCAGCCTGCGTCAGCGTCAGCGTCGCCAGGATGCAGCCCACCGTGCTGACGAACAGCAGCTTGCGCTTGGCGGCGCGCGCATCCGCGCGGGCGCCCAACGAAGGCATGGTCAGCATGATGGCCAGATAGGACACGGACAGGGCCCCCGTCCACGCCAGCGTCGCCCAATGGGCGCCGCCGCCCACCACCCCGACGAAATAGGCGCTGAAGACCGTGGTCAGGATTACGGTGGTGTAGCCGGAATTGGCGAAGTCGTACATCGCCCATGACCAGACTTCGCGCTTGGTAACGCCCGGATTCAGGCTGCCTTCGACAGGTATGGCCGCGGCCGGCCGCGCGGCGGCGCCGGCCGGTTCCTGCTGGGACGTAGGCGTCATAGGCCCAGCGCCGCGATGCCGGCCCGGGCGGTTTCCGCATCTTCAGACGCCTTGACGCCGGACACGCCCACGGCGCCGATCACATGGCCTTCCGCGACGATGGGCACGCCGCCTTCCAGCAGGCCGTTGATCCCCGGTACCGACAGAAAAGCGTAGCGGCCGTTGTTGATGCTTTCTTCGTAGACGCGCGATTCGCGCCGCCCCATCGCGGCGGTCTGCGCCTTGGCCGGCGCGATGTGCGCACTGACGGGCGCGGCGCCATCCAGGCGCAGCATGCCCAGCAAATGGCCGCCGTCATCGGTTACGGCGATGGCCACCGGCCATTGGTTCTTCAAGGCATGGGCTTCGGCGGCGGCGAGAATGTTCTTGACGTCGGCGACGGTCAGGACGGGCTTGCTGATCATAGTGATTCCTTGATCTGTTCCAGGGCATTCGGATCTTCGATGGTCGGCAGGTCGCCGGGATCCCGTCCTTCGCAAACCGCGACGATGGCCCGTCTCAGCACCTTGCCCGAACGCGTCTTGGGCAGGGCGCCGACGAAACGGATACGCGCGGGCCGCGCGATCGCGCCCAGCTGCTCTTCGACCACGCGCATCATATCGCCTTCCAGCGCGGCGGCGCTGCCATCCAGTTCTTCCTTCAGCACGACGAAAGCCATGGCCACCTGGCCCTTGATGGGATCGGCCACGCCGACCACCGCGCATTCCGCGACCTTGGGATGGCTGCTTACGGATTCCTCGACTTCGCGCGTGCCCAGGCGATGGCCGGCGACGTTGATGACATCGTCGGTACGCCCCAGGATGTACCAGTAATCGTCCTGGTCCACCATGCCCCAGTCGAAAGTGGAATACACCTGGCGGCCCGGGATGGACTCGAAATAGGTGCGCACGAAACGTTCGTCATCGCCCCAGATCGTCGTCATTGCGCCCGGTGGCAGCGGCGGGACGATCACCACCACGCCCTTCTCCCCTGGCCCCAGGTCTTCGCCGGTGGTTTCGCTGACCACGCGGGCGTCGAAACCGTAGCAGGGAAACGAGGGACTGCCGAACTTCGACGGCACCCGCTCCACGCCGGGCTGTCCCGACAGGATGGGCCAGCCGCTTTCGGTCTGCCAATAATTGTCGATGATGGGCTTGCCCAGGGCGTCGCCGATCCAGCGGGCGGTAGGCTCGTCCAGGGGCTCGCCCGCCAGGTAGACGGCGCGCAGCGACGACAGGTCGTGCCTGCGCAGCAGCGCCGGATCCTGGCGCTTGAGCACGCGCACCGCCGTAGGCGCGGAGAACAGGGTATTCACCTTGAAGCGCTCGACCAGCTTCCAGAGTATGGCGCCGTCGGGCCGCACCGGCGTGCCCTCGTACAGCACCGTGGCCTGCCCGCCGATCAGCGGCCCGTAAACGATATAGGAATGGCCCACCACCCAGCCGATATCGCTGGTGCTGAAGAAAGTCTCTCCCGGCTTGCCGTCGAAGATATATTCCATGGATGCGGCCAGGGCCACCGCGTAGCCGCCGATATCGCGCTGCACGCCCTTGGGTTTGCCCGTGGTGCCCGACGTATACAAGATATAGCTGGGCGCGCCCGCATCCATCCATTCCACCGGCACGCGCGCGCCTTCATGGCGGGCACGCAAGGCGGCATAGTCCAGATCGCGCGGACCGCGTTCCATGGGCGCCAGCCCGCGATCGAGCAGGATCACGGCGTCGGGCTGCGCCTGGCTTAGCGTCAGCGCCTTGTCCAGCAGTGGCTTGTAGGGCATGACCTTGCCACCGCGCGAGCCCGCGTCGGCCGACACGATGACCTTGGGCCGGGCATCGTCGATGCGCTGCGCCAGGTTATGCGACGCGAAACCTCCGAAAACCACCGAATGGACCGCGCCCAGCCGCGCGCAGGCCAGGATCGCGAAGACCGCTTCCGGCACCATGGGCATATAGATCAGCACCCGGTCGCCGGGCCCGACGCCCTGCTCCCGCAGCATGGCGGCCGCCGCGTTGACTTCATCGAAAAGCTGCTTTCGCGTATATATTCTTTCCTGGTCGACCTCGGTGGACACCCAAATCAGCGCTTGTCTATCAGCCTGTTGGGGGAGCCAGCGATCCACCGCGTTAAAGCAGAGATTCGTGCGGCCGCCCACGAACCAGCGCGCGAAAGGCGGCCGGCTGAAGTCCAGAATCGTCTCGGGTTCGACATCCCAATGGATGCGCCCCGCCTCCCCGTGCCAAAATATTTCAGGGTGATGAATAGACGAGTAGTTGAAAACCCGGGTTTTTTGCATCGCTGTCTCCTGTTATCTTCCGTATGTTGCAGATTCTGACGATGTTTACGAGTTGTCCGAGTCCGCGCGGCGGATGTTGCAACGCAGTCACCACAATGACGCGCAAGCCCCGCCTCAGCAGCGCTGCTCTTTCGGCATTTTTTCTCGCCGATTCTATCCATCTTATGCAGGCCGCCGATACTGGCGCTGGGTGAGATTTGGCGTATACGCGGTTCTCCGGAAACCTGTACGCAAGTTGTTTGGTAGAATCGCCTGCAATAATTTCTTACACGGCGGTCGTCCGTCGTCTTCCAGGCGTGCTTGCACACGCCTTCAAGCGAACAATGCACCGATACGACTACCGCACGCTATCCTTTTACCTTTTTCTGGCTCGACAGAGTCGCCTGCTGCGCATGGGCGCCGTGATGGCCGGCCTGGCCATCCTGGCCGGTTGCGCGAATACGGGCGCCAGCCGCGATACCGCTTACACCAGCTTCGACCAGGACGCCTACGACGCCGCCTGGTCCACCAACAGCGACAATGACGATCCGATCGGGATGCTGCTGGCGCAAAAGTTGCGCCGCGCCGGACGGACGGCATACGGTTATCCCGGCGCGGGCGTCGCCACCGACAATACCTTGCTGGCCGGTGAGGCCCTGAACTACCTTGGCATCCGCTATCGCCCGGGCGGCGAATCGCCCAGCACCGGGTTCGATTGCAGCGGGCTGGTCAATTACGTCGCCGAACAATCGATGGGTTTGAAGTTGCCGCGCACCGCCGCGGAAATGTCGCGGGTAGGCGCGCCGATCGCGCGCAACGATCTTCAGGTCGGCGATCTGGTTTTCTTCAATACCACGAACCACCGCTACTCCCACGTCGGCATTTACCTGGGTGAGGACCGCTTCGTGCACTCTCCCAGCCGTGGTGGCGTCGTCCGCATCGAGCGCATGGACATGGCCTACTGGGCCAAGCGCTATAACGGCGCGCGGCGTATCGATACGACGATGCTGGCCACGGCCCGCGCGCAGAATTGATCAAAAGAAATGGAAATGGCCGGTCGCGATAAAGCGACCGGCCATTTCTTTTGTGGCGGTGGCAAAACCCGAAACGATGAAAAGCGGCAGCTGGCCGCCGCGCAATCGCATCGGCCGGCTGCTTACCGATTGATCAGGCAGCCCGCGAACACAAACCGCACTGCGTCAAGGCTTGCTGCATGCTGCAAACGGAGCGGCGGCACGCCACGACCCGTATGCCTGAGCGCTGCGCTGACTGCCTGAAGGTCTTCATTACGTTATGGCCGAGAAAGTCGGTCAGCAGTATCACCAGCTGCGTGCCCGTGGGAAGCTGCAGCCCACGCTTCTGATGCGATGGATCGCGCCCGCTGATGTGGTGCGTGATCGCGATGTTGTGCCCTTTCAGCAGATCCGGAATATTGCCCAACCGGTCCGCACCCACTACCACTGCGCTCATTGCCGTCGTCATGACAGACCCCGTCGCGTCGTTGATCGTGAGTTAATGATAATGATTCTTGTTTTTTACATCAAGCTAATGAGAGAGATTCTCATTTAATTTCGCTATGGAGTTTTACGGCCATATAGGATGCGCTGCCGTCGGGCCAGCGAAAACATGTGGCAGCTGGTGGATACGGCCATGCACTGCCTTGACGAATGCGGCACCGGCGGCCCACGCGCTTATTCCTGGACGCCCTGGACAGTGTCCATCACGACCTTCCGGGTCAACGCGGGCGCGAGCATCTCGATGAATGTGTACACATAATCTCGCAGGAACACGCCCGCCTTGACCCCGACCCTGGTCGTATGCGTGCCGAACAGATGGCCCACCGGCAATCCCACCAAATTGCTGTCGCGGCGCGGATCGTAGGCCACGCCGGCGATGATGCCTATGCCCAGCCCGACGTCGACGTAGGTCTTGATCACGTCGGCGTCGATAGCCTCCAGCACGATGTCCGGATGCACGCCTTGAGATGCGAAAACTTCGTCAATCGTCGTGCGGCCGGTGAAAGCACGGTCGTAGGTCACCAGCGGATAAGCCGCCAGTTGCGCCAGCGTCAGCCGCTTCGCCTCGCTGGACGTGAGCTCCGCCAGGGGGTGATCCGGCCGCACCACCACCGTATGTTCCCAGGTGTAGACAGGCAGCGTGGCCAGGCCGGGAGTAAGGGCCAGCGATTCCGTCGCGATGGCCAGGTCGGCCTGTTCGTGCAGCACCATTTCCGCCAATTGCCCCGGGCTGCCTTCGGCCAGCGACAGATGCACCTTGGGAAATTGGCGGCGGAATGCGGGAATCACGCGCGGCAACAAGTAGCGCGCCTGGGTATGCGTGCAGGCGATGATCAGCCCGCCTTCGTCGCGACGTGCGAACTCGTCGCTGACCTTCTTCAGATTGTCGACTTCGCGCATGATGCGGTCGATCACCTGCGACACGGCCAGGCCGGGCTTGGTCAGTCCCTTGATGCGTTTACCGTGGCGTTCGAAGATCTTGATCCCCAGCTCATCCTCGAATTCGATGATGGCCTTGGAGACGCCCGGCTGTGACGTATACAGCATGCGCGCGGCTTCAGTCAGGTTGAAGTCCCGGCGGATGGTTTCGCGGACAAAGCGGAACTGTTGCAGATTCATGAAGCGGATCCCTTTGAAGGAACCCAATTATAAGTAATAAGAAAATATTTCTAAATTACTTAAGAGTCTAAGCTTCTGCCCTGCGGAGAAACGGCCGGAACGCATGCCCTCAAAAATTAATGAACGCTTGCAGCGTTCGCTCAGCACCGCACCAGGTAGTAGTGGCTCAGCGCGTTGTCCAGGGTGGCAAGTTTGCCTTTTCCTCCCACACCAAGGGCAAGCTACTGGCCGGCGCTTTTAGGCGTGCTTCGATCACCCTGCGTCCCCGAGCATCGGGAGCCGCGTCGATGCGGTCTCGTCCGCAATCCTTGGCCGTACAATCCGCTCGCCATGCGCTTCTCCGACTTCGACCAACGCCTCGCCACCCTCGGCGCCCAGCCCCTCCATCGCGGCCGGGTCGTGCGCGTCTGGCTGAACGGACAGGCGCTCGACAAGGGTACGCGGCGGCGGCACTCCGAGCACTTTCTGCCGCTGGCTCTGCGCGACGCCGTGCCCGCCTTGACGGCGGAACTGGACGGCCTTGCCCGCATCCGCTCGGAACATGCCGGCAATGACGGCTCGCGCCTGCTCGTCGAACTCGCCGACGGACAAATGGTGGAAAGCGTGCTGCTGCCGCGTGACGGACTCTGTGTCTCCACCCAGGTCGGCTGCGCGGTCGGCTGCCGCTTCTGCATGACCGGTAAGAGCGGCCTGATCCGCCAGGTCACGAGCATGGAAATCCTCGCCCAGGTCGTACTGGCGCGGCGTCTGCGCGCAGTTAAGAAAGTTGTCTTCATGGGCATGGGTGAGCCGGCGCACAACCTCGGCAACGTGCTCGAAGCAATCGACCTGCTCGGCACCGAAGGCAATATCGGCCACAAGAATCTCGTGTTCTCCACCGTGGGCGACCTGCGCGTGTTCGAAGCCCTGCCGCAACAACGCGTCAAGCCCGCACTGGCGCTATCGCTGCACACGACCAAGGCCGAACTGCGCGAACACCTGCTGCCGCGCGCACCGAAAATCGCGCCGGAAGAATTGATCGAACTCGGCGAAAAATACGCCCGCGACACCAACTACCCGATCCAGTACCAGTGGACCCTGCTAAAGGGCATCAACGACGGCGACGACGAACTCGATGCAGTCCTGCGCTTGCTCAAGGGCAAGTACGGCGTGCTCAACGTCATTCCCTTCAATAGTCTCGAAGGGAATGACTACCAGCGCCCCGACCCCGAGCGTATCCGCGAGATCGTCCGCTACCTGCACAGCCGCGGTCTGCTGACAAAGGTGAGGAACAGCGCCGGGCAGGACATAGACGGCGGCTGCGGCCAGCTGCGCGCCCGCGCCGTCGGCGCAGAGCAGGTGATCGAACTGCGCCGCAAGCGCATTGCAAAGCCGGAAGCCGCCTAGGTGATGACTGGCCGCTGGCCATCTAGCCGCCTGGACGTTAAAGCGCCGACCAAACCACCCGTCGAAAACTCCTGCGCGGGTGAATCCCGTGTGGGCGCGCCCTTTCATCGTTACCTGCGTGCGAACTCGAAATCCTTGGGGTAGCGCATCGGCGGGCTGGAGAGTGTGTCAAGCTCGGCAAGTATCGATTGGGGAACAGGCGCCACGGCCTCCTGGATGTTTTGCGATGCCTGCTCCGCGGACCTGGCGCCAATGACCACACTGGAAACGGCAGGTTTGGAAAGCAACCACTGGATGGCCACCGCGCCGGGAAGGCGATCGATCTCGGCTGACCTTGCCAACAATTTTTCGACGACCTCTGAAGCGTTGCGCACCAGGTAAGGCAAACGATTGGAAAAACCTTGGCCTTTGCCGTCGGAGCGCGTGTTGGGCAATGTGCCGGGCTCGGCGCCATATTTTCCGGTCAATAGCCCTCCCGCCAGGGGCCCCCAGATGACCAGCCCAACATCGTGGCCGAGCGCAGCAGGAACGAGTTCGTCTTCGATGTCTCGCACCAGCAAGTTGTATTGGGCCTGGTGCGCGATGAACCGCTCGAATCCTCGCGTGCGACTGGTCCAGAGTGAATCCACCAGGCGCCATGCTTCGTAGTTGCTGCAAGCGATGTAACGCACCTTCCCTTGCGTGACGAGAGCGTCGAGGGCTGCAAGGGTTTCCTCCGCCGGCGTGACGGGATCAATATGATGCACATAATAGAGATCGATGTAATCGGTCTGCAGGCGACGCAGGCTCTCATTTACAGCGTTCATCACATGCAATCGCGAAGCGCCCCGCTCATTCGGACCCTGGCCTGTCGGATTGCCGAACTTCGTGGCCAACACGAGATTCTCGCGCTTTCCGTGCAGGAGTTTGCCGAGCAAGGTCTCGGAGGCACCGTTCGCGTAGGTGTTGGCGGTGTCTACAAAATTCACGCCCGCATCCAATGCCACGGCAAGAATCTCTCGCGCCGAAGCTTCGTCCGACTCCCGTCCGAAGGTCATCGTTCCAAGTGAAAGCGATGAAACTTTCAGTCCACTGGAGCCCAACTGCCGATATTCCATTGTCATTCAGCTTCCCTCATCCACGGATTGGCAAAACGGCAAGGAACGCGGCGGTTCAAATTTATTAAGTGGCGGCAACGCCGCTCGCCCGCTGCCTGCCGAGCAGACCGATAGAGTCTACAGCGCTTCCCCAGCTCAGGCACAACCCGGAACAGGTCACCGACCAAGCCGTAATCGGCCCCGCCGGACATGCCCATGCACGCCAGATCTATCGAGATGAAACATCCATAGACCATCCAAGTAGATGGTTCTAGTATGCGTTCATGCCTCCTCGCACCCCAACCCTCGCCTCCGCTCCCAAGCCTCCTGATGAGAAGATCACGATCAACCTGGGTTACGTCGACCTCGGCCAGATCGATCTTCTAGTCCAAGAAGGGTTCTACGCGAACCGCACGGATCTGATACGAACCGCCATCCGCAATCAACTGGCCTCGCACGGCGACGCCGTACGACAGGCGGTCAGCCGGAAGACGCTGGTCCTCGGCATCCAGCACTACTCCACCCAG
>DATJHN010000119.1:0-2668 GCA_035493915.1 Bordetella sp.
TAGCAGATATCCATGGAATAGCCGATGGGCTTCTGGTTATCGTCCAGATAGGAAAACGGCAGCGAAGCGTCGCGATAACCCAGCTTGATCGTGCCCGACGACTTGATGTCGTCCAGGCGGCCGGCCTGGGCGGACAGGGACGTCAGCGTGGTAGCAGCCGCGACAGCAGCAAAAAGCAGCGTTTTTTTCATGAAAAAATTCCCATGGTCAGGAGAAAACTCGCACAGCACGGGTAATGCAGTCCGAGACTAGCGGGGTATTGTTTCAGATCTCGTCGCAGAAACAATCGGTATTAGCCCTTTAATGAGGGACGGCCAAACCGACAATAGACATTAATTCAACACCGTTTGAATGCAAGCCAAAACAAGGTATTGCCTTGCATGGGGGGCGCCGTGCGTTTCTCTTACTGCGCAGCGCGGTTCTCTTACTGGTTTCTTTCAAATCCCGGCCATCCCTTGCAGCCATCCCTGGAATATACGCGGCGCGTCGGTGCGGTGGCCGCGGTCGGGATAACTGAAATAGTAGCCATGGGGTACCGGCAGCACCGCCGGCGTGGGCATGACCACCAACCCGGCGTCCAGCGGCTCTTGCGCCAGAAAGCGCGGCACCAGCCCCACGCCCAGCCCGGCCTGGGCCGCCGCCAGCACCATGGAAAACAGCTCGTAGCGCGGACCGCCCGCCGCCTGCGGACCGAACGGCAATTGATTTTCGGCATACCACAGGCGCCAGGCATCCGGCCGCGAATTCAAATGCAGATGCGGCATACCGGCCAAGGGGGTGCCGCCCTGTTCCCCGCTGGCCTGCGCAAGGGCCGGCGCGCAGACCGGTATCAGTTCGCGTTCCCGGAACAGCAGCACGCCCCGCGTGCCCGGCCAGACGTGATCGCCGTGATACAGCGCGCCGTCGAAGGGCTGGTCCTTGAACTGGAAAGGCAGGGTGCGCACCGACAGGCTGACGGTGATATCGGGGTGCAGCCGGTTGAAATCGGCCAGGCGCGGAATCAGCCAGGTGGTCGCCAGGGTCGGCACCACGGCGATATGCAGGCTGCGGCCCATGCCTGTACGGCTGACCAGGCCGAAGGTATCCTTTTCACTCTGGTCCAGGTGGTGGCGGATCCGGCCGGCATACTCCGCGCCATGATCGGTCAGGGCAATGCGGCGCCGCACGCGCGTGAACAGTTGCACGCCCAGGCGAGCCTCCAGGCTGGCGACCTGCCGGTAGACGGCGCTGTGCGTCAGGGAAAGCTCTTCGGCCGCGCGCGAAAACGTGCCTAGCCGCGCCGTGGCCTCGAAAGCTTGCAGGGCGCTCAGATTGGGTATGCCTTTTCTCATGCGCTTGAAAATAATTCCGGTATCACGGCGATATTAAATCGCTTTTTATTTGTTTCGGGCGGCACCATACTGCCCGCAATTCAGCTCGATGAAAACAAACGCTCCGTTTCGCGACGGGGCCGG
Source organism: Bordetella sp. (assembly GCA_035493915.1). GTDB lineage: Bacteria > Pseudomonadota > Gammaproteobacteria > Burkholderiales > Burkholderiaceae_B > Bordetella_C. The sequence continues at coordinate 1,455 of DATJHN010000119.1, forward strand.
GAGACCATGATGGCGGGCCGCACCATCGCCGAAAAAATCCTGGGACGCGCCGCCGGCAAGCCGGTGCGGGTAGGCGAACTGGCGATCTGCGAGCCGGATCTGGCCATGGGCACGGACGGCTCCATTCCCATGGCGCTGGACTACCTGCACGACATGCGCCCCGACGCGGCGCCTTACCGGCCCGAGCGGATGATCTTCGCCCTGGACCACTACGGCGCGGTATCCGGCGACAAGGCGCTGGCCTTGCAGGAACGCGCCCGCGTTTATGGACAGCGGCACGGCATACGCATCTACGACATCGGCGAAGGCATCGGCCATCAACTGATCCTGGAACAGGGCGTGGCCCGCCCCGGCGCGCTGCTCGTCGGCGCGGATTCGCATAGTACGTCGTATGGCGCGGTCAATGCCTTCGCCACGGGCATAGGCTCGTCCGACCTGGCGGGCGTCCTGCTGTGCGGGCAGATCTGGTTGAAGGTTCCGGCCAGCATACGGGTCGTGCTGACCGGCGCGTTGCCGCGCGGGGTATCCGCGAAGGACGCGGCGTTGACGCTGGCGCGCCAATTGGGCGCGGACGGCGCGGCCTATCAGGTACTGGAATTCGGCGGCCCGGGCGTTGCCGCGCTGGATATGGACGATCGCATCGTGCTGTCGAATATGTCGGTGGAAGTCGGCGCCAAGGCGGGGATTTTTCCCCACGACGCGACCACCGCGCGCTGGCTGGAAGAACGCGGCGCGAATGGCATGGATCTGCCGCGCCACGATCCGGTCCACGCCGACGCCGATGCTTGCTACACACGCACGGTCGATCTCGACTTGTCGCGCATACAGCCGCAGATTGCCCTGCCCCATCGGGTCGACAATGTTGTCGATGCCGCCGCGGCGCCGGCCACGCGCGTCGATATGGTGTACCTGGGCACATGCACGGGTGGACGCGTCAAGGACTATGCCGAAGCGCTGGAGGCGATCCAGGCAGGCGGCGGCATCGCGCAGGGCGTGCGCGTCATCGTGACGCCGGCGTCGCGCGCGATCCAGGAAGAACTGGAGCGCAACGGCATGCTGGCGGCTTTCCAGGCGCTGGGCGCGCAGGTGCAGCCGCCCGGCTGCGGCTCCTGTTGCGGCACCTGCGGCACCGTACCCGCCGATGGCCAGAATGTGGTGTCCAGCGCCAACCGCAACTTCAAGGGAAGAATGGGCAACGGCCGCGCGGCGATCTA
>DATJHN010000120.1:0-10838 GCA_035493915.1 Bordetella sp.
GATTAATTTGCCGTTAAGGTTGCACGCCTATCCTGCGGCCCATCGTATAAAAACCGGCGGTTCGCCGTTCACACGGTCGCATGCCGCAGCCCGGGATTTTTGCACGTCTGCGCTCCTGCACCTGGGAAAGACGCTGACAGATATCAATGGGTTCTACTTCCTTTCTGAATTCGACCGGTTGCGCGCGGGTCCTGCGCCTATTGATGGAGCTAGGCGAAAGCGGCCGCATCCCGTGGGTAATGCTGCGGCCGCGCGATACGGAAGGCGATGGCATCTTCCAGGGCGACTTCGATTTCCTGATCGACGGCGAGCGCTTCGCCGACATCCTGCGCACGGTGTTCGTGGCTTGCCAGACCGAAGGCGTCAGCTTCATCCTGCGCCAGTCCTCACCTTTCAAGCGGCAAATCGAACTGCTGGATGAGCGTGGGCGGCGCGTAATGATCGAACTGTGGGTCCATGCGGAACTGCGCCTGCGCGATGGCGGCGGCCACCTGACACGCGCGGGCGTCGCCTACTCGGCCTACGAGGAGCTGGGTGCCGAAGACCAGAGAGCCCTGCTGGCCGCGCTGTTCCTGCTGCACCTGCATCACAAGAACAAGGATCTGCGCCTGCCGCTGGTGCAGGAGCGCCTGGACTACTTCGCGAACCGCGTCGGGCATGTCCATGAACTGCGCGACGCGCTGACCGGATTGCGCGCGGGTACGCTGGGCCTGGACGCCGCGCGGGGCATCGCCGCCGCGTTCCTGCGCGAACGCGGCATCCCCGTCATATCGCCTGCCACCATCGCCCTCAAGCGCCTGGGATGGCGCTTGCGCCGCGCGCTGCACTGGCCATCGTGGCGCACCACCGCGGTGGTCGGCCCGGATGGCAGCGGCAAAAGCGCATTGATCGATGATTTCAAGTCTGGTCCGCAAGGCAAGGCATTCCGCTTCCAGCGATTCAAGCGTTTCTTCCGCAGGCCGCTGTTCTACTGGGGCAAGGAGCCGCGCAACGTGCGCGATGAAAAACGACTGTGGCTGATACTGCCGGTGGCATGGACGTACTTCTCGCTGTCGCGCATAGTCACCGGCTGGCGCCGGCCGCTCGTGCTCGACCGCTATTTCTACGATTACTTCGTCCGCAATGTGCGCCGCGACAGCGACCAGCCATTTCGCCGCATCGCCGCCTATGGCGTGTGCAGCGCGCTGGCGCCGCGCCCGCAGCGCCTGATCGTCGCATCGTGTCCGTCGACGATCATCCATGAACGCAAGCAGGAAATGACGCAGGCCGCGATCGCGGCCATGTACGAGATGTACCTGGATCAGGTACGGCGCGGCTGGCTGCCGTCGACCCTGTTCTGCTACACGGGCGCCAGTCCCGAACTATCGGGCCTGCATGTAGGCTTGTTTCTTGGGAACCCAGAGCTTGCTTGAGTGATCGCGCAACAGGCGCAGCGTCGTATTGCGAAACGAGTAAGCTTTCTGGCGTGCGGTCCAACGCTCCAGAGACGTGAACGTGCAGCGCGCCCAGTACTTGAAATCGAAGTGCCGGGTACCCAGGCCGTCGACAAAGACCAGGTACGAGGTACCCGCCTTCAGCGAATCCCGCACCAGAAAGTTTTCTATGCCGTAGTCCGCCAGCATGACTCCGGTGCGCGACAGCCATTCGCAGGCTTCGTACACCATGCCCACGGCTTCCATCTCGCTGATCGTTCCGCTGCGCAGAGCTTGCGGCAAGGTCGGACAGGGCGTGCCGTCCGGCTGCTGGACCAGATCGACGACCAGGCCGCGGCCCAGGTTGGTCTGGACCCAGCCATGTACGCGCGGCAGATGCGGGCCGGAAATTCCCAGCCGCGCCAGATGGGTGCCGTAGTGGAAATCGATGTCGTTCTGCGCGCGCTCGTGCTCGGGCTTCGCGACCTTGATACCCAAGGCCTTGCTGAGCGGGTGGCGCCAGACCTCGCGATCGTGACCGGCACCTACTTTTTCTGACAACATCAACACCGCATCCCGCGAGGGCGGCGCTTTCACTGCGCTTTCCAAGTGAAGCGTGCTCATAGATAGGGTCTTGTAATGTGTTTGACATTATTTTGACGGTGTTTCCACATATATGACAACTATCCTATCGGTTGGCCGTCGCGTCACGGCAACAGCTTTTTTTGCACATGGACTGCAAAGCCTTGCTACACAAGGCTTTCCGGGCGATCGCTCCTTATGACGGAGACAGATTCCGGCGGAAATTCGACGGAAATTCGACGCGTGGAATGTTGGACATAAATTTGGGCGAGCCCGGGTAATCCACTAAGCGCCCAAGGGGAAAGCCCGCTTCCCGCCGCGACATGCCGCTGCTATCGTGCTTTGCATTCAAAATTGAAAGCGCCAGGAGCGGGATCACCATGCTGCGACTCGACTTCCACCCCGCCGGCCGCCATTTCCTGCAGATACCCGGCCCCAGCCCGGTACCCGACCGCGTGCTGCGGGCCATGAGCTATCCCACCATCGATCACCGCGGTCCGGAATTCGGAGCGCTTGGCCTGGCCGTGCTGGACGGCATGAAGCAGGTCTTCAAGACGCGGCACCCCGTCGTGATCTATCCGTCATCCGGCACCGGCGCATGGGAAGCCGCGTTGTCCAACACCATCGCGCCCGGTGGACATGTCCTGATGTTCGAAACCGGCCACTTCGCGGGCATGTGGAAAAAAATGGCCGATGGGCTGGGCCTGAAAACGGAGTTCCTGGGCCTGCCGGACGCGCAGGGCTGGCGCCGCGGCGTACAGCCGCTCATGATCGAAGAACGCCTGCGCGCCGATACGGCCCATGAAATCCAGGCGGTTTGCGTGGTCCACAACGAAACGTCCACCGGCGTGACATCCGACATCGCCGCGGTGCGGCGCGCCATCGACGCCGCCGGCCATCCGGCCTTGCTGCTGGTCGACACGATATCCGGGCTGGCGTGCACCGACTATCGCCACGACGAATGGGGCGTCGACGTATCCATCGCCGGATCGCAGAAAGGCCTGATGCTGCCGCCCGGCCTGGGCTTCAACGCGCTTTCGCCCAAGGCCATCGAAGCCAGCCGGCGCGCAGGCCTGCCGCGCAGCTACTGGCGCTGGGCGGATATCCTGGAAACCAACGGCAACGGCTACTGGCCCTACACACCGGGAACCAATCTGCTGTACGGGCTGCATGAAGCACTGGACATGATCCAGGACGAAGGCCTGGACGCCGTCTTCGCGCGCCACCGCAGGCTGGCGCGCGCCTGCCGCGCCGCGGTAAATGCATGGGGACTGGAAATCCAGTGCGTCGAGCCGGAACGCTATTCCCCCGTACTGACCGGCGTGGTAATGCCCCGGGGCGTGGATGCCGATGCCGTCCGCCAGCTGATCTACGAGCGCTTCAATATGTCGCTCGGCACCGGCCTAGGCAAGGTCAAGGGCACCATGTTCCGCATCGGCCATCTGGGCGACTGCAACGATCTGACCTTGATGGCGACGCTGGCGGGCTGCGAAATGGGCCTGAAGCTGGCGGGTATCGCGCTGGACGCCAGCGGCGTGCAGGCAGCGATGGACAATCTACAGGGCACCGAAGGCGACCGCCAGATCAAGGCCGCCTGATCCCGCTGTACCATTGGCGGCATGCCGCGTTCCCCCGACCCCAGCCCGGCGCAGCCATCGCGCCGCCGTTCCGATGCCGCAACATCCCGCCCGCTACGGGAGGCCGATTTCGTCGCCCTGGCGCGATTGCGTTTCGCTCTGCGCCAGTTCACCGCCTTCAGCGAAACCGCGGCCGCGGAACGCGGCCTGACGCCGCAGCAGCATCAGGCCTTGCTGGCCATCAAGGCGGCGCCGGAAGAAACCATGACGGTGGGTGAAATCGCCGACTGGCTGCTGCTGCGGCCGCACAGCGCCGGGGAGCTGGTGAACCGGCTGGAACGCATGGACCTGGTCGAACGCCGTATCGACGCGGCCGACCGGCGCAAAGTGCATGTCGGCCTGACGCGCGCGGCCCAGGACAAACTGGATGCCCTGTCCGCCACCCATTTCGAGGAACTGCGCGCCATCGGTCCGCTGCTGCGCGACCTGCTGGCGCACTTCGACCGGGATACCGGCGGCGATTAAGCCCACGGGTCACCCCGGCGGAGCGAGTCCGCGCTCAATTCGTCGTGTACATACAGGCCGGGGTCGCCAGGGTGATGCCCCATTCCTGTACGTGAGGCGCCAGGGCCATGAACCGCGCATGGGCGCCATGCGTGGCATTACACCAGCCCTTTATCCCGCCAGGCCGCGCAAGCCGTGCAGCGATTGCTCCAGCTCGGCGCTCAGCGCGGCCACCAGTTCACCGGCCGGCAGTGCGCGCGACAGCCCTGCCCCCTGGCCGGCCCATTGCGCGGCGAAGTCGCTGTTGCCGCGTGCCTTGGCCGCCGCGTTCAGCGCCTTGCCGGCATCGTAGGCGATGGGATAGTCCGGCACCGCGGGGCTGTCGTGGGCCTCGCCCAGGCGCATCAGGCGGTTATACAGGCCGCGGGCGCGGCGCCCGGATATCGCATCGGTCATGGCCGTAACGGCCTTGGGATCCGCCAGCGCGGCGCGGAATGCCGTATCCGCGGCCGATTCAGGGCAGGACACGAACGCCGTGCCCAACTGTGCGGCCTGCGCGCCCAGCGCCAGGGCCGCGGCGATGCCCGCGCCGTCCATGATGCCGCCGGCCGCCACCACCGGCACCTCCAGGCGCCGCACCAGCAGCCGCGTCAGCGCCAGCGTGCCCAGGCGTTCATCCCGGGCGCGCGGATCGAACACGCCGCGGTGGCCGCCGGCTTCGTAGCCCTGTGCCACCACCGCATCGATGCCGGCCTGCTGGATGCGCAGCGCTTCGTCCACGCTGGTGGCGCAGCCCATCAGGAAGATCCCGGCATCGCGTAGCGCGCGGATGCGCGACTCGTCCGGCAGACCGAAATGAAAGCTCACCACAGCCGGCCTTTCGTCCAGGAAGACCTGCAGCATCGCGTCGTCCTGGACGAAACTGGTGTAGATCTCGCCTATCGTTGCCGGCGGTTCGGCACCGAACTCGCGGAACACCGGCGCCAGATAGGACAGCCACGCGGCCTGAACCGCCGCGTTCGCGACGGCCGGGCGATGGCAAAACACATTCACGCCGAAGGGCCGCTGCGTCAAGGCGCGTGTATCGGCAATGGCCTTGCGCGCCGCCTGCGCCGTCATCGCGCCCACGCCCAGGAATCCCAGGGCCCCGGCGTTGGCGGAACCAGCGGCCAGCGCGGGCGTGGTGACGCCCGCCATGGGCGCCTGGATGATGGGGGTGGACAGTCCCAGGCGCTCGGCAAGCGGGGTGCGGACTTGGACAGACATGATGCGCTCCTTCAACGGCTACGAAAAAATGTCGATCAGGATGCGGCGCGCCGCACCTCTTCGTACAAAGCTTTATAGGCGATATTCCGAATCCGGAAACGCGGATACTTGCCGGTGCGCGTCAAAGCGCCTGGCGATACAAGCCCGCCGCGTCCTCGCGCGACAGCTCCCTGGGGTTGTTGATCAGCAGGCGCGTCTGCCGCATGGCATCGTCGGCCAGGACGTCGATGTCGCCCGCGGCGATGCCCACATCGCCGAGCCGGGCGGGCAAACCCAGATCGGCCGGCAAGGCTTCCAGGGTATCGATCAGCGCGGCCGCCCGCGCCTCCGGCGAACCCGCGGCGTGGGGCATCACCTGTTCCGCCAGTTCGGCGTACAAGGGCAGCGCCGCGGGCAGGTTGAAGCGCAGCACCGGCCCCAGCACCAGCGAATTGGATAAACCGTGCGGCACATGGAAACGCGCCCCTATCGGATACGCCAGCGCATGCACGGCCGCCACGGGCGCATTCGCGAATGCCATCCCCGCCATGCACGCGCCCATCAGCATGGCCTGCCGCGCCTCGCGATCGGACGGCGTATGGCAGACGCGCCGGATGTTATGCAGCAGTAGCCGCAGCGCTTCGCGCGCCAGGCTGTCGGACAGCGGATTCTTCAGGCGTTTGCTGGTATAGGCTTCGATGGCGTGCACCATCGCATCGATGCCAGTCGCCGCGGTAACCTGCGCCGGCAGGCCCAGCGTCAGGTCGGCGTCCAGCAGCGCCACGTCCGGCAGCAGGACCGGCGAAACCACGCCCTGCTTCATGTTTTCGCCGGTGGTCACGATGGCGATCGGCGTTACCTCCGACCCGGTCCCGGCGGTCGTGGGCACGAGTATCAGCGGCAGGCGCGCACCACGCACCTTGTCCACGCCATAGACGTCTTCCAGACGGGTATCGCCGGCCGCGAGCAAGGCGGCCAGTTTCGCGGCATCCAGCGAACTGCCTCCGCCGAAGCCGACCACGCATTCGGCCTTGCAGGCGCGTGCCTGTGCGGCCGCGCGCAGCACGGCATCCACCGGCGGCTCGGGCTCCACGTCGGCAAAGCAGGATACGGCCAGGCCGGCGGCGCGCATCGCTTCCAGCACGGGATCCACCAGCCCCGCGCGCGCGACGCCGGGGTCGGTGACCAGCAGCACCGACCGCGCTCCCAGGCGCGTCACATGTTCCGCCAGTTGGCCGGCCGCGCCCGGCGCCACAATCACGGATTTTGCGGCATGAAAAGCAAAGGCATGCATGGCGGATGTCTCCTTTGTTGTGAAGCGCTGCGCCTGACGGGTTCCGCCGCATTTTGAGCGGCCGTACCTTATGCGCGTTCTCCGCATTTTTGAGACGCGGCGGCGCACGGATATCGTCCATCCGCCGCGGCGCTTGCGTCTCACGTTACGCGGGTCGCCCCGCTCCGGCAAGCACGGAATATGGAATCGAGGGGCCGCCGGACGAGCAGAGAATATCGGGCCCTGGGCCGGGCAGCGGCTTGCAGGGAACAACGCACTTTTTCGCCGTCGGCGACCGGCACCAGATTGGCGTCACGGGGATAGGCCGCCGGCCACCGGACTACAATTGCCTTCTTTGCCGCCCGCAAGGAATCCTTCCCCGTGATCGCGCTTTCAGACTACGACCAGGCCCTGCTCGGGGGTGAACGCGGGGAAGCCGCGGCGCTCGCCATGCGCGTGCTGGTCCGTTCCGCCGCCGTCATGGGCGCCGACAGCCTTATCGATATCGAAAGCGCGCACATCGACGGCTGCCTTTATCACGGGCAGGCCAGCCTGGATTTCGTCGAACGGCTGGTGCATGGCGGCGGCAAGGTCGTCGTGCCCACCACGCTGAACGTCGGCTCCATGGACCTTATCCATCCCGAACTGTTCCGCGGCGACGATGCGCTGCGCAATGCGGGCACCCGCCTGATGCAGGCCCATATCGAGCTGGGCTGCGAATCCACCTTTACCTGCGCGCCCTATCAGCTCAAGCGGCGGCCGCATCTGGGCCAGCAGATCGCCTGGGCCGAATCCAACGCCATCGTTTTCGCCAATTCGGTGCTGGGCGCGCGCACCAACCGCTACGGCGACTTCATGGACCTGTGCGCCGCGCTGACGGGCCGGGCACCGCGCTGCGGCCTGCATCTGCCGGAGAACCGCCACGCCGGCGTCGTCTTCGCGCTGGACGACGGCTTCCCGCGCGATCCGGCCAGCCGCGACATCTGGTATGCCGCACTGGGCCTGCTGGTCGGCCGACGCGCCGGCGGCGCGATCCCCGCCATTACCGGACTGCCCGCGGACACGACGGAAGACGAACTAAAGGCCCTGGGCGCCGCTGCGGCGTCCAGCGGCGCCATCGCCCTGTTCCATGCGGTGGGCATCACGCCCGAGGCACCCACGCTGGAGGCCGCCCTGGGCGGACGTCCGGCGCCGGACGCGGCCAGCGGGATCATTCCCGTGACCCGCGCCGATCTGCGCGCGGTGCGCGCCACCTTGAACCAGGCTCCCGCCGGCGCGCCGCTGGCCGCGGTCAGCGTGGGCACGCCGCACTTCTCGCTGGCCGAATGCGCCGCCCTGGAAAGCCTGCTGGCCGCGGCCGGACAGCGCTGCGCGGTGGATTTCTACGTGAATACCAGCCGCTATATCCTGTGGGAGCTTGATGCCTCGGGCCAGGCCGAACGCCTGCGCGCCGCGGGCGTTCAGTTCGTCACCGACACCTGTACCTACATCACACCCATCATGCGCCAGACACGCGGCCTGGTGATGACCAATTCCGGCAAGTGGGCGCATTATGCGCCCGCCAATATCGGCGTACAGGTGGCCTACGGCAGCCTGCGCGAATGTGTACGTTCGGCCATGCAAGGGAAGGTGTGTTTCGATGAAGCCTGATGCTGTCCCCGCCCCATCCGCCGGCGCCACGCGTCATTCCGGAGAAACCGTCGTTCCAGGCCGGGGCGCGGGCGACCTGCTGTTGCTGCGGGAGCCGCTCAGTTTCTGGGGCGGCTACGATGCGCAGGCCGGCACGATCATCGAACAGCGTCATCCGCAATATGGCGCGGGCCTGCGCGGCAGGGTTCTGCTGATGGCGCGCGCCAAGGGATCCAGTTCCAGCAGCAGCGTATTGGCCGAGGCCATCCGCAACGGCACGGGCCCCACCGCCATTGTCATGCGGGAACGCGACCTGATCGTGGCCCTGGGCTGCATCGTGGCATCCGAACTGTATGGCATCGATGTGCCGATCGCGGCGGTGGACGATACCGTGTGGCAGGCGCTGGCCGCCCTGCCGGCCGGCACATCCCTGCGACTGGAAGCCGGCGCCGACCGGTGCATGATCGACGCCGGCTGAATCCCGTCCCGAGCGCCGCGCAACGGACAAAACCGCATACGACGACACCCGCCTGAGGCACCACCGGGCCGCTTGGGGATAGCGCTTGCGGGAAAACTCCGTCCTTGCCGCGGATTACTGGAATGCCGTTTCCATAAAGCTGCGCAGCTTGCGCGAATGCAGGCGTTCAGGAGGCATTTCGCGCAGGCGTTCCAGCGCGCGGATGCCGATTTCCAGATGCTGTCCCACCTGCCGTCGATAAAACGCCGTGGCCATGCCGGGCAGCTTCAATTCGCCGTGCAGCGGCTTGTCCGACACACACAGCAAGGTACCGTAGGGAACCCGGAAGCGGAAGCCGTTGGCGGCGATGGTGGCCGACTCCATGTCCAGGGCGATGGCGCGCGACTGCGCGAAACGCTGGACCGGTTCGGTATGGTCGCGCAGCTCCCAGTTGCGGTTGTCGATGGTGGCCACGGTGCCTGTTCGCATGATGCGCTTGAGATCCCATCCCGACAGGCCGGCGACTTCTTCCACGGCCTGTTCCAGCGCCACCTGGACTTCGGCCAGCGGCGGCACCGGCACCCATGTGGGCAGATCGGCATCCAGCACATGGTCATCGCGCACATAGCCGTGCGCCAGCACGTAGTCGCCCAGGCGCTGCGAGGTGCGCAGGCCCGCGCAATGCCCCAGCATCAGCCAGGCATGCGGCCGCAGCACGGCGATATGGTCGGTTATCGTCTTGGCATTCGAAGGCCCTACCCCGATGTTGACCAGCGTGATGCCGGAATGATCGGCGCGCGTCAGGTGGTAGGCGGGCATCTGTGGCAGGCGCCCCAAGGCGGGGTCTGCGGAGATCGGGTCGCCGCGCCGCATGATGCGATTGCCGGGTTCGATCAGCGCCTCGTAATCGCCTTCGCCGGCCGCCAGCATGGCGCGCGCGCGGGCGCAGAACTCATCCACGTAGAACTGGTAATTGGTGAACAGGACGTAATTCTGGAAGTGCGCCGGCGCGGTGGCCGTGTAGTGCTGCAGCCGATGCAGCGAATAGTCCACGCGCGGCGCGGTAAAGGGCCCCAGCGGACGCGGCTCGTTGTCGCGGCCGTGCCAGGTACCGTTGACGATGGCGTCATCGGTGATCGCCAGGTCCGGCACGTCGAAGATATCGCGCAGCGGCCGCTTCAGCGCTTCCAGGTGTTCGCCCTCTACATAGGCGCCTTCCGGAAAGGCGAAATGCAGCGGGATTGGCACGTTCGATTCGCCCACTTCCACCGGCACCTTGTGATTCTGCAGCAAGTGGCCGATCTGCTCGGTCAGATAATCCTTGAACAGCCCGGGCTGGGTGATGGTCGTCTGGTAGACGCCCGGTTCGGCCACGTGGCCGTACGACAAGCGGGAATCGACAGGGTCGTAGGTATGGACCGCGATGCGCAGGCAGGGATAGCAGGCCCGCACCCGGACGCCCTGCATGTCATCGCCGCGCGTAACGCGCTGCAGGCCGGCACGCAGATACGCGGTATTACGGTCGTAGATTTCGGTCAGGCGTTCAACCGCTGCCTGGGCAGTGTCGAATGCTTCGTACGGCATGAAGTCGGGCCGGACGGTAGGGGGTACTGCGTCGCCACTGCTCATCGATGAAGCCTCCTGTTAGCCGCCCCCCGGAGAAGGCGGCGGGCCGACGGAGTCGGCGCGACATGGAACCCGTCCGGGGTGTCCCATGCCGCGCGGGCGCGGTCTATTGGACCGGCGTGTGCGAACCGTCCCTGTGCCACTCGTACACTTTGAAGGCAAAACTGGTCAAGTCGCCTTGCGAATTCCACGATACCTTACCAATAGGCGAATCAATACTGTTTTTGTGCAGCCATGCCGCCACCTTGGTGGGATCCACCGTACCCGCTCCCTTGATGCCGTCGACGATGGCCATCGTGGCCGTATAGGCCGTCAGCTGGAAGGCGCCCGACGGATTGCGCTGCTTGTCCTTGAAGGCCTTGACCAAGTCCGCGTTCTTGGGATCCTGCGAAAAATCCGCCGGCAGCGTCAGCAGCATGCCTTCCACGGCCGGCCCGGCGATCGCGTTGATATCGGGATTGCCCGCGCCTTCCGGACCCATGAAGCGCGCCTTAAGGCCCTGCTCTGCCGCCTGCCGCATCAGCAGGCCCATT
>DATJHN010000121.1:0-6404 GCA_035493915.1 Bordetella sp.
TGCGCCTGCCGGTAGGCGCCGTTTGCCGCATCGAGATCGCGCCGGGCCATGACCATTGGGCCGATGCCGAGGTAGTCGGCTTCGACGGCCATACGCTTTACCTGATGCCGCAGTCGGACATCTCGGGCCTGCCGCCGGGCGCGCGCGTCGTGCCTGGGGAGCCCCCGCTGCAACGGCAGATTCCCCTGCCCCGCAAGGCGATCCTGAACGGCAATGCCAAGCCCGCGCTGGGCCGCCACCTGCCCGTCGGCAATGCCTTGCTGGGCCGCGTGCTGGACGGCGGCGGCCGGCCGCTGGACGATCTGGGGCCGCTGGTCGGCGCCGACCAGGCGCCCTTGTCCGCCATACCCATCAACCCCTTGTCGCGCGCTCCCATTAATAGCGTGCTGGACGTGGGCGTGCGCGCCATCAACGGCCTGCTGACGGTGGGCCGCGGCCAACGCATGGGCCTGTTCGCCGGTTCCGGCGTCGGCAAGAGCGTACTGCTGGGCATGATGGCGCGCTACACCAAGGCCGACGTCATCGTAGTTGGCCTGATTGGCGAACGCGGCCGCGAAGTCAAGGAATTCATCGAGCTCAACCTGGGACCGGAAGGCCTGGCCCGTTCCGTGGTGGTCGCCGCGCCGGCCGACGTGTCGCCCCTGCTGCGCCTGCAAGGCGCGGCCTATGCGACCCGTATCGCCGAGCATTTTCGTGACCAGGGCCTGGACGTGCTGTTGATCATGGACTCGCTGACCCGCTATGCCATGGCGCAGCGCGAAATCGCGCTGGCGATCGGCGAACCGCCCGCCACCAAGGGTTATCCGCCATCCGTGTTCGCACGCCTGCCGGCACTGGTCGAACGCGCCGGCAACGGCGCGCAGGGCGCGAACGGCAAGGCCGGATCGATCACAGGCTTTTATACGGTATTGGCGGAAGGCGACGACCAGCAGGATCCCATTGCGGATGCCGCGCGGGCGATCCTGGACGGCCACATCGTGCTGTCGCGCCACCTGGCGGAAGCCGGCCATTACCCGGCCATCGACATCGAGGCATCGATCTCGCGTGCCATGACTTCGCTGATCACGACCGAGCAGTTCGCGGTGGTGCGGCGCTTCAAGCAGGTCGTTTCGCGCTACCAGCGCAACCGCGACCTGATCGCCGTGGGCGCCTACGCCCCCGGCCACGACCTTGCCCTGGACGACGCCATCGCGCGCTATCCCCGGCTGGAAGCATTCCTGCAACAGAACGTCGGCGAAAAAGTGGACTACTCCACCGCCGTTGCCCAATTGCAATTCACGCTCCAGACAGGTGAACCGCATGCCTAGCCAACTTCCCCTCGATACGCTGATTTCGCTGGCCAAGGATCACACGGACGAGGCCGCCAAGCGGCTGGGTGGCCTGCACGTCGCGCGCAATAATGCCGAACAGCAATTGAGCATGCTGAACGACTATCGCGCCGATTACCTGCAGCGCCTGCAGAACGCCATGATGACCGGGATGTCCGCGGCGGATTGCCACAACTACCAGCGCTTTATCGCCACGCTGGACGATGCGATCGACCAGCAGCGGGCGGTCCTGGAACAGGCCGCCACGCATCTGGAGGAAGGCAAGGAGCACTGGCGCGAGGAGCGCCGCAAGCTGAATTCCTTCGATGCCCTGGCGCAGCGGCAGCAGCAAGTGCAGGCGCGCGAGGATGCGCGCCGCGAACAACGCCTGAATGATGAGTACTCCGCGCGCCTGGTCCGTGGCGATGCGGGACTGCATTGAATAGAGGAAGCCGACCATGACCTCCCCGCTCACCATGCTGGCTGTTGCCTCGCCCGCGCCCTCCGCCCCGCCATCCGGCGGCTCGGCGTCGGATGCGCGCGGGTCGCGCGACGACAGCGACACCCAGAGCTTTTCCGACGTCATGGCGCGCCAGCGCGCGGGCCAGGATGCCGCGGCGGCCACGCCGGCCGATGGCAAGCCCGCGCCGGCGGATGCGTCGGCTAACGATCCGCAGCACGCGGCGCCTTCCGCCAAGGACGGTGCCACCGCCGAGGCAGGCCAGAAGGACGACGACAAGGCAGGCGCGGATGCCGCGGCCGACGCCGCGCCGACGCTGGCGCAACAGGCCCTGGCCATGGCGGCCATGGCCATGCAGTTGCAAGCCACGCCGGCCAACGCGGCCCAAACCGCCGCGAATGGACAGAACGCGACGGCGGCTGGCGCGGATGCGACGGGCGCCGCCGGCGCCATTACCGCCAGCGCCGGTACGAACCTTCCGGCCCCCCTGGGCTCTGCCGATGCGGCCGCCGCCGCGGCGGCCGATGCAGCCTCCGCCGCGCAGCCGCTGCCCACCGCCGCCACGCCGGCGAATGGCCAGGCCACCCCTGCGGCAACCACGGTCGCGAATGCGGCAGCTGGCAGCGCTGCCGCCAACCTGCCCGCCGCCACGGTCCTGGACGCCAACGCGAAGACCGCGGACGCCACCGGCCCGAAAACCTCGCGCGTGTCGGGCGCGGCGCATGAGCCCGCCCCGCAAGGCCAGGATCCGCGTGCCGCCGGCCAATCCGCCGATGCCGTTGCCGCGGTGGCCCGGGATGCCCGCGGCGCCGACGCGGACGCACGCGGCCAGGGCGATGCCTCGCGCACCGACGCGGTCGCCAAGGCAGGCGGCGCGGACAAGGACGGCATGACGAACGCGGCTGCCAACGCGCCGAGCGGAGCCGCCCACGCATCGCAGGCCGACATGACGCAAGCCCTGGCGAGCGCCTGGCAGGCTCCCCCCGTCCCGGCGAACACCAGCACCCCCACGCCCCTTGCCGTGCAAACGCCGGTAGGACAGGCGCAATGGGGCACGGAACTGGGCGGTCAGCTGGTACTGATGACGCACCGGGCCGGCAACGATACGCACACCGCGGAATTGCGCCTGGATCCGCCCGACCTGGGACCATTGCGCGTCACCATCAAATTGAGTGATGGCGTGGCCGAGGCTTCTTTCGTGTCGGCGCATGCCGCGGTACGGCAGGCGGTCGAATCCGCCCTGCCGCAGCTGCAGCAGAGCCTGGCGCAGGCCGGTATTTCGCTGGGCCAGGCCAATGTCAGCGATCATGGCGCGCAAGCCGGCTTCGGCGGCATGAACCAGGGCGGCGACCGCTCGGGCCAGGGAGGCGCGCAAACCGCCCAGTCGCAGGGCGATGCGTCCGGCGACACGGTGCAGATCGCCGTTCCGACGCCACGCCGCGCCAATGCCGGCCAGGTCGATACCTTCGCATGAAACCGATCCATCCCGGTCCCGCCCGCCGGCCGTCGCAAGACGGCCGCGCACGGGTTCGGAGCAATAGGCGGAGATACCCAGTTTTCGCCCTGTTTTTCCCGTACGTCCTGCCTGCTCAAGTCAGGCAAAATGCGATCGAATAATCGATATCCGTTTCCCAGGCAAATCAAACACCATCAAAGATGGCGACATCCAAAACCCCCACTCTGCCGTCGCGTAGCACTCTGCCGATCCGCAACAGCGGTTCGTCGAGATTCCTGCGCCCGATAATCGGCCTGCTGGTTCTCCTGATCGTCGCCGCGGCCAGTGTCGCAACGACCTGGATGATCACGACCAGATCGCAACGCGGCGCGGCCAACTCCGCCGTGCAGATCAATGTGGGGCAACCGCAGCAGACGGTGGTGGGCGCCACGCCGACGACGTTCGTCGCGCCGCCCCAGACCCCGCAAGCGGTGCCGGCGCCCATCTTCGTTCCGATCACGCCGTTCACGGTTACGCTGCAAAGCGCCGACCGCGAGCGCATCGTGCATGTCGCCATGACGCTGCGCGTGGCCGACGAACAGTCGCGCCAGCGCATCGAAAAGTACATGCCGGAAGTCCGCAGCCGCGTGCTGATGCTTTTGTCGGCGCAAACGCCTGAAAGCGTGCAGAGCCCGCAGGGCAAGGTCGATCTGGCGAACGCGCTGATGAAGACGGTCAACAAGCCCTTCACCCCGCTGCCCGACGGACAGTACGTCACCGACGTGCTGTTCACCGAATTCGTGGTGCAATAAGCATGGCTTACGAGGCGTTCCTATCGCAGGACGAAGTAGACGCCCTGCTGGCGGGCGTCACCGGCGAAAGCGACGGCAAAGAGGCCAGCCAGGACAACCAGGCAGGCGTGCGCGCCTACGATCTGAGCTCGCCCGAGCGGGTCGTGCGCCGCCGCATGCAGACGCTGGAGCTGATCAACGAACGGTTCGCGCGCCACATGCGCAACGTGCTGTTGAACTTCATGCGCCGCAATGCCGACATTACCGTCGGATCGATCCGCATCCTGAAGTACGCGGATTTCGAGCGCAATCTGCCCGTGCCGAGCAATCTGAACATGGTGCAGATGAAGCCGCTGCGCGGCACCGCCCTGTTCACCTACGATCCCAACCTGGTGTTCCTGGTCATCGACAGCCTGTTCGGCGGCGACGGCCGGTACCACACGCGTGTCGAAGGCCGCGATTTCACCACCACCGAACAGCGCATCATCCAGCGCCTGCTGAACCTGACGCTGGAAAGCTACGGCAAGTCCTGGGAAGCGGTCTATCCGGTCGAGTTCGAGTACGTGCGTTCGGAAATGCACACCAAGTTCGCCAGCATTACCGGCTCGAACGAAGTGGTCGTGGTAACGCCTTTCCATATCGAGTTCGGCGCGACGGGTGGCGACCTTAATATCTGCCTGCCCTACTCCATGATCGAACCGGTGCGGGACATCCTGACCCGCCCGCTGCAGGAAACCACGCTGGAAGCCGTGGACCAGCGTTGGGCGCGCCAGCTGTCGCGCCAGATCCGCAGCGCCGACGTGGAGCTGATTTGTGAATTCGCTCGCATTCCGTCGTCGATCCGCGATCTGATGAAAATGAAGGTCGGCGACGTGCTGCCGGTCGAGGTGCCGGAAAACGTCATCGCCCAGGTCGACGCCGTGCCTATCATGGAATGCGGATTCGGCGTGTTCAACAACCAGTACGCCCTGCGCGTAGAAAAACTGCTTACCCCTGTGGATCCCGATAACGAGGCCCCCGACCATGACTGACCAGAACGCCGAGCGGCCCGATCAAAACAAGCCCGCCGCGGCCAGCGACGACTGGGCCGACGCCCTGGCCGAACAGTCGCGCGCCGCGCCGCCGACGCAGGCCGACGGCCTGAAGCCGGCCGACGACTGGGCCGATGCCCTGGCCGAACAGACCGCGGCGGCCTCGGCCCCCGCATCGTCGGCGCCCGCCGCGCCCGCGGCCAAACCCGCGGGTGGCTCGGTCTTCAAGCCGCTGTCGGGTACCAGCGAAAAATCGACGACCGACATCGACCTGATCATGGACGTGCCGGTTCAGCTGACGGTGGAACTGGGCCGCACGCGCCTGACCATCAAGAACCTGCTGCAACTGGGCCAGGGTTCGGTGGTCGAGCTGGACGGCCTGGCCGGCGAGCCGATGGATATCTTCGTGAACGGTTACCTGATCGCCCAGGGCGAAGTGGTGGTCGTGGACGACAAGTACGGCATCCGGCTGACCGACATCATCACGCCCGCCGAACGCATCAATCGCCTGAACGGCCGCCGCTGAATCCGCCATGGCCGACGCCGCCCCCTTTCGTGTCATCGTGGGCCTGATTGCCGTCATCGCGGCGATCCTGGTCTGCGGCTGGCTCGCGCGCCGCGCGGGTTTGGCTGGACGCGCGGCGGGCGGCACGATGCGCGTAGTCGATAGCCTGACGCTGGGTCCGCGCCAGCGTATCGTCCTGGTGGAAGTCGCCGACGCCTGGCTGCTGGTCGGCGTGACCGCGGGCCAGATGAATCTGTTGCATACGTTGCCGGTCGGTGAAACCGCCGCCCCGGCTTCGACGCCCGGCGCCCTGGTGACTTCGTTCCTGGCGCGCCGCCGCGTGAAAGCCGCCAGCACGCCGCTGACCGGCAGCGAGTCGATGCAATCCGCGCTGCCGGAGGATGCTTCCTTCGCCAGCAAACTCGGCCAGGCGCTGCGCCGGGGCTAGATGGTCTTGCCATGATACGTTTCTTCCGCGCACGGTCCGGCGAAACAGGCGCCATGCGCAGCATTCTGACCGGTATTGCCCTGCTCGCCCTGGCCTGCCTGCCCTTGGCGGCTTCCGCGCAAGCCACGCTGCCGGCGCTGACCGCCACGCCCGGCCCGAATGGCGGCGAGACCTATTCGTTGAGCGTGCAGACGCTGCTGATGCTGACGTCGCTGACGTTCATTCCGGCTGCGCTGCTGATGATGACCGGCTTTACCCGCATCATTATCGTGCTGAGCCTGATGCGCAACGCGTTGGGCACGCAGACCACGCCTCCGAATCTGGTGCTGGTGGGACTTGCGCTGTTCCTGACCGCGTACACGATGTCGCCGGTGTTCGACCAGATCTACAAGGACGCATACCAGCCGCTGTCGAATGGCACGATTTC
>DATJHN010000122.1:0-29835 GCA_035493915.1 Bordetella sp.
TGGCCGACGGCGCGCTTTGCGTGCACCCCGGCGACGATCGCTACAAGCACCTGGTCGGCAAGCTGGTGGAACTGCCGCTGTGCGACCGCAACATTCCCATCATCGCGGACGATTTCGTCGACCCGGATTTCGGTACGGGCGTGGTCAAGATCACGGGTGCGCATGACTTCAACGACTACGCATGCGCATTGCGGCACAACCTGCCGATGATCGTCATTTTCACGCCGGACGCCCACATCAATGAAAATGGTCCCGAGCAATTCCGCGGACTGGAACGGTACGAGGCGCGCAAGGCGGTGGTGGCGGAGCTGGATGCCAAGGGTTACCTGGCCGGCGTCGACAAGCACAAAATGATGCAGCCCAAGGGCGACCGCACTGGCGAAGTGCTTGAACCCATGCTGACCGACCAATGGTTCGTGGCGATGAGCAAGCCCGCGCCCGAAGGTACGCTGCATCCCGGCAAGAGCATTACGCAGGTGGCGCTGGACGTCGTCGCGGACGGCCGTGTCGCGTTCTATCCGGAAAACTGGACCACCATCTACAACCAGTGGCTGAACAACATCCAGGACTGGTGCATTTCGCGGCAGCTCTGGTGGGGCCATCAGATTCCCGCCTGGTATGCCAAGGACGGCACCATTTTCGTCGCCCACACCGAGGCAGAAGCCGTGGAGCAGGCGCGCGCGGCAGGCGTGGAAGGTCCGCTGGAGCGGGACGCCGACGTGCTGGATACGTGGTTCTCGTCGGCGCTGGTGCCCTTCACCGATCTGGGCTGGCCCGACAAAACCGAGGATCTGGCGCGCTATCTGCCGTCCAGTGTGCTGGTCACGGGCTTCGACATCATTTTCTTCTGGGTCGCGCGCATGGTCATGATGACCACGCACCTGACGGGCGATATTCCCTTCAAGCACGTGTATGTGCATGGCCTGATCCGCGACGCGGAGGGCCAGAAAATGAGCAAGTCCAAGGGCAACACGCTGGATCCGGTGGACCTGATCGACGGCGTCGACCTGGAAACGCTGGTGGCCAAGCGCACCTTCGGGCTGATGAATCCCAAGCAGGCTGGCGCCATCGAAAAGGCCACTCGCAAGCAGTTTCCGGACGGCATTCCCGCGTTCGGCGCCGATGCGCTGCGCTTTACCATGGCGGCCTACGCGACGCTGGGACGCAATATCAACTTCGACCTGAAGCGTTGCGAGGGTTATCGGAATTTCTGCAACAAGCTGTGGAACGCCACGCGCTTCGTGCTGATGAACACCGAAGGCCATGATGTCGCGGGGCAGGCGGCCGGCGGCGAATCGAGCTTCGTGGATCGCTGGATCGTGAGCCAGTTGCAGGAACTGGAAGCCGAGGTGGCACGCGGATTCGCCGACTACCGGTTCGACAATATCGCCAACGCGCTGTACCGCTTTATCTGGGACGAGTATTGCGACTGGTATGTGGAGCTGGCCAAGGTGCAGCTGCAGACCGGCACGCCGGCGCAGCAGGCCGCCACGCGTGCCACGCTGATCCGCGTGCTGGAAGCCGTGCTGCGCCTGGCGCATCCGATTATTCCGTTCATCACCGAAGAACTCTGGCAAAAGGTGTCCCTGGTGGCAGGCAAGCGGCAGGCCGGCACGGCCGCCAGCGTCAGCGTGCAGCCTTATCCGCGGCCGAATCCGGCGGCGGTGGATCGGCAGGCGGAATCCGACGTGGCGGAATTGAAGGCGCAGATCGAGGCGGTGCGTGCGCTGCGCGGCGAGATGAGTCTTTCGCCGGCGCAGAAGGTGCCGCTGATCGCGCACGGCCCGGCAGACCTGCTGGCGCGCAATGCGCCGTATCTGGCGGCCTTGGCCCGCCTGACGCAGGTCGACGTGGTGGACACGCTGCCGGATGTCGGCGCGCCGGTGCAGGTAGTCGGCGATGCACGCTTGATGCTGCACGTCGAAATCGACGTGGCGGCGGAACAGGCTCGGCTGGACAAGGAAATCGCACGGCTGGAAGGAGAAATCGCCAAGGCCAATGGGAAGCTGTCCAATGCCAGCTTCGTCGAACGGGCACCGGCGGCCGTGGTCGAGCAGGAAAAGGCCAGGCTGGGCCAGTTCGCCGAAACCCTGAACAAGGTGCGCGAGCAGCGCGGCAAACTGGCGGCTTGATACTGGCAAGGCATCGCGCGGGGCCGGAGCCCCGCGCGACTTTTCCGCGATGTCCGGCGGACCGGCACCAAGGTGGGCGTGAATTGTCGAGGATTTCCGGGAGTCGCCCGGCATGTTTTGGGCATTGGCTCATCGCACGAAGCGGCTCATGACGAGCGGAGCATCGTCCCGCATCACATCCGGCGGGATTGGCCCAGGATCGCTTCGAGACTTAGACGGCCTTTGCCAGGGCTTGCAGGAAGCGTTCGTCTTCCGGAGTAAGCCAGCCTTGTGCGCGCGCCTGCAGGATCAGGTCGGGACGGCGCTGGGCGGTCAGGCGCAGCGATTGTTCGCGACGCCAACGGGCGATGTTGGCGTGATGACCGGACAACAGTTGCGCCGGCACAGTGTCGCCTTCGTGGACTTCCGGACGGGTGTAGTGGGGGCTGTCGAGCAGGCCGGACAAGGCGGGATTGAAAGAGTCCTGCACCGCCGATTCATCGTCGTTGAGAACGCCGGGCAGCAAGCGCACCGAGGCATCGATGATGGCCATGGCGGCGAGCTCACCGCCTGACAGCACGAAGTCGCCCAGGGAAATTTCATCGTCGACATGGCGATCGATAAAGCGCTGGTCGATACCTTCGTAGCGGCCGCAGATGAGCACGGCACCGGCACTGTGCGCCAGCGCCTGCGCACGCGCCTGCCCGAATCGTTGGCCGGTGGGAGACAGCAGGATGACGGGCGCCGAGGGCAAGGCGTCGGCTGCCCGGCGCGCCTGGGCAGCCTGGACGGCAGCCTGCAGCGGCGCGGCCATCATGACCATGCCGGGGCCTCCGCCATAGGGACGATCGTCCACGGTGCGATGAACGTCTTGGGTGAAGTCGCGCGGATTCCATGCCTGCAGATTCCACACGCCTTGCGCATGGGCGCGGCCGGTCACTCCCAAATCCCGCACGACCGCGAACATGTCGGGAAACAGGGTAACGGCGTCGAAGCGCATCAGAAATCCAGCGGCCAGTCGCTGTCGATACGGCGGGCACCCAGATCGACCGCGCGGATATGCGCCTGGACGAAAGGCACCAGGATTTCAATGGGGCGGCCCTTGGCGTCGAGCAGGGGCTCGGGATCCAGGCCTTGCGCCGGCTGACGCTGGCGCAGCACCTTGAGGACAGCGTGCGCGCCATTGTCGACGACTTCGTCGACGACCCCCAGCAAGGCGGGTTCGCCGTTGTCGTCGCCAAGGACGGCACAGCCGATCAAATCGATCCAGTAGTACTCGTCTTCGTCAGGCGCGGGAAAAGCGCTGCGCGGCGCGCAGACAGCCATGCCTTTCAATGCCTCGGCCTGGTCGCGATCGTCGATGCCTTCGAGTTGCGCGACGACGTGCGAACCGTGCGGACGCGCGGCCTTGATGGCGTAGGGACGCGCCGGCGAGGATTTGCCGGCCGAGGCCGCGACGGCACCAGGTGGAGCGGGACGAACCAGCCACCAGGTTGGAGCGGACGTGGCAGACGAACCAGCGGATGAATCAGAGGACGAACCAGCAGACAAACCCACGGACGAACCGTTAGCGGCTGCGCTGACTGGTGCGTTGGCAGGTACGTTGACGGACGCGCCGGCGGCTGCGGACTTGCCGGACGAGGATTTTCCGGAGGAAGCTCTGTTGGACGAAGGCGAAGCGACGGACAACAGGACATTCGCGTCAGCCGAGTAAGGCTGGATCTTGACCCAGCCTTTGACCCCATAGGCCTCGGCAACGCGCCCAAGCTCGATCAGGTCGGCGGGCGCCACGACAGGTGGGGCGGCGTTGCTCATTACGCGGCGCGGGTCAGTAAGTCAGGCGGACGGCGATGCGCCCCGCCCTGTTCACAGGCACGGGCGTGTATCAAGCCGCGGCCGACACCTTGGCCGAGTAGTCCTTGACCAGACGCGCAACGGCGGGCGACAGCTGGGCACCGTTGCCGGTCCAGTATTCAACACGGTCCAGCGCGATACGCAGTTTTTCCGTGCCTTCGCCGGCCACGGGATTGTAGAAACCCACGCGTTCGACGAAACGGCCATCGCGGCGGTTACGCGAATCGGTCGCCACCAGGTTATAGAACGGACGTTTTTTCGACCCACCGCGGGCCAGACGAATCACCAGCATAGGTAATCCCTTGAATTGGTTGTGAAAAACAGTAGATTCTAGCACCGATCCGACCAGCGGAGCAAATACCTGGGGATATTTCCGCCTGGTTGTCGCGCGTGGGCCGCGCTTGATCGCGTCCCTTTTAACTTTCCCTAGCGGCGGCGCAGGTAATGGACACCCTGCCCCGCGTTTTCTTCCTGAAGCAGCAGTGCATTGCCGGTCTGCCGTGCGAAGGCCTGGAAATCCCGGATGGCATTGCGATCGGTCGTGGTGACCTTCAGCACCTGGCCGCTGATCAGCTGCGCCAAGGCTTTTTTTGCCCGCAGGATGGGCAGCGGGCAGGCCAGGCCGCGGGCATCGATCTCGAGATCGGCGACAGGCGCCGCCGATCCCTGCTGGGCTGAGACGCCGCCATCCATGGCGCCCCCGTTGTCCGTATCGCTGCTCACAGGCGCTCATCCACCCATTGACGGACGCTGGCAATGGCTGCCGGCAGGGCCGCGGCATCGCTGCCCCCACCCATGGCCATGTCGGGACGGCCGCCCCCCTTGCCGCCCAGTTGGCTGGAAACGAATCCCACCAGGTCGCCGGCCTTGATGCGGTCGGTCAGATCGGACGTTACGCCGCCGACCACGCTGATCTTGCCGTCCGCCGCGGCCGCCAGCAGCACCACCGCCGGCTTGAGCTTGTCCTTGAGCTGATCGACCATGCCGCGCAGCGCCTTGGGATCCGCGCTGTCGATCCCGGCGGCGAGCACCTTGATGCCCTTGATTTCAACCGTCTGCCGGGCGGCCAGATCGTTGCCTGCGCTGGCGGCCAGGCGGCTACGTGCCTGGTCCAGATCTTTTTCCAGGGACTTGACCTGTTCCTGTACCTGGGCGATCCGATCGGGAAGATCAACGGCAGGTGCGCGCAAGGCGGCGGCGGCGCGATTCAGCAGAGCGGTCTGCGCCTGCACCCAGGCCACCGTGTTGTCGCCGGTGATGGCTTCCACGCGGCGCACGCCGGCGGCCACGCCGGTTTCGGCGACGATCTTGAACATGCCGATGTCGCCGGTGCGCGCGACGTGCGTGCCGCCGCACAATTCGCGCGAAAAGCCGATGTCCAGGACGCGAACCGTATCGCCGTATTTTTCGCCGAACAGCGCCATGGCGCCGCCCTTGACCGCCTCGTCATAAGGCAGCACGCGCGCCTGGGCGGGCTGATTGGCCAGGACTTCGGCATTGACGATGGCTTCGACGCGGGCGATCTGGTCGGCCGTCAGCGGGGCATCGTGGGCGAAGTCGAAGCGGGTTTTTTCAGGATCGACAAGAGAGCCGCGCTGCTGGACGTGGCCGCCCAAGACTTCGCGCAGGGCCTTGTGCATCAGGTGGGTGGCCGAGTGGTTGCGTACGGTGCGAGCGCGCCGGACGGCGTCCACGCGCGCCAGCACGGCATCGCCGACCGCCAGGGTGCCGGATTCCAGCTTGCCGTGATGGCCGAACACTCCGGCCTGGATCTGTTGCGTATCGGCCACGGCAAAGCGCACGCCGACGGCCTCCAGCAGGCCGGTGTCGCCCACCTGCCCGCCGGATTCGGCATAGAAGGGAGTCGCATCCAGCACCACGACCGCGTCCTGGCCGGCCTGGATGCGATCCACCGCGGTGCCATCCGCGTAGAGCGCGACGACGCGCACGTTGTCCAGCTCCACGCTTTCGTAGCCTTCGAAACGGGTATCCGCGCCTTCGTAGGCCAGGCCTTCCGCCATCTTGAACTTGCCTGCCGCCCGCGCCTGTTCGCGCTGGCGCGTCATGGCGGCGTCGAAGCCGGCGAGGTCGACTTCCACACCGCGTTCGCGGCAGATGTCGGCGGTCAGGTCGACCGGAAAACCGTAGGTGTCATACAGCGTGAACAGGGTAAAGCCGTCCAACTGGCCGCCCTTGGGCACGCCAGCAAGCGCGCCTTCGAGGATCTTCATGCCGTGTTCGAGGGTTTCGCCAAAGCGCTCTTCTTCCTGCTTGAGCACCTGCGCCACGCGATCGGCGGTCCGCGCGAGTTCGGGATAGGCGTCGCCCATTTCGGCGACCAGATCAGGCACCAGGCGGTAGAAGAAAGGCTTGGTCTGCCCCAGTTTGTACCCATGCCGCAAGGCGCGGCGCACGATACGGCGCAGCACATAGCCGCGCCCTTCGTTGCTGGGAATGACGCCATCGACGATCAGGAAGGAACAGGCGCGGATGTGGTCGGCGATGACCTTGAGCGAATTGTCGTGAAGGTCGCGGATGCCGGTTTCACGCGCCGCGGCAGCGATCAGCTTCTGGAAAAGATCGATCTCATAGTTGGAATGCACGTCCTGCAGAACGGCGGAAATGCGCTCCAGGCCCATGCCGGTATCCACGCAGGGCTTGGGCAGCTTGGACATATTGCCGGCCGCGTCCCGCTCGAACTGCATGAACACCAGGTTCCAGATTTCGATATAGCGGTCGCCGTCCTCTTCGGGAGATCCCGGGGGGCCGCCCCAGATGCCGGGGCCGTGGTCGTAGAAGATTTCCGAGCAAGGGCCGCAAGGACCGGTTTCGGCCATCTGCCAGAAATTGTCGGAAGCGTAGCGCGCGCCCTTGTTGTCGCCGATGCGCACGATACGGTCGACGGGCACGCCGATTTCCTTGGCCCAGATGTCGTAGGCCTCGTCGTCTTCGTGATAGACCGTGACCCAGAGTTTTTCGGCCGGCAGTTTGTATACGGCGGTCAGCAGTTCCCACGCGTAATTGATCGCGTCGCGCTTGAAATAGTCACCGAAGCTGAAATTGCCCAGCATTTCGAAGAACGTGTGATGCCGCGCCGTGTAGCCCACGTTTTCCAGGTCGTTGTGCTTGCCGCCGGCCCGCACGCTGCGCTGCGACGACGTCGCCCGTGTGTAGGCGCGCGTTTCCTTGCCGGTGAACACGTCCTTGAACTGGACCATGCCCGAATTTGTAAACAGCAAGGTCGGATCGTTGCCGGGAACGAGCGACGACGAAGGGACGATGGTATGGCCCTTGGACTGGAAGAACTGCAGGAACTTCTGACGGATCTCGGAGGATTTCATCGCGGATGAATCGGTCGACTTGAGGCGAATTTTTGATTATAGAGGGTTGCGTCCGTTTGAAGACTGTAACGACCCGGGCGTGCCGGCCTTCAACGCATGCATATATAGCCCTTGGCCCAGACCGCGTCATTCGGATCACCGCCGCTGGCGACCATTACGGCCCGGAATCCCGGCGGGCAGGAACATTGGCCGGTTCTGGGATTCGGTGTGGAATAGATGGCGATTCCACAACCGACATCCGAATGGCTTGCATACGCACCACCGAAACCGCCGGGCGCCGACCAGATGCCTGCCGCGCAGTTCAACAGGCTGCCGTCGGCCTCCCGGGCGAGCAGGCCGTTTTCCGGGCAAGGATTGCCGGCCACGGCGATTCCCCCCAATTTGAGATGTTCGCCGGTGGACAAGGTGCCAGCGGTGGAGACGTCGCCCAGGAATTGCGGATTCCTGGCGTCGCGCTGGCGCAGATAGCGGCCGGCATCGTCGGCCGCGCGGCTGGCATGGACCGCGACCGTACCGATGGGCAGGCGCGCCATCCCCGGTACCGGCGGATTGGGCAGATCAAAGGCCGCGCCGCGCACACGGTCCGGCGCCAGCTCGGAAACGCTGCCCCCCGCCCCATCTGTAGCCATGATGACGCCCGCCAGACGGGAAAAGTCCACTGGCCGACGAGCCTGTTCCTGCGGGTTGGGGAGAACACTGCCATATGCCAGGCCCTGTATGCGGCAGCCGGGACCAGGGCAGGCGTCGCCGCGCCATAGCGTGATAACGGCCTGCATGCCAAGCGGCCCCGGATCCGGAAAGGCGCCGGGAAGGTGCCCCTGCCGTTTCAGCTCGGCCAGCGTCGGCGACCAGGGATCGGCATACGGCGCCTGGCCGTGCGCATCCGTCGGAACATCGCCTGCGCCCAGCGTATCGCCGTGGCGCGCCAGCATGCCGTCCAGGGCATGGCGGAGGTCCAGCAGCCACTGCCCCGCCGCCCGTTCCGCCACGCTATCCACTTCATGCAGCAGACGCTCTGCCGCCCAGATCGCCAGCATGCAGGTAATGGCGACGGCAATTGTCAATTCGAGCAAGGCAAGGCCACGCTGACGGCCTGGCCGGCTATCCCTGTTGCCAAGAGCAGAAACCCGCATGGGATAGTCCCGCTCAGCGGGCGGTGAACACAAAGGTATTGGCGTCGCCGCGTGCGCATTGTGCCTGCGCCAGCATGGAGTCATAGCCCTTGGGAGGCGACGTACCCGTATCCTTGACGATTACGGGCCCGCCCTCGCCTTCCAATGCAATGATTTCCGACACCCGCTGCATGACCGACGCTAGCCCTGGACAAGCGGCGTTGTTGACGTTGGTCAGCCTTAGCGTGAACGCGGACCCCGGCCCGCCACCGGCGAAAGACGCGGGCGCCAGGGCGATGGTTCCATTGCCCGCCGAACCATTTCCGCCCAGGCCGTGCGCGACCACGGCCGCCGCATCGCTGCCGCTTACCGTGAAAACGCTGGAATCGCGCAGCGCATTCGCCAGCATGCCGTCATGCAGATTGTGATACGGCGCGATGCCGCCGCCCTGCGCGTTGGCCTTGACGCGCGCGACGAAGCGCTGCAATTCCTCGCCTACCTTGGGCACTTTGTTTTCGATGACGTAGCTGCCAATCGCGGGGATGCCCACGATGGCGATCAGCAGAACGATGGCGGTGACGATGGATACCTCGATCAGCGAGAATCCTTGCTGGCTATGGCGACGATGCGCGGACATGGCGGCTCCTTGTGTATGCCTGGCGAATGAAGGGAGTGTCGGGAAGACGGCCGGCTAACCGGCCGCATGGACATGCATCATGGCGCGACGCAATTCGTCGATCGCGGCGTAATGCCAGAACGCCAGCGCGATTACCGCGGCCAACGCAGTCAGCAGCAGAGCCCAGCGCAGGGACTGGGCCTGGCGGCCGACACGGGCCAGCGCGCGCTGCTCGACACGGCCAGCGGCCTTGTCCAAACCCGACGCCATGCCGTGGGCGGCGACCATGTCGTTCAGATACCACCAGATGCGCCGATCGATCATGCCTGTATCGAAGCTGTCGGCACCGACCAGGCCGGCATCGATGCGGCCGACCATGGCGCGGATGTGCCAGGACAGCCAGGGACCGGCCTGGTCGGCCTGCATGGAGAGTGCCTGGCGCAGGCGTACATCGACATTGCCGCGCTGGCGCACCAGGACGGCGAGCATGGCCAGGAAGCGGATGGCGTTGACGTCGCGATATAGCCGCCAGACCAGCCATCCGTCCAGGCGCGCACGCAATGGCCCGGTCAGGTTGGGCAGCGACCACAACAACAGCCAGATGCCGCCTGCCCCGCACGCCGCCAATATGGGCATGCCGTGGCGAACCACATCGGCGAACGCGAACAGGCCGCGGGTCAAGGCGCCGTGATGGGCGGGAGGAACCGCTTGAAACACCGCCTGCAGGCTCGGCGCGGTGAAATACGGCACCGCGCAGGCCAGGGCCAACGCCACGCACAGGGCAATCAGCGCGGCCAGCAGCGTGTCCCGGAAAATACGCAGGGCCTCTTCCACCACGCGCGCGGCCCTTGCCAGGTCGCGCAGCGCTGCGTTCAGCGCGCCGGCACCCCCGGCCTGGGCAGCGTGCAGCAATGCCAGTTCTTCGGGCGGCATGCTGCCGGCCCATGCCGTGGCGAGATCGCCGCCACAGGCTTCCAATGCATGCGACCACCGCCGCGCGAGCCTGCCGCGTACACTGCCCTGGCCATACCGGTACGCATCGTCGTCGAACAGATCGCGCAGCGTCTTGCGCCCGTGCAGCCCTTCGAGCATATCGGCAAGATATTCGTAATAGTCCGCGCGCATGGCGGAAAAACGCAGGGCATCGCAGCGCAGGCGCAGCGCCTGGAAATCCGGACGGCCGCCACGCAGCCATGCCGGCATGGACCGCCAATCAGGCATGGATATCTCCCGCCAGGGACCGCTCGCGTTCCACCGAGGCGCAGGACTGGAAGCGCGATTCGATATCACGCGGATCGATTTCACCGATTGCCGCCTTGTACACGGCGCATTCCATGGCGCTTTTTCCATACATGTCCGGGCTGTCGAAGCGCGCGGCCCGACGTCCGCGCAAATGGCCGCGCAAATGACCGCGCAGCGCCAGGTTGTCTCGTTGCCGTACGCAGCGCAGGAAAACGTCGTCGTGCGCGGGTTCTATCATTTCCGCCACAACGGTGCGTCCCGCCGTGCCGTTCAGGTGCGGTAACTCGTCGTTGGCGCAATGGGCGCAGCCGTCTGGATTGCGTATGCGGAGCGGTTCCGCGGACAGGCCGTACAGGCTGGTAAAGCGCAGTGTCCAGTCGCGCATCGCGGCGCCGTCGGCGCCTTGGTGCAGGATCGTCAAGGGCAAGGCGCAGTGCACGCATAAACGCGGCAGCAGCGCCTGGTACACCAGCAGTTTGAGTACGCCCGGGGTCGCCAGGAAGTCGCGTGAAACGCCGATGAAGTCCGA
The DNA here is from genome assembly GCA_035493915.1 of Bordetella sp. Taxonomy (GTDB): domain Bacteria; phylum Pseudomonadota; class Gammaproteobacteria; order Burkholderiales; family Burkholderiaceae_B; genus Bordetella_C. The sequence continues at coordinate 10,806 of DATJHN010000122.1, forward strand.
AGCCAGCCGTTCCGGAATCATCAGTGCCGAAGCCGCATGAGTCGTGGTGTAGAGATTGACACCGGATCCCGCCAGGTCCATGAAAGCCCTGCCCGTTTCCGCGTCGCGGATTTCGCCGATCAGCAGATCATCCATGGCGGAGCGCTTGACGGTCCTGAGCTTGGCATCGAAAGCGGTGGCGCCCCCATTATCGAGATTGCGGGCAACGCTGTTCTGCAAAGCGTTGTCGATCCGATATTCAACGGGGTCTTCCAGCGTGATGACCTTGCGGCTGTCGGGCAGCGTGCGGATCAGCGTGGCGATGGTGGTGGATTTGCCCGAACCCACCACGCCGGCCAATACGACGGCCCCGCCGTCGGACCGGCCCGCCTGTTCGAGCATGGCGATCTGGCTGTCCAGAAAGCCCAGGGACCTGAGCGACAGCCCCTGGGTTTGCATATCGAGCCGCAACAGGCGCAGGCATACGGACGGCCCGCTATCCGCCGCCAGGGATGCCCAGCGCAGCATGACCGGACGGTCATCCACATGGATGTGCAGTTGGCCCTGCTGTTCGACCTGGGGATCGAACACCGCGCCGTTGCCGCCCCGGATATCCATCCATGCCACGGCCAGCATTTCCATCAGGGTCGCCGTCGGCATATGGCGGAAGCGCGGCGGCGCGACGTAGCGCCCGGCGATCGTGAAACGGACTTCGGATTCCGACCGACCGCGGAACACGTTCAGATGAACGTCGCTGGCATCATGGCGCACGCCCCACGTAACGATGTCGCAGAAGCCGGCGGCCAATGCGGATTTGTGGCGGTCCGCCAGCACCGCGCTGCGATCGCGCAGGCGCTGCAGGGTGAGCTGTCCGCGCGCCACGCTGAGCAGCAGCGGGGCCGGCAGCACGTAGCGCGAGGGCGCGGCCAGGCGGCGTCCTCGCCGCAGCACCATGCGCTCTACTTCGTCGATCTGGTCGCCGTTGGCATAATCGGCCAACGCGAAGATGGCCACGGCGCCGTCCTGCAACACCACTGGACAGAGCCGCCCCGCCAGGGCGGCAAGGTCGAATTCTTCGCCCACCGCCCGGACGAAGGCGGGAACGATGCGCGCGATCTCATCCTGCGTGGCAAGCAGGGGCGCCGGTGCCATGGGTGCCGGCGCAGCGGCCGCGGGCTGGGCGACCAGGCCGGTGGGAATACGTCGAACCAGCATGTGTAGCATTCCTTTTTAGTCGCCGCGCGACAGGCAGGCCCTGCGATGCGCGCCGACCCGATCCAGCGTGACGCAATTGCCCTGGATGGCACGCAAGGCGTAGGCACCCTCGCCGTCCGGGGCGTCGTCCGGCCACTTGCGGCCATGGCGGTAGCGCAGGCGCTGGCCGTTCACCAGGACTTCGACGTCCAGGCGCTTGCCGATGCCATAGATCGCCGCCAGATCGACGCGGTCAGGTTGCTCATCGGACGGCATCGCGGCCGACGCGGCCGATTCCTTCGGCGACCGCGCGCCGCGTAGCGGCCCGCGGCGCTGTTCCTGGGCGGCCAACGCAGCGCGCGTCTCCCTGCGCAGCAATTCGTCCACGATGTCCGAGTCCGGCCATCGTGGCGCCGCGATCAAGTCGAGGGGCGCATCGACCGGCGCTTTGACCTGTACGGCGGCCGCGGTGTCGACCTTTACGGCGGCCTGCACTTCGGCCGGTCCTTCGGACTGTGCACGCACGGCGCAGCTTGCGGCGACCGCGATCAAGGCCAATCTCCGGCGCAGGCCGCGCCTGGCGTGGTCATTCGCGTTCATAGACGATTCCTTCCAACTGCGCCATCAATGGGCTGTGAGCGATATCCGGACGGCGGTCGCCGTGCATTTCCAGCGCGATCGCCGTCCATGACGCGATCGCGGAAGGCCTTGCGAACAAGGCGAAAGAGCGCAATGGGCCATGCAGCACCACATTGCGCTGACGCATGCGGGGAAGATCCGGCGGTGCCGGCAAGGGGCTTCCCCGATCGTCACGCGGCGGTGTAATGGCAAATGCCGCGGGCGCGCCAAGCGCGATACGGGCGAAAGCCGGCCGGATGGCCTGAAGCGTGCTGGCGAAATCCAGGTCCGTCTGCATCCAATCGGGCACGGCATCCGGCCTCAGGGCGCCGGCACGGCCCGAGACACGCCAGAGAATTTGCGCTTCGTCCAGCGAGACGAAGACGGCGCGCGCGGCAGCCGGCAGATGTTCCGCCAGGGCACGATTGGTGGCATCGGCAGAGGTCCTGGCATAGCGTGCATCGCAGGACCAATCCGGGCCGTCCGGCCGGCAACGGGCGGATTGCATGGTCCAGCCCTGTAATGCCGTGGGCAGGGCGCGGAGTGCCACGAAAACGCGACCGAGCTGATCGGGGTCATGGATACGCACGGCGGCGGCAGCCGTGTCCAACGCATTACGCCATGCCCGCGCCGCATCGACGCGGGCATCGGACGGCTCGGGGGTGACGCGCTGCCAAGCCCGCCATGCGGGAGGCGCAAGCAGGGCAAGCAGAAGCAGCAAAGCAGTACCCTGTACTGGCAAGGGAACCTGCCCCAATAGCATGCCCACGCGCCATAGGCACGCGGACGGGTCCAGTGCCACGGCCAGATCGTCCAGCGATAGATCGCGCGCCTGGCTGGCCAGCCCCGGATGCAGCACATCGAGTTCGCCGAGCGCCAGATGCGCCGCGGCCATGTTGGCGTATATGCGATCGCCGCGTGCCATGACGGCGCCGTTGCGCGCCGCAACCAGCCAGACGCGGCCATCGTCCATGGACAACAGGCCCGCGGCCGCGCCTTGCGCATGCATGCCGGCGAATACCTGGGCCGCGGCATAGCATGCCTTGGCCCGCCCGCGCAGGCGCGCGCAGCCCACCGCAGCCGCCCCGGCACCACCATGCAAGAAATGCGTCGCGCGGCTTTCCCTTGCCTTGCGCCGTGCCAGCACGTCGATGCGGCTGCCGACGAGCGGCGACCACGTAAGCCCGAAGACCAGCACCGCGCCGTCCCGCAGCGGCAGCAGAACGTGATCGCCCAGGGGCTGCGGAAGCGTTTGATCATTGTGTGAGGCGGCCATGGTCAGAACCCCTCTTCCACTTGTGCCGTGACAATGACGATGGTGGTGGCGCGCTGCGTGGATGCTCGATCGCCGCCACCCAACATATAAGGCGCACCCGGCGTCAGACGGCGGCGGTCATATTCGTCTTCGCGCCGCTCGAAGCCGGAAATAATCATCGGCTGGCCTGCCCGCAATTCCACCTGCTGCACCATGCCGTTGCCGTCGATGGTGATCTGCTGTACTTCCAGCGGGTTGTCGGACTTGCCGAAGGTCAAGCTTTTGAGCGGCTGCGCGACGGTGTTGTCGTACGCGATGGACAACAGAATCTGCCCGTCTTCCTGCGCGTCGGGCACCAGGGTAAGGAAAGAACCCACCGTTTCCTGCTTCTGGTTGATCGACACGGTTGGCAGCAGCGCATTGTGCAAGGCCGCTCCGGAAGCAGGCGTGCCGGACACACTGCTCTGCACCTGGTCCACATACGAAAACGTGGTGCGTACCGCATGCGTGACAGGCCGCCGGTTCAGGGTCAGCACGGGCACGCTGCTGTGCCGCACTACCGTACCCATTTCGCTCAACGCGGCGACGATGGCCTTGGTGCCGCCGAACAAGCCGTTGCTGACGGCCGTGGAGGCCATACCCGCCCCAATTCCGGCCGCCCCCGTCGAAGCCGCCGATACGGCGGCGCGCGTGCCCTGATAGAGCAGGTTCCAATCGATGCCCGCCTTGGCCTGGTCTTTGGAAACCACGGTGATTTCCTCGAAGACCAGCCGCACGCGCCGGGTCAGTGCCTGGTTTTCCCGGTCCAGGAAACGTGCCACTTGATCCAATGCATCGCGGGTATCGTTCACCACGATCGAACTGCTTGCCCCCGGCGCTGCCGTGACGGTTCCCGCGCGCGTCAGGAAGGGTTCGATGCGCGCGCGCACCGACGTCATTGCATCGTGCTCGCCGCTGGACAGAGTGGTGTTGGAGGTATTTTCGAAACCTTCGACCCCGGACCGGGAGGCGCGTCCCAGCCGGGCATCGGCGCGTGCGTTCAGCGTCAGGGCGCGCACATCGAAGACCCTGGTCTCGGTGCGGTAGAACTCGATGGCTCCATCCGTGTAGCGCCAGTAAATGCCCAGGCGCCAGGCCAACGCATCCAGCACGCGCGGCAGCGGCTGTGGGCCATCCGGCAGGGACGCGCGCGCCGGAAATGGCGTACCGCCGCCGGCCGGAACGGCCAGGCGCGGCAGGAAGAGTTCGGCGGGCAACAGGGCATCCGGGCGAACCTTGACGCCGATGCCGGTTGCCCGGGCGATGCGGTCGGCCAGCACGGCCAGATCGGCCTGGCCACCGGCGAACATCAGTGTGGTATCGACATTTTTGCGCAAGGCCGCGGGCAAGGTTGCTTCGCGCGCCAGGGGTCGCGCGCGCCCCGCCAGCCAGGGTTTGCCGACATCCTGCGCGGCCTGGCGCGATGCATGATCGGACAATGACCTGGAGAAGCCGGCATGCGCGGCGTCGCCGCGCGCTTGCGATTGCGCGGCGCGATCCTGAATCGCGGCAATGCGTTCGGGTCCGACGCAGGCGGGACACGCCATGGCCAGCGCCAGGACAGCGGCCCGCCGGGCACGCTGCGGAACCGGAGTATGCGGCGCCGGCGTCATATCGAGGTTCCCGGCCGTGCGGCAGTACGGTCGCAGGCCTGCGACAGCGGCACCACGCGCAATACCTGGTTGGCGTAGAAACAAGGCTGCAGGGGCCGCTCGCCCAATTCAGTAGCCGCGATAAGCGCACGGACGGATCGTTTGAAATCATCGGAAAAATCCGCGCTGCCGGACAGGGGAATATCCACGTCCACGGCCCAGTGCTCGGGCTGGAAAGTCCAGCCGGCCAGTCCGGCCCAACGCGCCAGCGCGCGACGCATGTTTTCATCGGCGGGCCCGACGCGGTACAGGCGGCCGGCGGCGGAATCCGCCAGGCCCTGCGCCGCGACCCTCCCGCGCGGCGCATGTGGGGCGTATGCCGCGCCATGCGATGCCGGTCCTGTCGAGGTCGCGGAGACGCCCGCATCAGGCAACGGGTGGGCGACCATGAGTGTCGTTGCGCTGGCCGTCGCTGGCGTCATCGCGGGCTGCATCGCAGGTGTCAGCGGAGACGCCATCGCCCCCTGGTTCGTCGCAGCCGCATGGGCGGCCGCGCCAAGATAATCGGCACGCGCCTGCAGGGACCCGCCGCGCATGACAAGCGACGGCCACTTGCCCTGCACGATGACATAGGGTTCCCGCCTCACATAGGCCGCGGGCCGTTCGATGCCGTTTTGCTCGATAAACAGCGCGGGCATGGCCTGCCCCGGCGCGAACTGCAGCCACGTCTGGCGGCCATCGTCAAAAACCTGCACTGGCGCCACCCGGCGATCACCCGACAGGCGCCAGTTGAAATCGTGGATCAAGCCCGGCCGCGGCGACGCGCCCCAGTCCTGCGGCGCATCGCCCGGCAGCAGCGTAGGCGTGCAGGCGGACAGCCATGGCAACAGGAACAGAGTCTTGAACAATCGATGCATGCCGGATCCCCGCGACGCGCGCCGACATTGGCGCGATCCAGCCATGGTGCCCACGGCCGCGGCGGCCGCCTAGGCGCACATCTACGCATGGATACGGACATCACACCGGGACATCACACCGGAACATCACATCGGAACATCACATCGGAACATCACGCGGCGCCGGCGCGCCACCGTCCGACAAAAAAAAACCGGCGGGACCAAGCCCGCCGGTTTCAGTGCTGCTTCGCGTGCAGGCGGATCAGCGCTGCTGGGCGATGGAACGCGCCTGGTTGATGGCGTTGGTCATGGCAGCCACGGGCGGCGTCTTGCCGTCGAAGGCTTCATCCAATTCGCGGCTGAGGACGGGCTCGATGCGATCGTAGTTGTTCACGCGGAAACCACGCGCCGTCACCGGCGTCTGCGAGCGCATATTGGCCACGACGGCCTGCGCGCCCGGGATGCGGCTGTAGAACGAGACCTCCGACGCACGGAAAGCGGCTTCGGTCAGCGGCAGGAAGCCGGTGGTCTGGTGCCATTCCGCGGCAACGACGGGCTTGGACAGCCAGGCCAGGAAATCAGCCGTGGCCTTGTCCTGGGCCGCCGGATGGCCTTCCATTACCCACAGGGCGGCACCGCTCACGAACGGCTTGCCGGGCGTCTTGGTAGCCTGGTCGTAATAGGGCAAGGGCGCGATACCGAAGCTCAGATTCTTGGCGGTAATCAGCCGTCCCAGGGCGCCGGAACTGGCCGTCAGTACGCCGCACTGTCCCTTGGCAAAGGTTTCGTCCGGAGTGTCGTCGTTCGTGTGCTGGGTCAGCAGCAGCGACTGCTTCCAGGTGGCCATCAGCGAAACATGGCGCATGTACAGCATGTCGAACTGCAGCGATGCCGGCGTGGGCTTGCCCTTGACCGCGACGATGCCATTGTTGTTGCTGGTGTACAGCTGGTTGTTGATAGGCGCGAGATTTTCCAGGTGGACTTCGACCTGGTCGCCGGATATGTACGGGCAGTCGACGTCGGCCGCATCGCGCAGCTTCAGGAGTTCGGCCTGCAGGTCCTGCCAGGTACGGGCCGGCTGGTCTGGATTCAGGCCGGCTTTCTTGTACAGCGTGATGTTGTAGAACATGAGCGGAATTTCCGCCATGTACGGGAAGGCCAGCAAACGCCCCTTGGCGTCGCGGGTAAAGCTGCTGGTGTCCGGCACGAACCAGTTCGCATCCTTGATCGGATACTTGGCCAGCAACTCGTACAGCGGCTTGATGGCCTTGTATTCCGCCACGACTTCGGGCGAGTGATTGTCCTGCAGCTGTATCAGGTTGGGCGTCTGCTTGGCGGCGACGGCCGCGATCGCGGCCTGCTGCAAGGCCGGCTGGCCGGCGAAATCACGCAGCGAAACCACCACGTCGGTTTGTTCTTTGTTGTACTGCTTGACCAGTTTTTCGAATTCCGCCTTGTTGGAGGCGGTCAATGTGTGCCAGACCTGGATCTGTACGGGCGCCGCATGCGCGACACCCGCCGCCATTAATGCGGCGCTGAAGATCCAGACGCGCCCGGTGGCGCGGATTGCGCGGGAAAGCGCCGTTTGGTGCGAGTTCTTCATAGGTCTAGATGCCCAGGAAAGGAAATTCCGGTTCCGGCGAACGACCGCTGAGCAGATCGGCCAGAGCCCGGCCCGAACCCACCCCCATGGTCCAACCCAGCGTTCCGTGGCCTGTGTTCAGATACAGGTTGGAAATGCGGGTGCGGCCGATCAGGGGCACGTTCGAAGGAGTGGACGGACGCAGGCCCGACCAATAGGCGACACGTTCGAAATCGAGCGCGCCGGGAAAAAGGTCGCGCGCGAGCCGGGTCATGGCTTCGCAGCGCTGGGGATTCAATGCACGGGAATAGCCCGCCAGTTCGGCCGTGCCCGCCATGCGCAGGCGATTGCCCAGACGGGAAAATACGACCTTGTGGCTACTGTCGGTCAGGCTGACCGTGGGTGCGGCCGTCGCGTCCAGGATGGGAAAAGTGGCCGAATAACCCTTGGCCGGATAAACATTGCAAGGCACGCCCAACGGACGCACCAGCAGCGGCGAATAGCTGCCCATGGCGACGACGAAAGCATCGGCAGCCACCTGGCCGTAGATGCCTTCGGGATTCATGACTTCGACCGCGTCGACCTGGCCCCCCACGGAAACCAGACGGGTCACTTGCGTGGAATAGCGGAATTCAACCCCGGCGGCGGCGCAGCGCTCGGCCAGCGCGACGCTGAACAGGTGAACATCCCCGCTTTCGTCTTCCGGCGTGAAATCGCCGCCGACGATGCGGTTGCGATGCGTGGCCAGTGCAGGTTCCACCGCGACGACTTCGTCGGCGGTCAGGATGCGGCGCTCCACGCCGAAATCGCGCATGACGCCTGCCGCCTTTTGCGACAGTTCGAATTCGTGCGCATCGCGATAGAAATTCAGGATGCCGCGTTCCAGGTGATCGTATTGAATACCCAGATCGGCGCGCATCGTGCGCAGCGTGGCGCGGCTGTATTCGGCCATGCGGACCATGGCGCGGATGTTCGGGGCCAGGCGGCCGGGCAGGCATTCCCGCAGGAAGGCCAGGCCCCACGCCCACTGGCGCCAGTCCAACTGCGGACGGAACAGCAGCGGCGCGTCTTCATGGAACAGCCACTTGAGCAGTTTCAGGGGCGCCTGCGGATTGGCCCAGGGTTCGGCATACGAAACGGAGATCTGCGCGCCATTGGCGAGACTGGTTTCCTGCGCGGGACCGGTACGCCGGTCTATGACCACGACATCATGCCCGGCCTGGCGCAGCCACCACGCCGTGGAGATACCGATGATGCCAGCTCCCAATACCGCAATTTTCATTCGCGCCAAGCTCCTGGGTGCGACACGGCTGACCGCAGCCGCTCGCGCAAAATCCCGTTGAAATCCTGGGAAGGAAGTTTACATTGCCGCCAGCCGCCGACACGCGGCGGCGAGCGTTGAAACGCATCGCTATCCGTCGTCTTGTAAGCTGCTATGTCAAGACAACAAAATCAAGGACGAGCCTTAGCCAGATCGGCTTCCGACGTGAAGGCATCGGCATGGAATTCGTCGGCCGGCAAACCGCATTGCGCCGAAAATTCCCGGCGCGCGGCATCGACCATGGCGGGGGCGCCGCAAGCATACACCTGGTGACCGGAAAGATCGGCCAAATCCCGCATGACCGCCTCGTGCACGAAACCCGTGCGCCCGGTCCAGCCGTCTTCCGGCAGGCCGTCGGACACCACCGGTATATAGCGGAAGTCCGGCAAGCTTGCCGCCCAGGAGGCGGCCAGGTTATCCATGTACAGGTCGCCCGGGCGCCGTCCGCCCCAGTAAAGCGACACGGGCCGACTGATCTGCCGATGGATCATGTGCTCGACGATGGCCTTGATCGGCGCGAAGCCGGTGCCGCTGGCAAGCAGCACGATGGGCTTGTCGCTGTCCTCGCGCAGGAAGAAGGAACCGAACGGCCCTTCAATGCGCAGGATTTCGCGCTCTTTCATCTGCGTGGCGCCGGCGCCGAATACGTGGTCGGTGAAATAGCCGCCGGGCATGTGGCGGATATGCAGTTCCAACGGACCGCCGGCATGCGGCGGCGTCGCCATGGAATAGCTGCGGCGGCGGCCTTCCTTGAGTATCAGTTCGATGTACTGGCCGGCATAGAATCGGAAGGTTTCCGACGCCGGCAACTGCAGCTTGATGACCGCCACATCCGCCGTGACGCGTTCGACGGTCTGCACGCGGACGGGCAGCTTGCGGATCTGGATATCGCTGGCCAGCCGCACTTCGGCGGATTCCACCAGCAGATTGGATGACGGCCGCGCCTGGCACAGCAGGGTATAGCCGGCGGCGAGCTCTTCGGGAGCCAGGATCTGCGCCGGATACGGTCCCGCATCGTATTCGCCCGACAGCACCTTGCCCTTGCAGGTGGAACATGCACCGCTGCGGCAACTGTAGGGCAGGACAAAGCCGGCGGCCAACGCGGCATCGAGCACGGTCTGTCCGGCTTCGACATTGAACTGGTGTTGAGTGGGCGTAAGGGTGACCTGGAAACTCATGGCGCGGTAGCGTGAACCGATCGGGGATGACGCCGGACAGGGTCCGGGCCGCCCGAACCGGGTTGGGGTTCGGATTGGTGTTCGGGTTGTTCAGAACTTCGGGGCGCTCGGAACCGGGGTCCGGAAAGGCGTGGAATCCGGGCCTGGAACGGAGCCGAATCGGACATTCTATAATTTTTGCCGTCCCGGGACAGGCGCAGCCGGGGCCGCTATCCGTGGCTATGCGCCGGAAGGTCGTCCATGACGTGGGTCATTTTGTTCCTGGCCGGGCTGTGTGAAGTCGTTTGGGCCGTGGGCCTGAAGTACACCGATGGCTTCACCCGCATCGTTCCGTCCGTCATTACGGTCGTGGGCATGGTGGCCAGCGTATGGCTGCTGGCGATCGCCATGCGCAGCCTGCCCCTTGGAACGGCTTACGCGGTCTGGGTGGGAATCGGCACGGTGGGCGCTTTTATCGCGGGCGTCATCCTGTTTGACGAAGGCATGGGCTGGCTGCGCCTGGCCAGCGTGGCCCTGATCATCACCGGGCTGGTCGGCCTGAAGCTGTCCGCCTAGAAATTCCATTCCGCGGATATTTCGTCGCCGACCCTCAGGACGGTACCAGGCCGGGCGTCGACTATGGCGTTCTGGCCAAACACGACACCCAGTTCCATGCTGCGCGTGGCCGTGAGAGTCAGGCCGGGCTCGTCGCCCTGCGCGCCCGTGGCCTGGTTTACGTCCGGGATGCTGCATCGCGTACAGGGCTTGACCAGGGCCAGGCGCAGGTCTTCGCCGCGTGCCAGCAGGGACAGGTGGTCTTCCTCGTATGCGGCAAGATCGTCGCCGTCCAGAACGATATTGGGCCGGAAGCGGTCCATCGGAATGGGCTCCCGCCCCTTGGCCTGCAATTGTCCGTTCAGTTCATCCAGCGAGGCCTGGTTGGCGATCAGCAGGGGAAAGCCGTCGGCAAAACCGAATAGATGGTTGCCTTCGAAGCCAGTTGCCAGATCGGCATGTCCGTCGCGCCAGCGCCCGACCCAATCCCGGCTGACGATGCGTCCGGCGCCCGTGATATCGACCTTGAAAAGCCTGCACGGCAATCCCAGAAAGCTTGTGAACCAGCGCGCCGCGTGCTCGCCTTCGGCACGGGCGGGAAAGGTATCGCGCCACACGGTAACGGGCTCGTCGCCCTGGGCCAGCCCGGAGCCGTCCAGCGGCACTTCCAGCAGCGGCATGCCGGGAGCCCGCAGTTGCAGATGCGTGGCGGTCAGCGCTGTGCGGACCAGCGCCATCGCGGGCAACTGCCGCTGGGTCAGGAATCTGCTGCCGGCAACTACCATCCAGCGGCGGTCGTGCGCCAGGCCGGCGGCATCAATGGGTGACGCATCGATATCAATGCCCGCGCACGACTTGACGGGATAGATATGCAGGCTGCGAACGGACAGGGACATGGAGACCGGGCAAGGACGAGGGATCCGCGCAAGCATAGCAACAATTGCCGCTCGTCCAGCGTGAAAAAGCCGGCACAAAACGTTGAGAACGTCCTGTACCGGCCTGGTGACCCCATGAACGGCCCGCTCAGCTCACCAGCTTGAGCGCGTCCAGGGGCGTCAGTGCCTTGAAGCTGGCCCGGCTGGCGATATGTTCCGGCCGTGGAGACAGCCCATACTTGGGCGCGGCCAATGCATTTTCCACGCTGTTATAGACCATGAATACATTCGAGCGCGGCCAAGGCGAAATGTTGCTGTTCGATCCGTGCATGGTATTGCAATCGAAAAACACCACTGAACCGGCCTTGCCCGTCATCGCCTGGATACCGCCCTGCTCCGCCAGCAGTTGCAGGCTGACCGGATCCGGCACGCCATATTCCTGCTTTTTCAGCGACTGCTTGTAGTGATCCTGCGGCGTTTCGCCTATGCAGGAAATGAACTGGCGGTGCGAACCGGGCACCAGCATCAGCGGACCATTGCAGGCGTTGTTGTCGGTCAATAGTACCGAGCAGCTGAGCGCGCGCATGGCCGGCATGCCGTCTTCGACATGCCAGGTCTCGAAGTCCGAATGCCAATAGAACTCCTTGCCCTTGAAGCCCGGCTTCATATTCGCGCGCGACTGATGAATATAGACCTCGGAGCCCAGAATCTGCCGCGCCACATTGATCAGCCGCGGATCGCGCGCCAGGCGCGAGATCACCGGGCTGAGCTGGTGCACCATGAAGATGGAGCGCACCGCACTGCTGCCCGGCTCGGTGATGGATTCCTCGCGGCGAACGATGGCCTGGTCGCGCGACATGCGCGTGATCTCGGCGATCAGGGCGTCGACCTCGGCCTGGGGCAGCAGGTTTTCCAGCATCAGAAAGCCGTCGCGCTCGTAGGCCTGGGTCTGCTCCGGCGACAGCGCGTCGGCATAGCGCCCATCCCCGTACACCACGGGGTCATGGCGGGCGACGATGCCGGCACTGCGATCGGTACGCGACGCGTACCGATCCTTGGCGGGTGAAATCATGACGTTTCCTCCTTTGCAGTAAAGGGTGGGCCTCAGGCCGCTTCCTTTTCGGGCAAGGGGTACACGCCATTCTTGTCATGCACCTCCTGTCCCGTCAGCGGCGGATTGAAGACGCAGATGACGCGCAGCGGCTTTTCACCCCCGCATAGCCAGTGCTCGTCGTTGTCGTTCAGCGCATAGACCACGCCCGGGCCCAGTTCGTAGCGCTTGCCGTCGGCGATCGTTTCCAGCGAACCGTCGCCTTCGATGCACCACACCGCTTCCAGGTGATTGCGGTAATGAATATGGGTGCGCGTGCCGGGAAAAATCGTGGTTTCGTGGAAAGAGAAGCCCATGCCGTCTTTCTTGAGCAGCACGCGCCGGCTCATCCAGGTGTCGGTGCGGACTTCGTCCTTGGTTCCGATGGTGTCTTTGACGTTGCGTACGATCATCAGCGTTTTCCTCCGAATTTCAGGATGCGGGCGGACTGCCCGGCTTCGGCCAGTACATCGGCCACACTGGCCTCGATGGCGTCGAGGCCCCGCTTGAGCAATTCATCTTCGATAGTCAGCGAGGGCAGCAGCTTGAGCACTTCGTCGTGGGCGCCGGACGTCTCGATGACGACACCGCGTTCGAATGCCTTGCGCGCGATGCGGTTCGCGAGTTCAGGCTGGCTGGCGGTGACCAGGCCCTGGATCAGGCCGCGGCCGCGCACGACCAGGCCGCTGCCCGGATAGCTGTGCGCCAGGTTTTCCAGCCAGTCGCGCACCAGCCTTTCCTTGCGCAGGACTTCCTGCGAAAACGACTGGTCCGCCCAATAGGTGTCCAGCGCCGCCGCGGCGGTGACGAAGGCCAGGTTGTTGCCGCGGAACGTGCCGCTGTGCGCACCGGGCTTCCAGATATCCAGTTCCGGCTTCATCAGTACCAGCGACATGGGTAGCCCGAAACCGGACAGGGACTTGGATAGCGTAATGATGTCCGGCTGGATGCCCGCGGTCTCAAAGCTGAAGAAGTTGCCGGTACGGCCGCAACCGACCTGGATGTCGTCGACGATCAGCAGCATGTCGTGGCGGCGGCACACTTTTTCCAGCTCTTTCAGCCAGCGCAGCGTCGCGACGTTGACGCCGCCCTCGCCCTGCACGGTTTCGACGATAACGGCGGCGGGCTTGTCCATGCCGCTGCTGGGATCATCCAGCATGCGTTCCAGGTAGGCCATCGTGTCCACGTCGGGGCCGAAATAGCCGTCATAGGGCATGAAGGTGGTGTTGCTCAGGGAATAGCCGGCCGCATCGCGGAACTTGGAATTGGCCGTGGCCTGCAGCGAACCGCCGCTGACGCCGTGAAAGGCGTGCGTGAAGGAAATGATGTTGGAACGGCCTTTCACCTGGCGGGCGATCTTCAGCGCCGCTTCGACGGCATTGGTGCCGGTGGGGCCGGTGAACTGCAGTGTGTAGCGCCATTTGCGCGGCTGCAGCAGCACGCGATCCACGGTTTCCAGAAAGTCCTTCTTGGCGCTGGTGGCCATATCCAGGCCATGCACGACGCCATCCGAGGCCAGGTAGTCCATCAGGCGGGCCTTGAACAGCGGATTGTTGTGGCCGTAGTTCAGGGTGCCGGCGCCGCTGAAGAAATCGATGTATTCGGTGCCTTCCTCGTCGATCAGCAGCGAGCCCCGCGCCTGGTTGAAAATCACCGGGAAAGATCGGATGTAGCCGCGTACTTCAGACTCCATGCGCTCGAAGATTTTCAGGTCCATATCGTGTACTCCTTACTGGATGTGGGACAACGGGGATACGCGGCATGCCGTAACGGCGATGCGCGCCCCCGTGACAAGAGGAAGCCGCGACGATCCGCTCAACGCGGGATCGAAGCGAACGGTCCGATTTTGAGAAGCATCTCGTCGTCGTGATCGGCCTGGCCGAACAGCTGCCTGCCGAAGAAAGGCTGTTCCGCCACGTGGGCGCCGAGATCGGCGGCCAGGCTGGTGAACGTGCGACGCGATGCATGGTTGTCGGGGCCGACGGTGGTTTCGAGATGGCGGATACCCGCCGATTCCGGCCGGCGCAGCAGCTCGTGCAACATGCGGCGCGCCAGGCGCTGGCCGCGCGCGCGCTCATGCACGGCAACCTGCCAGATGAACAGCCGATCCCGCTGGCCTGGGGGCACAGGCGGCACATAGGCCGAGACAAAACCGTCGATACCGCCGCCGGCGCTTTCCGCCACCACGCAGGTATGGCGGAAGTGTTCGCACAACAGCAGATAGGCGTACACCGTATTCACGTCCAGCGGCGGGCAGTCGGCGACCAGGCGGTGTATCGCCGCGCCGTCCTCCACACGAGGCAGCCGGAAAAAATGCGAGGGATCCTGGGCGACCAGCGGAACGGTCGCGCTCTCGATAGCGTCCGTCATACCACCAGACCCGATTCAGGCGCGGGACCGGTGGTCGGTACATCCAGGATGGGCGAAGAGTCGTGCGCGTCGGCCGGCGCCGCCTGGCCGCCCTGCTCCATCAAGGCCACGATGCGTTCCAGCGAGAGCGTGATGGTGGCCTGTTCGAGTTCCGGCAAGGCGTTCAGCGCATCGGCCAAGTGCTTTTGCAATGGCGACGGCGCCTGCCGGGCCAGCTCGATGCCGGCGATCGTGGCGGTGACGAATACGGTGCGGCGGTCTTCGCGGCCGCGCTCGCGGCGGATCAGGCCCTTGTCTTCCAGGCGGTCGAGGATGCCCACCACCGTACTGGGGCTGACATGGATTTCGCGGCTGATCGCCGTCGAGGTAATCGGCCCCAGGGCCATCACGGTACGCAGGCACATGAGCTGGGGAGCGGTGATATGGCTGATGGCCGCCAGCTGGCGCGAATGCAGCGCGATCGACCGCGTGATCCGGCGCAGTGCGCGCAGGATACGCAGGTCGTACTGCTGGGATGGCGGCGCGGGGACAGCGGCTTCGGTATGAGTGGATTCAGTCATATGTACTGAAATTAATCTGTCAAATAAAATTCTTGTAAAAATAAATTCTGCTGAACTGATTTCAGTACGAATTATATCGATGAAATGGATCGATGGCAGCTCTGCGTTTGTAAGTCCTTGTTTGTAAACCCCTGTCGGTAAGCCCTTGCCAGTGGCCCCTGGCTAAAACCAAAAAAAAGGCGGTCCCGGATAATCCGGGACCGCCGCCTTTGGCGATGAAAACAGGCGCGCGCTACAGCACCGGCGACAGCACGGGCTGCTTGGGCCGCACGTCCAGCTGCCGTCCCTTGCGGGCCCGCTTGCCCACATAAGGCTGCAGGTCGGCGCCGGACAGAATGTCTTCCACCATCTTGTTGCGATACATGCCCGTGGCGCGCAAGCCGCGCGCGCCTATGGGTACGACCTGGGCCAGTTGATCGTTGGCATCCAGTCCCACCAGGATGGTGCCGCGGCCGCCACCGGCCAGCGTCTTGACCTCGTCCAGCCCGAACAGCAGGAACTTGCCCTTGGCCGACAGCAGCGCCAGGCGCTGCGCGCCTTCGAAGACGGGCACCGGCCGCAGCAGCGCATCGCCTTCTTCCAGCGTGACGAATTGCTTGCCGGCGCGCTGGCGGCTGACCATGTCGGACAGGCGTGCGATGAAGCCATAGCCGCCCTGCGTGGCGAACAGCCAGCGCGAGTCCGCCGCGGCCGCGATCATGTGCACGATGCGGGCGCCCGACGCCAGATCGATCATGGTGGTGACCGGCTGGCCGTCGCCGCGCGCCGAAGGCAGATTGGCGACGGGCACCGTATAAGCGCGGCCGTTGTCGCCCAGCGCGATCAGCGTGTCGGTGGTGCGGCATTCGAAGGCGCCATACAGATCGTCGCCCTGCTTGAAGCCGAATTGCGTGGCATCGTGCCCGTGGCCCTGGCGTGCCCGCAGCCAACCCTTTTGCGACACGATGACCGTAACGGGTTCGTCGACCACGCGCGTTTCGACCACCGCGCGTTCCGCGGCCTTGATCAGCGTGCGGCGCCCGTCGCCATATTGCTTGGCGTCGGCTTCGATCTCGCGCACGATGGTGCGCTTCAGGGATGCCGGGTTGTCCAGCAGTTCCTGCAGCTTGGCCTGTTCCTCGCGTTTTTCGGCGAGTTCCTGTTCGACCTTGATGCCGTCCAGGCGCGCCAATTGGCGCAGCCGCATTTCCAGGATGTCCTCGGCCTGCCGCTCGCTGAGCTTGAACCGCTGCATCAGCGCGGCGCGCGGCTCATCGGACTCGCGTATGGTCTGGATGACCTCGTCGACGTTCAGGTAGACCACCATGCGCCCTTCCAGCACATGGATGCGGTCGATGACCTTGTCCAGGCGATGGCGGGTACGCCGCGTCACGGTGTCCGTGCGGAAAGCCAGCCATTCGAGCAGGATCTCGCGCAGGGGCTTCTGGCGCGGCCGGCCGTCGGTGCCGATGCAGACCAGGTTGATCGGTACGCTGTTTTCCATGCTGGTCTGCGCCAGCAGGATATTGACGAATTCGTCGCGGTCGACGCGCGAAGTCTTGGGCTCGAAGACCAGCCGCACCGCGGCATCCTTGCCCGACTCGTCGCGCACCGCATCCAGCAGGGCCAGCATCTGCGCCTTGGCCTGCTGCTGGTCGGCGCTCAAGGCCTTCTTGCCGGCCTTGACCTTGGGGTTGGTCAGTTCTTCGATTTCTTCCAGCACACGCTGGCAGGACGCACCCGGCGGTAGCTCGGTGACCACCAATTGCCACTGGCCGCGTGCCAGCTCTTCGAACTGCCAGCGCGCGCGCGCCTTCAGCGAACCGCGGCCGCTGTTGTAGATCTGCGCGATATCCTCGGCCGGAGTGATGATCTGCCCGCCGCCCGCGAAATCCGGGCCCGGCACCAGGGCGTACAGATCGTCGTCCGGCAACTGAGGCTGCTTGAGCAGCGCCACGCAGGCCTGGGCGATTTCGCGCAGATTATGCGACGGAATTTCGGTAGCCATGCCGACGGCGATCCCGGAGGCGCCGTTCAGCAGCATGACCGGCAAGCGCGCCGGCAGCATCTGCGGCTCTTGATAGCTGCCGTCGTAGTTGGGAATGAAGTCGACCGTGCCCTCGTCCAGCTCGTCCAGCAACAGCCGGGCGATCGGCGTCAGGCGGGCTTCGGTATAACGCATGGCCGCCGCATTGTCGCCGTCGCGCGAACCGAAATTTCCCTGCCCATCGACCAGCGGATAGCGCAGCGTGAACCCCTGCGCCATGCGCACCATGGCATCGTAGGCGGCCTGGTCGCCATGCGGATGGTATTTACCCAGCACATCGCCCACCACGCGGGCCGATTTGACGGGCTTGGCGGTGGGGCTCAGGCCCATGGCCTGCATGGCGTAGAGAATGCGCCGCTGCACGGGCTTCTGGCCGTCGCCCACGTCGGGCAGCGCGCGGCCCCGCACGACGGATACGGCATAGTCCAGATAAGCCTGTTCGGCGTAGCGCCCCAGGGTGATGGCGGCATCGCCCGATTCGGTATCGAACAGGCCTTGTTGATTGCTGTCAGTCATGGTGTCGCGTCATTGCGATGCCGTACCGGCCATGCCGGCGTGGCATCGCGCATCAGATATCCAGTTCGGCAAGATTGCCTTTTTCTTCAATCCAGGAGCGGCGCTGCGCCGATTCCCCCTTGCCCATGAGCATGTCGAAAACGCGCGTCGTCTGCTCGGGGTCCAGCTCGCCGTAGGTGATCGGCAGCAGCCGGCGCGTGTCCGGGTTCATGGTGGTTTCCCACAACTGCTCGGGACTCATTTCGCCCAGGCCCTTGAAGCGGCTGATGCTCCAGCTTCCTTCGCGCTGGCCTTCCTTGCGCAGCTTGTCCTGCACGGCTTCGAGTTCGCCGGCATCCAGGCAGTAGATCTTGCGCGGCGGCCGCTTGCCCTGCGCCGGCACGTCGACGCGAAACAGCGGCGGCCGCGCCACATAGACATTGCCGGCTTCCACCAGCTTGGGGAAATGCTTGTAGAACAGCGTGAGCAGCAGCACCTGGATGTGCGAGCCGTCCACGTCCGCATCCGAAAGAATGCAGATGCGGCCGTAGCGCAGGCCGGACAGATCGGGCGTATCCGTGGGACCGTGCGGATCGACGCCGATGGCGACCGCGATATCGTGGATTTCGTTATTGGCGAACAGGCGGTCGCGTTCCACTTCCCAGGAATTCAGCACCTTGCCGCGCAGCGGCAGGATGGCCTGGAACTCTTTGTCGCGGCCCATCTTGGCCGAACCGCCGGCCGAGTCGCCTTCCACCAGGAAGACTTCGGTGCGCGAGGCATCGCTGGACTCGCAGTCGGTCAGTTTGCCGGGCAGCACCGCCACACCGGAACTCTTGCGCTTTTCGACACGCTGGGCGGAACGGGCCCGCGCCTGCGCCTGGCGGATCGCCAGTTCGGCCAGCTTGCGGCCGTATTCCACATTGCTGTGCAGCCAGAGATCCAGCGCGCCGCGGGCGAAACCGCCCACCAGCCGGACCGCGTCGCGGCTGTTCAGCCTTTCCTTGATCTGCCCCTGGAACTGTGGATCCAGCACCTTGGCCGACAGCACGAAACTGGCACGCGCGAATACGTCTTCCGGCAGCAGCTTGATGCCCTTGGGCAGCAGGCTGTGCAATTCCGCGAAATTCTTGACCGCGGCGAAGAGGCCCTCGCGCAAACCGGACTCGTGAGTGCCGCCCGCGGGCGTAGGTATCAGGTTCACATAGGATTCGCGCACGGCATTGCCGTCTTCGGTCCAGGCGACAACCCACTGCGCGCCCTCGCCTTCGGCGAAGGTGTCGTGATCGGCGCCGGCGTACTGGCTGCCCTCGAACATCGGAATCATCAGCTCCGCGCCGTCCAGGGCTTCGGTCAGATAGCCGCGCAGGCCGTCTTCGTACAACCAGGACTTGGTGTCGCCGGTCTTTTCCACCGTCAGCGTGAC
>DATJHN010000123.1:0-12027 GCA_035493915.1 Bordetella sp.
CTTCGCGCCGATGATAGTGGACGGACGTCTGTGAAAGTAGGTCATCGTCAGGCTCTTATCCCCAAAACCCCGCTGCCAACGCAGCGGGGTTTTGCTTTTACGGGCCAGCTAAAGACGCGACAGAAATGCCGCGACGTCGCATCCGACCGCGCGGCATCTTTGTGCGACAGAATGCGTGGAAGATCGGAAATACCCGAAATTTCGGGATTCAGTTTTTTGCCAGCTTCTTGAAAGATTGATTGCCTAGAATAAGACAATCAATGGTGCTCCGTGTCGACGAGCTGCTGCTCGTGACGATGGGGCGCAACGCAAATAAGTGGATAAAGCAATGATCGAAATTGATCAAATCGCAGTACCGCGCAAGCAGAAGTTCTACCAGATCCTTTACGTGCAGGTCATTGTCGCCATCGTCATCGGCATCCTGCTGGGCTACTACAAGCCCGATACCGCGGAAGCCATGCGCCCACTGGGTGACGGTTTCATCAAGCTGGTCAAGCTGATTATCGCGCCGGTAATTTTCCTGACGGTCAGTACCGGTATTGCCGGCATGAACGACCTTAAGCGAGTCGGCCGCGTGGCGGGCAAGGCCCTTGCATATTTTCTGATCTTCTCCACGATCGCGCTGATCGTCGGCATGCTGGTCAGCCATGTCGTCCAGCCCGGCGCCGGCATGCACGTGAATCCGCAATCGCTGGATAACAAGGCCGTTGCCGATTACGTGACCAAGGCGCACGACTCCACGGTCACCGGTTTCCTGATGAACATCATCCCCGGTTCGCTGGTGGGGCCGTTCGTCACCGGAGACATCCTGCAGGTGCTGTTCGTCTCCGTGTTGTTCGGGGTTGCATTGGCCCTGGTCGGCGAACGCGGAAAGCCCGTCCTGACCTTGCTGAATGCCATCGCGCATCCGGTGTTCAAGATGGTGGCGATTCTGATGCGCGCGGCGCCGATCGGCGCCTTCGGTGCAATGGCTTTTACCATCGGCAAGTACGGCATCAAGTCGGTAATCAATCTCGCGGCGCTGGTCGGTACGTTCTACGGCACGTCCATTCTTTTTGTCGTGGTCGTATTGGGATTGGTCGGGCGCTACAACGGCTTTTCCATTATCAAGCTGGTGCGCTACATCCGCGAGGAATTGTTGCTGGTCCTGGGCACCAGTTCGTCGGAGGCCGCGCTGCCCAGCCTGATGCAAAAGATGGAACGCGCCGGTGCATCCAAGTCGGTGGTCGGCCTGGTCGTGCCGACGGGATATTCCTTCAACCTGGACGGCACCAACATCTACATGACGATGGCGGCGCTGTTCATCGCGCAGGCGTGCGATATTCATCTGTCGCTGGGCGACCAGGTTTTGCTGCTATTGGTCGCCATGCTCAGCTCCAAGGGAGCCGCCGGCGTGACCGGTTCCGGTTTCATCACCCTGGCAGCGACGCTGTCCGTGGTGCCGAGCCTGCCAATCGCCGGTATGGCCTTGATCCTGGGTGTGGATCGCTTCATGTCCGAGTGCCGTGCGCTGACCAATCTGGTCGGTAATGCCACGGCCTGCGTCGTGGTGGCGCGTTGGGAAGGCCAGCTCGATAAGTCCGCGCTGGATGCCGCCTTGAACGGTCACCCCGAGCCCGCCGCGGCGCGGGCAGTACCTCAGCCGGCGACGCTGACGCGCTAGGCCGTTCGGCGCGCCTGTCGCGGCAAGCCGCCGCACCGATGAGCCTGTGGTACGACGATGTTCCATGCATGCCCTGATGCGCAGACCGCATCAGGGCATGATGTTTTTCAGGGTAGCGCGATGTCGACGCGCCGCAGCAGCGCCGCGGTCTCGAAAAGCGGCAATCCCATCACGCCGGTATAGCTGCCATCGATTCGTTCTATGAACGCACCGGCCAGCCCCTGGATTCCATACGCCCCCGCCTTGCCATAGGGTTCGCCGCTATCGCAATAGCGGGCAATCTCGTCGGCTTCGAGCGTCCGCATCCTTACTTGCGTGATGGAAACCCGTTCGTGCAGCCGGTCGTCCGCGAATAGGGCGACCGCCGTATGCACTTCGTGGCACGAGCCCGACAGGCGAGCCAGCATATGAATGGCGTGCTCGCGATCCGCTGGTTTGCCCAGCACATCGCCATTCAGGATGACCGTGGTGTCGGCTGCCAGCAGCGGCAGGCGCCGCAATCCCTGGTCTTGCCTGTAGCGTTCGCCCCGCAGGGCTTTTTCACGCGCGGTCCGGCGCACGTACTCGGCTGCCGGCTCACCCGCGTGTTGCGGTTCGTCCTCGCCGGGGGGCGCCGGGACATCCAGGACCTGGTGCGGCAACCCGATCTGGGTTAGCAATTCCCGCCGACGCGGGCTGGCCGACGCAAGATACAGGCGGGGGATGGAGTCTGGGGCAAGCTGCATGGCTACTCGATGCTCTCGTGAGTGGAGTGTTGTACCAGGCAACACTCCTCCCGAACTATGGGAAAAACACTCAAGCGCGGTGATAAGGATGGTTGCTCAGGATAGCCCAGGCGCGATAGAGCTGTTCCGCAAGCAGGATGCGCACCATGGGGTGGGGCAGCGTCAGCGACGACAGGCGAATCAGACCATCGCAGGATGATTTCAGCGTTGTGTCCAGTCCATCCGGCCCCCCCACAAGAAATGCGACGTCGCGGCCCAATCCGCGCCATTGTTCCAGGGTTTTCGACAGTGCCGCCGTGGTCAGGTCGCGCCCGCGTTCGTCCAATGCGATCTTCAGCGCGCCGGCGGGCACGCCTGCCTCGATACGCTTGGCCTCGGCCGCCATCATCTGCACCGGCGTTTTGCCGCTTGTGCGTGGTTCGGGCTTGATCTCGCGTAGTTCGAGCGCGCAATCGGGCGGCATTCGCCGCGCGTAGTCGTCCCACGCCGTCTCGACCCAGCCCGGCATGCGGTTACCCACCGCGACGACGACCAGTTTCACGGTCTGAAGCTTCCAGCTACCGGCATGAATTCCATCGTGCGTCTTGCCGGTTCAGACGTCGTCTTCGTCGTAGGTAGCGCCCGACATGACCGTACGCGACGATTGCGGCAGCAACTTCACGCGCACCGGTTTGCCGCCCCAGATTTCTTCCAGGTTGTAGTACTCGCGTATCGCCGGCTGCATCACGTGCACGACGACGTCGCCCAGATCGACGACGACCCATTCACCCGTATCTTCGCCTTCGACGGTGACGCTTAATTTCAGTGCCCGTCCCCGGTTGGCCACACTGGACGCGAGAGCGCGCGTCTGCCGGTTCGACGTCGCGCTGGCGATAATCACGCGGTCGAACAGGCTGGTCAAATGAGTGGTGTTGAAGATCTTTATATCCTGCGCCTTGACGTCTTCAAGAGCGTCAATGATGGCGCGCTGTAGTTTCTGTATTTCCATGGCGCAACTATAACCCCCGGTCGCAATGTTCGGGGTCAAGGGACCCTTGTTCCGTGGCAAGACCGAGGACGCTGCCTCAGTCATGGTAGAGATGGTGGGCGAGTATGTACTGGTATACCGGTTCCGCGAGCAGATCGCTCACCGGCAAACCATGTGAAAGTCGCTCCCGTATGGTCGAGGCCGAGACGAGCATTTCGGTGAAAGGCAGGATTTCCACGCCGCGGCCTTGGGCTGCCAGGTGGCGCGCAAGGTCGGCCGGCGGCTCCAGCGGGGTTCCAGGACGTGTCGCCACCGCCAGGTCCACCCGATCGGCGATGGCCTGCCATTCGCGCCAGGTGCAGAAATTGGCCAATTGGTCCGCGCCCAGCAGCCATACGTAGCGGTGTTCAGCCGGCAGGTCGCGCACGGTGTCGATCGTATAGGTTGGACCGCCACGGTCGATTTCGGCGGTGTTCAATGCGATCCCGGTTTCATGGGCGATCGCCAGGCGGATCATGTCGCAGCGTTGCGCCGGCGTTGCTCGCAGCGCTTCACGTTGCCACGGCGCGGCGGCCGGAATCAGCTGCACCTGGTCCAGGTCCAGCTCTTGCAGTGCCGCGCGCGCCAGCGCGATGTGCGCCACGTGCACGGGATCGAAGCTGCCGCCCAGCAGGCCGATACGCTTCAAAGCCAATCCCGAGGGGTAAGAAATCCAGCCAGTACCGCCTCTGGTGTACCGGGTTCCGGCTTCCAGTCATAACGCCAGTTGGCGACAGGCGGCATGGACAGCAGGATGGATTCCGTTCGTCCGCCGGATTGCAGGCCGAACAGGGTGCCCCGGTCGTACACCAAATTGAATTCGACATAGCGGCCACGGCGATAAGCCTGAAATGCGCGCTCATGTTCCCCATAGGGTTCGTTCCGGCGCAGCTCCAGGATGGGAACGTAGGCGCGCAGGAAAGCATCGCCTACGTCGCGGACCAGGGCGAAGCACTGATCGAATCCCGGTTCGTCCAGGTCGTCGAAGAATATTCCGCCGATGCCGCGCGTTTCCGCTCGGTGCTTCAGGTAGAAATATTCGTCGGCCCACTTCTTGAAACGCGGATAGTAGTCTTCACCGTGCGGGGCCAGCGCATCGTGGCAGGTGCGGTGAAAGTGCCGGGCGTCTTCCTCGAAAGGATAATAGGGGGTCAGATCCATGCCGCCCCCGAACCAGTAGACCGAGGTTTCGCCACTATGGCGGGCGGGCGCGACGAACAGGCGCACATTCATGTGCACGGTGGGCACGTACGGATTGCGTGGATGCAGCACCAGTGACACGCCCATGGCCTGCCATGGGCGGCCGGCCAGCTCCGGCCGCCGCGCGCTGGCCGAAGGCGGCAGATCCTTGCCCTGCACGTGGCTGAACAGCACCGCGGCGCGCTCGAAAACCTGGCCGCCTTCCAGCATGCGCGATACGCCGCCACCGCCTTCCGGGCGTTCCCAGGCATCCGTGCGGAATGCCGTGCCATCAGCCTGTTCGAGCGCGGCGACGATGCGCGCCTGCAGGTTCGCGAAATAGTCGCGCGCCGATTCGATGGCGGACTCGATGGGCAGGACGTAGACGGATGCGTCGTTCATTTATGCGCCGGTTTTGGTTTTAGGCGGTACGCGCTTGAGTGCACGCCAGCCGATGTCGCTGCGGTACTGACGGCCATCGAACAAAACACGATTCACGGTTTCGTAAACGCGCTCGCGCGCCATGCGCACCGAATCACCCAGAGCCGTCACGCACAGGACACGCCCGCCCGTGGTTTTGATCTGGCCATCTTCCAGGCGCGTGGCGGCGTGGAACACCATGCAATCCGCCGCATCCTCCGGCAAGCCTGTGATGGTATCGCCGGTGCGCGGCGTACCTGGGTAGTTGTGCGCAGCCAACACCACGCCCAGGGCGGTGCGGCGGTCCCAGACGATATCCGCCTGATCCAGCGTACCGGCGATTGCATGTTCCACCACGTCGACCAGATCGCTTTTGATCCGCATCATGATCGGTTGCGTTTCCGGGTCTCCCATGCGGCAATTGAATTCCAGCACCTTGAGGGGACGATCGGGATCGTCGCCAGGGGCGATCATCAAGCCGGCATACAAAAAACCCGTGTAGGGCAGGCCATCGCGCGCCATGCCTTGCACCGTGGGCAGGATGACTTCGCGCATGATCCGATGGTGCAGCTCCGGCGTTACCACCGGCGCCGGCGAATAGGCGCCCATGCCGCCGGTATTGGGGCCCTGGTCGCCATCCTGCAGGCGCTTGTGGTCCTGGCTGGTCGCCAGTGCCAGAACATGGTGGCCGTCGACCATGACAATAAAGCTGGCTTCCTCGCCTTCCAGGCATTCCTCGATCACCACCCGGGCACCCGCCGCGCCCAGCGAGCCGTCCCCCAGCATGGCATCCACCGCGGCGTGCGCCTCGTCGGCCGTGGTCGCCACCACGACGCCCTTGCCGGCGGCCAGGCCATCGGCCTTGATGACGATGGGCGCGCCTTCCTGGTCGATGTAGGCGTGCGCCAGTGCCGGATCCGTGAATGTCTGATAACGCGCGGTCGGGATGTTGTGCCGAACCATGAAGGCCTTGGCGTAATCCTTGGAGCTTTCCAGCTGTGCAGCTGCCTTGGTCGGACCGAAGATCTTCAGGCCGCGCGCGCGGAATACATCGACGACGCCCGCGGCCAGCGGAGCTTCCGGGCCAACCACGGTGAGCGAAATGCCTTCCCGTTGAACGAAGTCGGCAAGCTCTTCCGCATTTGTAAATGGAACATTTTGCAGGCTGTCGCCCTGCGTGCCGCCGTTGCCGGGGGCAACGAAGACCTTGTGCACGCGTGGCGACTGCGCCAGACGCCAGGCGAGGGCATGTTCGCGACCGCCCGAACCGATAACCAGGATTTTCATAGTGGATGGGTTTGATAAATAAACGCGCGCAAACTGCGCCGCGAGGCGCCGCAACGGCACCCCGGTAGGTCAGACCCGCGCGCGGCAGGTCCGCGAAAATCAGGCGCCGGTTTCATCGAGGACGGCAGTGGTGTAGACCTCCTGCACGTCATCCAGTCCTTCCAGGGCATCGAGCAGCTTTTGCATCTTGACCGCATCTTCGCCCGCGAGCTCGGTCTCGTTCAGGGCCTTCATGATGACGGCGTCCATTTCGGCTTTCAGGCCTGCCGCTTCAAAGGCCTGGCGTAGCGCGGCGTAGTCGGCCGGCGCGCAGACGACTTCGATCACGCCTTCGGCATCCGTCACCACATCTTCGGCGCCGGCGTCCAGCGCGGTTTCCATGACTTTGTCCTCGGGCGTGCCGGGAGCGAAAATGAACTGGCCGCAGTGTTTGAACATGAAGGCCACCGAGCCTTCCTGGCCGAGGTTTCCGCCGTTCTTGGCGAATGCATGCCGTACTTCCGCCACGGTACGGGTGCGGTTGTCCGTCATGCAGTCGACGATGACCGCGGCGCCGCCTATGCCGTAGCCTTCGTAGCGGATTTCGTCGTAGTTGTCGCCGTCCGCGCCGCCGGCTCCGCGCTGGATCGCGCGCTGGACGTTGTCCTTGGGCATATTGGCGTCGGTCGCCTTGTCCCAGGCCAGGCGCAGTCGCGGGTTGCTTTCCGGATCGGGGCCGCCGGCGCGCGCGGCGACGGTGATCTCACGGATGATTTTGGTCCACAGCTTGCCGCGCTTGGCGTCCTGGCGGCCCTTGCGGTGCTGGATATTGGCCCATTTACTGTGTCCGGCCATGGTTTTCCGAATTAGAGTGAGGCAAAGACGGCTATTTTACCGTGCCGTCCCTTTTGCGGTGGCCGCGGTGTGTTGCGCGGATGCACGCCGCGGCGGAGAATGGCCGCGCCGGCCCCCCGCGCCGTGCGGTAACACTCAACCGGGAGACCGCCATGTCCGACACCGTCACGCCCATCCCGCTCCTGCGGGTCGCCAGGCACGAAGATCAGGATCTGGGATTGCTGCCGGGAATGGCAAACCGCCACGGCTGCATTACAGGTGCCACCGGCACCGGCAAGACCGTGACGCTGCAGGTGCTGGCCGAACAATTCTCGCGCATCGGTACGCCGGTTTTCCTGGCCGACGTCAAGGGCGACCTGACCGGTATCTCGCAAGCGGGAAGCGCCAGCCCGAAGCTGCTGGAACGCCTGAAGACACTAGGCCTGGCCGAGCCTGCCTGGGGCGCCACGCCGGCCGTGCTGTGGGACGTATTCGGCGCACAGGGCCACCCCGTGCGGGCTACCGTTTCGGATATGGGACCGCTGTTGCTCTCGCGCATGCTGGAGCTGAACGATACCCAGGAAGGCGTGCTGACCATGGTGTTCAAGGTGGCCGACGACG
Organism: Bordetella sp.; assembly: GCA_035493915.1. GTDB lineage: Bacteria > Pseudomonadota > Gammaproteobacteria > Burkholderiales > Burkholderiaceae_B > Bordetella_C. The sequence continues at coordinate 7,715 of DATJHN010000123.1, forward strand.
AAGGCCAACTGCTCCTGGACTTGAAGGACCTGCGCGCGATGCTGCAGGATGTCGCCGATCGGGCGCCGACACTGAAGACCCGCTACGGTAATGTTTCCGCTGCAACGGTCGGCGCGATTCAACGGGGTTTGCTGACGCTGGAATCCCAGGGAGCCGAGGCGTTCTTTGGCGAACCGATGCTGGATATCAGCGACCTGATGCGGCTGGACGCGCAGGGGCGGGGTGTTGTCAGCATTTTGGCGGCTGACAAGCTGATGCAGGCACCGCGTCTTTACGCGATATTCCTGTTGTGGATGCTGGCCGATCTTTACGAAAAGCTGCCCGAACTGGGCGATCCGGACAAGCCGAGCATGGTGTTTTTCTTCGACGAGGCTCATCTGTTGTTCGAGGACGCGCCCAAGGCGCTGCTCGACAAGATCGAGCAGGTCGTACGTTTGGTGCGATCCAAGGGAGTCGGCGTTTACTTCGTCACCCAGAATCCGCTGGATATTCCGGACACGGTGCTGGGCCAGCTTGGCAATCGCATCCAGCATGCCCTGCGCGCGTTTACGCCGCGCGACCAGAAAGCGGTTCGCACGGCAGCGCAGACCATGCGCGCCAACCCGCAGCTGGACCTGGAACAAGCCATTACCGAACTGGGGGTGGGCGAAGCCCTGATTTCCCTGCTGGATGCCAAAGGCCGTCCGGGCGTGACGCAGCGCGCCTGGATCGTGCCTCCTGCCAGCCGTATCGGGCCGGCCACGGGGGCGGAGCGCGATGCGCTGCGCGCGGCTTCGCCGGTAAAGGGAAAATATGAACAGGCGATCGATCGTGACTCAGCCTATGAAGTGCTGGCTGGCCGCGCCGCGAAGCCGGCGAACACCGGATCCGGCACCGCTGCGCCGGCAGGCGATTCCGGGGCCGCCGGCACGCAGGCGCCGGATGCAGCACCCGCCGGCGGCGGACTGATGGGAGGGCTGAACGATGTCCTGTTCGGCTCCACCGGACCGCGCGGTGGCCGCCGCGATGGCGTGGTCCAGTCCATGGCCAAGACGGCAATGCGTTCCGTCGCGCGTGAACTGGTGCGCGGCGTCCTGGGCTCGCTGCTAGGGTCCCGCCGCCGCTAGGATCCTTCAGGTCCCGACGAATCGCGTCACGTCCTCCAGCGTCCGGACGAAACGCGCCACCATGTCGCGTACTTCGTCCGGGGTAATGATCAACGGCGGGCAGAAGGCTACCGTGTCCTGGATCCCGCGCACGATCAGGCCATGCCCATGCGCCTGTTCGTAGGCATGGGCGCCGGCCTTGCCCAGCGGATCGAAGGGGCGCTTGCTGGCCTTGTCGGCCACCAGCTCGACCCCCGCGATAAGGCCCACGCCGCGCACTTCGCCGATCAGGGGATGGCCGCTCAGCGCGCGCAACTCCTGCTGCAGGACTTCGCCGGACCGCGCCGCGTTGTCCACCAGCTTGCGCTCTTCGATGATGTTCAGGTTTTCCAGCGCCACCGCCGTGGCGACCGGATGGCCGCTGGCCGTGTAGCCGTGGCCCAGCGTGCCGACGCGCCCGCTGTTTTCCGCGATCGTCTCGTGCACCTTGGGCGATACCAGCACCGCCGCCAAGGGCATGTAGGAAGAGGTGAGCTGTTTCGACAGCACCATGATGTCAGGTTCGATGCCGTAGGCTTCGCAGCCGAACAAGGTCCCCAGCCTGCCGAAGCCGGTGATGACTTCGTCGGCGATCAGCAATATGTCGTACTTGCGGCATACCGCCTGGATCTTGGGCCAGTAGGTGCGCGGCGGCACGATGACGCCGCCGGCGCCCATGACCGGTTCGCCGATGAACGCCGCGACCGTGTCCGGGCCTTCTTGCAGGATCAGCGCTTCGAGTTCGGCCGCCATCCGCGTGGCGAAGTCTTCTTCGCTTTCGCCGGGGTTGGCATTGCGGTAATGGTGCGGGCATGCCGTGTGTTTCATTTGCGGCAAGGGCAGATCGAAATCACGGTGATTGCCCGCCAGTCCGGTAAGGCTGGCCGATGCGACGGTGACGCCGTGATAGCCGCGCTGGCGTGCGATGAATTTTTTCTTAAGGGGGCGGCCCAGCGCGTTGTTGTAGTACCAGACGAACTTGATGACTGTGTCGTTCGCCTCGGAGCCCGAATTGGTGAAAAAGGCGCCGGACATCCGGCCTTGCGTATAGCCGGTCAGGCGCTCAGCCAACGCGATCGACGGCGCGTTCGATTTGTGGGTAAAGGTATGGTAGTAGGGCAGCTTTGCCATTTGACGGCTGGCCGCTTCCACCAGGCGCGGTTCGCCGAAGCCGACCGCCACGCTCCACAGTCCCGCCATGCCTTCCAGGTACTTGTTGCCCTGGTCGTCGTAAACGTAGATGCCTTCACCGCGGTCGATTACGCGGGGCCCCACGCTGCGATGCTTGACCGCATTGGTATAGGGATGGATCTGATGGAGGATATCCTGCGTATGGGATGAATTGGAGGTCGACATGGGCGCTCGCCGAAAGGATCAGGGTTGGACCGAAGAGAATTGCCGCGAAAGAGCCATTCTTTGATAGTAGCCGGCCTGCCTGGCGGCAGGTATCGCCGAAATGCATGCCCGTCGTGCATGGCCGTCGGTTGCTGGGCAGCGCCCGTCTGTTCGATAATCCGCCGATCAGTGCGCAAACAAATCGATCATGGAGACTCACGGTGGCCAAGAAACACAGGATCGCGGTAATTCCCGGTGACGGTATCGGCAAAGAGGTGGTTCCGGAAGGGCTGCGCGTGCTGGATGCCGCGGCGGCCAGGTTCGGCATCGAATTCCAGTGGGATCACTTCGACTGGAGCTGCGACTATTACGCCAAGCACGGCAAGATGATGCCGGATGACTGGGCTACGCAGATCGGTGGCCACGAAGCCATTTTCTTCGGCGCGATCGGATGGCCCGATGCGGTTCCCGATCACGAGGCTCTTTGGGGGTCGCTGTTCCGCTTCCGCCGCGATTTCGACCAGTACATCAATTTGCGCCCCGTCCGCCTCATGCCGGGCGTGGTCTCGCCGCTGGCCAATCGCAAGCCGGGCGACATCGATTTCTTCATCGTGCGCGAAAACACGGAAGGCGAATACTCCAACAGCGGCGGCAAACTGTTTGCCGGCACCGAGCGCGAGGTCGTTATCCAGGAAAGCGTGTTTACCCGCGTGGGCGCCGAGCGCGTACTGAAGTTCGCTTTCGAACTGGCGCGCAAGCGCGGCAAGCACCTGACGGCGGCGACCAAATCCAACGGCATTTCGATTTCCATGCCGTGGTGGGATGAACGGGTCGCCGAAATGGCGCAGCGCTACCCGGATGTGCGCTGGGACAAGTACCACATCGACATTCTGTGCGCCCACTTCGTCCAGCGGCCAGACATGTTCGACGTCGTCGTGGCATCCAATCTGTTCGGCGACATTCTTTCCGATCTCGGCCCGGCATGCACGGGCACCATCGGCATCGCGCCATCCGCCAACCTGAACCCCGAACGCAAATTCCCGTCCTTGTTCGAACCGGTGCACGGGTCGGCGCCCGACATCTATGGAAAGGGCATCGCCAATCCCATCGGGCAGATCTGGAGCGGCGCCCTGATGCTGGACTTCCTGGGCTACCCGGAAGCCGCCGCGGCTGTAGTGTCGGCCATCGAGCACGTATTGTTGAACGGTCCGCGCACCCCCGATATGAAGGGGCAGGCTCGTACGGAAGATGTCGGCCGCGCGGTCGCCGACCGGCTGGCCGCTTCCTGACGCGCCAAGCGGGCGGGCCACGAACGGGTTGCCCGGTTCGTGAGGCGCAACAAGCTGTAACTTTTAATGGGGAGGATGTTCCCGGCCCGTGGGCATCCGATACATGCTATGGTTGCACCGTCCCTTTTTATGGTGCGGCGTATTCGCGTCAACTACTGTCCGCATGGTCAGAAGTTTGTAAATTCCATCGGGAATTCAAACTATTGACCCTCCCGCGAAGGTATAGTTTGACTACAGTTTGGTGCATGTAATTTGCACTGCGTCCCCGCTAATTTCCGATCGCGCTGTACATTTGTGTACGTTTGCGCCCTCACGTTCGAGTTTGGCATTGTTATCTTCGACAAGTTTGGCTGCCGACAACGCGGATTCCCTGGTGACGGGGAAGGCGACGCTGCTCCCGGAGGGCGGTAGCGTAGTCGTCGCTGGCGATCGCAGCGTGGGCGACAAACCGTTCGATCGTTTTTGGCGCAAGTTCTACACGTTGTTCCGCAGCCGGCGCATGCAGCACAACCGCCACCTGTGGCCCTATGTGGCCATCGAACGCGACGCTCAAGGTGCCATCAGC
>DATJHN010000124.1:0-15121 GCA_035493915.1 Bordetella sp.
CGGATTGCGCCCAGGCACCGGTGCTCAGCGCCAGTGTTCCGGCGATCAGGAATCCGCGGGTGATAAAGCGTGCGGTCATGGAAATCTCCTTGGAATGCGCCATTTGGCGTCATCCAGGGCCAAGCAATTTCCGCTCCCGGCGCGGTGTGGAACTGCTGCGACTGCGGAGTAGATGGCTTAACTGCATCTGACGCCGCGCGCACCGCCGCCGTCCCGGCCGATGGCTTGCATCGAGCTGAAAAAAACGTGTCTCCATCACGTCGTGATCGACACGGCGGATTTGCGTCGTTCTATTGTGATTCGTCTTTCTTCGGATTGCGCCAATACACGTCGCCGGTTCCCAGCGACCGGTTGACGATGCGAGCCATGACGAAGAGCAGGTCGGAGAGCCTGTTCAGATACTGCACGACCGGCGTATTGACCGGTTCCATGCGCTGTAGCGCGACCACGGCGCGTTCGGCGCGGCGACAGACCGTGCGCGCGACGTGCAGCAGGGCCGCCGGCCGCGAGCCGCCGGGCAGGATGAATTCGCGCAGCGGGGGCAGGGTAGCGTTGTAATGGGCCAGCCGCCCATCCAGCTGGCTGACGTGATTGCTGTCCAGCTTGGCGTATCCAGGTATGCAGAGTTCGGCGCCCATGTCGAACAAGGCATGCTGCACTTCACGCAGATCGGCGGCGACGTCGGCGTCCAGTTGCGGTTCGGCCAGCGCTACGCCCAGGGCGCTGTTCAATTCGTCGACATCGCCCAGCGCGGCGATGCGCGCGCTGTCCTTGGCGACGCGGCTGCCGTCGCCAAGGCCGGTGGTGCCGTCGTCCCCGGCGCGCGTGGCGATGACCGACAGGCGGTTAGCCATGCTGGCCCGCCTCGGCCTTGGCGGTGATCATCGCGCGGCCCATTTTGTCGAGCGCGGGGCCGGTGACGCGCACGATGCGCCATTCAGGCAGGATTTCCGCGCCCAGGCTTTCATAGAAATCGATGGCGGGCTGGTTCCAGTCCAGGACCGTCCATTCGAAACGGCCGCAGCCGCGTTCCACGGCGATGGCGGCCAGTTGCTGGAGCAGCGCCTTGCCGATTCCCATTCCGCGCTGGTCGGCGCGGACATACACGTCTTCCAGGTACAGGCCGCGCCGGCACAGGAAGGTCGAGTAATTGTGAAACCACACCGCGTACGCGAGCAGGCCTGTTTCCTGGCCGTCGGTACGCTGCGCCACCAGGCATTCGGCCGCCGGCGTGCGGCCGAAAAGCGAGGCGCGCAGGCTGTCTTCGGTCGCCGCGAAGATATCGGTCAGCTTTTCGTATTCCGCCAGTTCGCGCATCAGCGCCAGGATTCCGGGGACGTCGTCCGGAGCCGCCGGACGGATGATGTAGGAAGTGGTAGCGGACACAATTGTTTTCCGTGGAAAGAGTGGCGCTATGCTAGTTGCAGGCTGGAGCGGCTGCAAGGAGTAGCGATGGCGGAAAGCGGGAAATGTGCGGGGTCGCCGTGCGCCCCTGAAATTGAAGGCGGGCGCGGCATTGCGCGGCGTGCGGATGAAAATGATGGCGTGGTACCGCGGGCTCGGCCGCTGTTCCAGGGCCGCAGGCGCGTGGCGATGTTGATCGCGGGCATCGCAGGCATGGCGGCGATCGCTACCGCCATGCCCGTGCGCGCGAAGGACACTGCCACCGCCACCGGCGAGGTGCGCCGTATCGACGTCGGGCAAGGGCTCGTGGCGCTACGCCACGGCGAAATCAAGGAGATGGGCTTGCCGGCGGCGACCTTGGTGTATCACATCGCGCCGGCACTGCTGCGGGATATCAAGCCCGGTGACAAGGTGCGGTTCACCGCCACCCGCCAGGACGGCGCGTATGTGGTGACCGCGATCAGTAAAAGCGTGATGCCCTAGAGCAATCTGCCTTGGCGGGCGTCACGCGGTCTGCCGCGCATCCGCCGTGCCGCTGCGGATGGCGACTCGCCGCGGAGACCTTCGCCGGATGCCGCTTGAAGACGTGCCGCGCAATCCACCTAAAAGAGGGATGCGCAGCCGTACTTACAGCACGTAGCGCGCCAGGTCCTGGCTGGCGGCGGCTTCGGCCAGTTTGTCGTCGACGTAGGCCGAATCGATGCGCACCACGTCGCCCGAACTGGCGGTGGCATCGAAAGACAAGTCTTCCAGCAGCTTTTCCATGACGGTATACAGCCGCCGCGCCCCGATGTTCTCGGTCTTTTCGTTCACGCTGAACGCCAGTTCAGCCAGCCGCTGGATACCCTCGTCGGTGAATTCCAGCTGGACATTTTCCGTGGACATCAGCGCGGTGTATTGCTTGGTGAGCGACGCGTCGGTGTCCGACAGGATGCGCACGAAATCCGCGGCCGACAGGGAATCGAGTTCCACGCGGATGGGAAAGCGGCCCTGCAATTCCGGAATCAGATCGGACGGCTTGGCCAGATGGAAGGCGCCCGATGCGATGAACAGGATATGGTCGGTGCGCACCATGCCATAGCGCGTATTGACCGTGGTGCCTTCGACCAGCGGCAGCAGGTCGCGCTGCACGCCTTGCCGCGATACTTCGGCGCCGCCGGTTTCCTGGCGCGCGGCGATCTTGTCGATTTCGTCCAGGAAGACAATGCCGTTCTGTTCGACATTGGTGATCGCCGCGCTGCGCAGGTCGTCTTCGTTGACGCGCTTGGCGGCTTCTTCCTCGACCAGCAGCTTGAAGGCTTCCTTGACCTTGAGCTTGCGCGATTTTTTCTTGTCGCGGTTCAGGCCGGCGAACATGCCGCGCAGCTGTTCCGTCATTTCTTCCATGCCGGGCGGGCCCATGATGTCCATTTGCGGCATGGGCTGCGCGACGTCGATTTCCACTTCCAGGTCATCGATCTTGCCTTCGCGCAGGCGCTTGCGGAAGGTCTGGCGCGCGCTGCTTTCTTCGTTGCGGTCGGGCTCGCCGCTGGACGTGCGCGGCGGCGGCACCAGCGCGTCCAGGATGCGGTCTTCCGCCGCGTCCTCGGCCTGCGACCGCACGCGGCGCATTTCCAGCTCGCGCGTCTGCTTGATCGAGTATTCGGTCAGGTCGCGGATGATGGTGTCGACGTCCCGGCCCACGTAGCCGACTTCGGTGAACTTGGTCGCTTCGATCTTGATAAAGGGCGCGTTGGCCAGCTTGGCCAGGCGGCGGGCGATTTCGGTCTTGCCCACGCCCGTCGGCCCGATCATCAGGATGTTCTTGGGGTGGATCTCGGTACGCAGGGGCTCGGCGACCTGCTGGCGGCGCCAGCGGTTGCGCAGCGCGACCGCGACAGACCGCTTGGCGCGATTCTGGCCGACGATGTATTTGTCGAGTTCGGAGACGATTTCTCCGGGAGTCATGGTGGATGCGGACATGCTTGGATCCTTGCGAACGCGGATGCTGGCGGCTGCTGCGCGCGGCGCCTGGGCGCCACGCACGCGGCTTATTCGCCCAGCGTTTCGATCAAGTGGTTCTGGTTGGTGTAGATGCAGAGGTCGCCGGCGATTTCCAGCGACTTCTTGACGATGTCTTCCGCCGGCAGCTCGGTGTTGTCGAGCAGGGCGCGCGCGGCGGATTGGGCATAGGCGCCGCCGGAACCGATGGCGGCCAGGCCGTGTTCGGGCTCCAGCACGTCGCCATTGCCTGTCAGCACCAGCGTGTGCTCGCTGTCGGCAACGATCAGCATGGCTTCAAGGCGGCGCAGCACGCGGTCGGTGCGCCAGTCGCGAGTCAGTTCGACCGCGGCCCGCATCAGATGGCCCTGGTGCTTTTCCAGCTTGGCCTCGAAACGTTCCTGCAGGGTGAAGGCGTCGGCCGTGGCTCCCGCGAAACCCGCCAGGATCTTGTCGTGATAAAGGCGGCGGATTTTGCGCGCCGTCCCCTTGATCACGATGTTGCCTAGGGTGACCTGGCCATCACCGCCAAGCGCGACGCGGTTGCCGCGCCTGACGCTGATGATGGTGGTGCCGTGATACTGATCCATGATTCTTTCCTTCGAGCCGACGCGTACCGCTCCATTCCGGAGCCTGTAACTGCTGAACATGGGGGCGGCGCGGCAAGGATTCAAGGTTAATGAAGATTAATGAAGAACCCGGCGGCCCGCCGCAAAAAGAAAAAGGGCCGGACCCTTGCGGATCCAGCCCCTTGCGCCCTGCGACGTGCTTCAGTCGCCGTACAGCTTCTGGCGCATTTCGCGACGTTCCTGCGCTTCCAGCGACAGCGTTGCCGTGGGCCGCGCCAGCAGACGGGGGATGCCGATGGGCTCGCCCGTTTCCTCGCACCAGCCGTACTCGCCGCTGTCGATGCGCGCGATCGACTGCTGCACCTTCTTGAGCAGCTTGCGTTCGCGATCGCGCGTGCGCAGTTCGAGCGCGTGTTCTTCTTCGATCGTGGCGCGGTCGGCGGGATCGGGAACGAACTGCGTTTCGCGCAGATGTTCCGTGGTCTCGCCCGCGTTGTTCAGGATGTCCTGCTCCAGCTGCTTCAACCGGTCCTTGAAGAACGCCAGCTGGCGTTCGTTCATGTAGTCGGTTTCGGGCATGGCCAACAATTCCGCTTCGCTGGGCAGATCAACCGGCGTCTCGTTCGTCGACTTGCTTGATTTTTTCGTTGCTGCCTTGGTAGCCATGAAAGTACTCCACACTATGAATCGGACCTGGCGAATCTTGTCCCGGGATTCAGGACGCGCCCGCCAGGCACTGCTCCAGTCCCCGGGTAAATATTTCCTGGGGCAGTTTTCGGCCGATGAAAACCATTTTGGTACCCGGCTTTTCGCTGGCGGTCCATGGTTTTCCGGGCTCGGCTCCCATCATCATGTGCACGCCCTGGAACAGCATGCGCCGGTTTACGCCCTTCATGTAGAGGATGCCCTTGTAGCGCAGCAGATCCGGACCGTACACCTGTACCACGCCGCCCAGGAATTCTTCCAGGCGGACCGGATCGAACGGCTTGTTGGACTTGAACACGAAGGCACCGATCTCGTCGTCATGGTGCGCATGATGATGGTGGTGATGGGCATGGCCGCAATCGGATCCGCAGTCGCCTTCGTGGTCATGATCGTGATCATGATCGTGGTGGGCGTCCGGGTGTTCGTCGGCCAGGAATTCCGGATCGATGTCCAGAATCGAATTCAGGTTGAAGCCGCTGATGTCGATGATGGACTTCAGGTCGACTTCGCCGAAGTTGACCGGCGTGATCGCCGCGCGCGGATTGATGCGCACGATGCGGGCACGCAGCGCTTCGTAATCGGCTTCGTTGACCAGATCGCGCTTGGAAATCAGGATGCGGTCGGCAAAGCCGATCTGCTTTTGCGATTCTTCCTGCGCGTCCAGCGTGGCCATGCCGTGCTTGGCGTCGACCACCGTGATGACTGCATCCAGCCGATAGTATTCGGCGATGTCGTCATCCATGAAGAAGGTCTGGCACACCGGGCCGGGATTCGCCATGCCGGTGGTTTCCAGGATGACGCGTTCGAACTTCAGGTCGCCGGCCTGGCGCTTGGCCTTCAGGTCGCTGAGCGTGCGCATGAGATCGCCGCGCACGGTGCAGCAAACGCAGCCGTTGCTGAGTTCGATGATTTCTTCATCGCTGTCCTGCACCAGCAGGTCGTTGTCGATGCTCTCGGGTCCGAATTCGTTTTCGATGACCGCCACGCGGCGGCCATGGTATTCGGATAGGACGCGTTTGAGCAGCGTAGTCTTCCCCGCACCGAGAAAGCCGGTGAGGATCGTGACGGGGACCATTTCGTCCAGACTGCGCAAGGTATTCATAATGACTGCCGAATCAATGCCTCGGCAAAAAACTCCGGCGTGTCGCCTGGAGCGTTGCGCGAAGCGCGGTGGGCAAGGGGTTGTGTCGGGGCCGCTGTTTCTGGGGCCGCGTTCCCGCCCGGACGCAGGATTACAGCACAGTCGGCGACGGCGGGCAAACCCCGGGCCTACCCTGGTTTAACGGGGAGATTGCGGCCAAATGGGGGCAGATACGGGGATTTCAATACCTTGATAGGAAATTTTCCGTAATCCTGTATCCGCCAAAGGAAGGACAAAGTATGAAGGCCGGAAACGTCGTGTGGCGCGGGTCGGCGGCAGCGTGTACGAAAGTCCGTTCCGGACCGGGCATATCTCGCGTTCGGGTGGATCGCCCTAATGCGCCCTAATGCGTATGCGCGTGGTTGTGGCCGCCGTGCGGATGATGGCCATCATGGCCGTCCTTGCCGGGATCGGCGGCCGCGCGTTTCTGTTGGCATGCGGGACATAGCGCGCGGATTTCCGTTTCGTGCGAGTTCAGCGCGAAACCCGTTTGCGCGACGCGTTCGGCCAATTGGCGGCTCATCGCCGGATCGCTGACTTCGGCCACGGCGCCGCAGCCCGTGCAGACGACCAGCAGGTCGTGCGGCGCGCCGCCGGCATCATGGCAGGCCATCCAGGCATTGACCGCATCCAGGCGATGGATCAGTCCTTCGTCCATCAGGAAGTCCAGCGCGCGGTACACCGTGGGCGGCGCCGCGCCGGGATGGACCGCGCGCATGGCTTCGAGCAGATCGTAGGCCTTGAGGCTGCGGCCATGCCGCAGCAGCAGTTCCAGCACTTTGCGACGAATCGGCGTCAGCCGCCGGCCCCGTTGCGCGCAGAGCTCATCGGCGACGTCCAATTGGGCGCCGACGCTATCGGGTCGTGACGGTCGTGTGGATGTGGGCATAAGACGAGCAAAGCCGGCAGGCATGCGGACGGATGATGGATAGAGAATACCCGACCAGTTGCAATGGAGCTGCCATCGAACCAGCCGATGGCCAGTTTGGTAGCCGGCCCATCAGCCAGTTTTGTTATGATATAACAATACAAACCCGGTTTCTGCTTTCTTTGTTCCTTTGCTTCCCCTGATTCCTGATTCCGGGCCGCCAACGCAATGCTGTCCTCATCCGTGATGGGTAGAAGGAGCGGCGCGGCGGCCTGCCAAGAGTCGATCGTTCAGCCGTTTCCTACATGACTTCCGATCCCGTCCACGCCCCATCGTCCGCCCCGGACGGCGCACCGATGCCGCCGCGCGCCGACGCGCATCGCGATGCCGGTGGCACCTATGCATCGCGCCATCGTGTCGGGCACGGATCGTGGCTGCTGGCGTCGGCGGCGCAGCGCATGGCGGCCGCCGTGCTGGTCAGCGTGGCGCTTTGGGGTTTGACCGGTTGGGCGATGGGATGGTGGTAGGCGGCCCACGCGCGCCGGCGCGCATTTCGCTGGAACAGGCATCGTTCGGCTGGCGCGGACGGCGCGCGGTCAGCGACGTCAGCGGCGTTTTCGCGCCGGGTTCGATGACGGCCATCGTCGGGCCGAACGGCGCCGGCAAATCGACCTTGATCAAAGGTGTGATGGGCGTGCTGCGGCCCATGTCGGGACGGGTGACGCTGGATGGCGCCGGACGGCGCGATCTGGCCTGGCTGCCGCAGGCGGCCGAGCTCGACCGCAGCTTTCCGATCACGGTGCACGAATTGGTGGCCATGGGCGCCTGGCGCAGGGTCGGGGCCTGGCGCCGCTTTGGCATGCCGGAACGCGAACGCGTGCAGCAGGCGCTGGCGGCGGTCGGTCTGGCCGGTGCCGGCGATCGCATCGTCGGCACCTTGTCGGGGGGGCAATTGCAGCGCGCGCTGTTCGCGCGCCTGCTGCTGCAGGATGCGAACGTGCTGCTGCTGGACGAACCCTTCGCCGCGGTGGATTCCCATACCGTCGACGACCTGATGCGCCTGCTGGGCGCATGTCATGCGGAAGGGCGCACGGTGGTCGCCGTGCTGCACGACCTGGATCTGGTGCGCAGGCATTTCCCGCAAACCCTGCTGCTATCCCGCCACGTCGTGGCCTGGGGCGACACCGCCGCCGTATTGAACGAAGCCCACCTGCGCACCGCGCGCGAACTGCGCGATCGGGAGCTGGCATGAATACAACGTCGTGTAGCGACAGGATGGGGACGGTATTTCTATGAGTTTGATGGACTGGGTGGTGTCGCCCTTTCTGGATTACGGGTTCATGCGGCGGGCCTTGGCCGGCGCGTGCGCCTTGTCGTTCGGCGCCGCGCCGCTGGGCGTGTTCCTGGTCCTGCGCCGCATGAGCCTGATGGGCGATGCCATGTCGCATGCGATCCTGCCTGGTGTCGCCGCCGGCTTCCTGCTGTCGGGCCTGTCGCTGACCGCGATGCTGTTGGGCGGCATCATCACCGGCTTGACGGTCGCGTTGCTGGCGGGACTGGTTTCGCGCCTGACGCCGCTGCGCGAGGATGCCAGTTTCGCCGCGTTCTATCTGATTTCCTTGGGACTGGGCGTGCTGCTGGTGTCGCTGCGCGGCTCCAATATGGATTTGCTGCACGTGCTGTTCGGCACGGTACTGGGGCTGGATGATGACGCACTGCTGCTGGTCACGGTCTGCGCCACGATCACCTTGCTGTCGCTGGGCGCCCTGTATCGGCTGCTGGTGGCGGAATGCCTGGATCCCGGTTTCCTGCGCGCGGCCGGTGGTAGCGGGTCGCTCGTGCACATGGCGTTCCTGATGCTGGTGGTGTTTAACCTGGTGTCGGGTTTCCAGGTCCTGGGCACCTTGATGGTGGTGGGCATCATGATGCTGCCCGCCGCGTCCGCGCGCTTCTGGACGCGAACCGCCGCGGGGCAGATCCCCCTGGCCGCGGTGCTCGGCGCGGCGGCGTCGCTGGTGGGCCTGCTGGTGTCGTACCACTACAGTCTGCCGGCCTCGCCCGCGATCATTCTCAGCGCGGGGGTCGTCTATCTGTTTTCGGTGGCATGCGGTCCGCAGGGCGGCTTGCTGGATATATCGCGGCGCGCGCGCGGCGCGGCGCATTGAAGAAGCAGTCTGGAGATACGGATATGGCAGTCCGAGAGCATATGGGGGGCGGTGCGGCCCGGTTGGCCGCGTGGCTGTGCGCGCTGTCGTTGGTAGTGTGCGCGCCACTCGCGCGCGCGGCCGACGAGCAGCCCGCCGGTCCGCTGCGTGTGGTCGCCAGTTTTTCCATTCTGGGCGATATGGTCAGGCAGATCGGCGGTGGCGACGTCAAGGTCGATACGCTGGTCGGCCCTGACGGCGATGCGCATGAATACGAGCCGACACCAGCGGACGCCCGCGCCTTGACGGCCGGGCAAGTGCTGGTGGTCAATGGTTTGAATTTCGAGACCTGGATGAACCGCCTGGTGAAGACCGCCAACTTCAAGGGCACCACCGTGGTGGCGTCGGAAGGCGTGCAGCCGCGCGACTTCGACGACGATGACGTGGGCGGACGTGTCAGTGCCGATGCGAACCATGCGTCCGGCCATGCCACGCACGTGGATCCCCACGCCTGGCAGAACCTGGCCAATGGCGTGCTGTACGCGCGCAATATCGGCGCGGCGCTTGCCAAGGCGGATCCATCGCATGCCGACGCCTATCGTTTGCGCACGGATGCTTACGTCGCCAAAATCCAGGCGCTGGATCAACGCGTCAAACAGGCCTTTGCCGCGCTGCCGCCCGAGCGCAGGCGCGTCGTGACGTCACATGATGCCTTCGGCTACTTCGGCCAGGCGTATGGCGTTACCTTCATTTCGACCATGGGCATTTCCACCGACGCGGAACCTTCCGCAGCGGACGTCGCGCGCATCATCGATCAGGTCAAGGTCGAGAAGGTTCCGGCGGTGTTCCTGGAGAACGTCAGCAATCCGCGCCTGGGCCAGCGTATCGCGCACGACACGGGGGCCAAGCTGGGCGGGACGCTGTATTCCGATGCACTCGCCAAGCCGGGCCTGCCGGCCGCCACTTATCTGGGGATGTTCGAGTGGAATCTTTCGGCATTCATGGCGGCATTGAAGCCTTGAGCTCAAGGGCTCAAGGGCTCAAGGTCAGGACTTGCGGCCGGCGCGTGGATGAGCCTTGTCGTAGACCTGGGCCAGATGCTGGAAATCCAGCCGCGTATAGACCTGGGTGGTAGTGATATTCGCGTGCCCCAGCATTTCCTGTACGGCGCGCAGGTCCTGCGCGGATTGCAGCACATGGCTGGCGAAACTGTGGCGCAGCACGTGCGGATGCACGTGCACGGGAAGGCCGGCGGTGCGGGCCAGCCTGGCCAGTTGCAACTGCACGACGCGCGGCGAGATGCGATGGCCGCGGGCGCCCAGGAATAGCGCTGCGGCGTCGGCCGGCGTGGACCGCGGCCCCAGCAGCGCCGCGCGGGCGGGCAGCCAGGCTTGCAGGGCCTTTACGGCGGCAGCCCCCACCGGTACGGCGCGCTGCTTGCCGCCCTTGCCCAGCACCACGACTTCGCGTTCGTCCAGGTTCAGCCAACTGGCGGAGGTATGGTCCGGGTTGCGTTCGTAGCGCCAGTCCAGGCTGGTGAGTTCCGACAGGCGCAGCCCGCTGGAATACAGCAGTTCGACCATGGCCTGATCGCGTAGTGCCACGGGATCGTGGCCGCCGTCGGCGGCGGGTCGGTCCAGCAATGCCTGCGCCTGTTCCACCGACAAGGCCTTGGGTAGCGCACGCGGTGCCTTGGGCGCGCGCACGCCGGCAACGGGATTGCCCGGCAAGTTGGCCTGCGGCGCCCACCATTGATAAAAGCCGCGCCAGGCGGCAAGGGCGCGCGCCAGGCTGCGCGGACCGAGATCGCGCGCGTGCAGGCGCGCGACGAACTGGCGGATGTGGCCATTCGCCAGCCTTTCAAGAGGGATATCGCCCGCCAGTTCCGCCAGATGGCGCAGGTCGCGTCCGTAGCCGTCCAGCGTGTGCGTCGAATAGCGGCGGTTCGCGGCCAGATGCGCCAGCCACGCTTGCATCGGCGCGGGCAGGGGGCGGTCCATGGCGCGCGTCCGGATCCGGTCAGTCGAGCCGGCGCAGCGCCGCCGACGCCAGCTTGCCGACGGTATCCAGGAAGGTCGTCGACATATCGGGCGCGAAGCGTTCGGGATCGTTGGACCCCAGCACCAGCAGGCCGACGGTGGGCGCCTCGTTGGCCGGCCGCAGCGGGATCAGCGCCAGCGAGCGCGGCTTGGCGCTGAGCCAGCTGGCGGCTTCGAATTCCGTATCGGTGCCGCAATAGGGGGATTTCAAGCTGTCGGCGAAGGTGCGCACGTCATCGGAAACCGCTTCGCCGTAGCCGCTTTCCGCAAGGTTGGGCAGACGCCACAGGCGCAGGCCGACCTCGTTCAAGTCGAACTCGCGGGCCAGTCCCAGCGCGATCTCGGCCGGAATGCGGTCGAGCTGCGTTTCGGCCAGCAGGCGCGAGCACCACTGCGTCAGCCGCGTGCTGATGCCTTCGTTGGCGTTGGCGTTGTGGATCAGTTCGTTCAGGCGCCATTCCTGTTCGCGATTGCGTTCGCGCAGCATCAGGATCTGCCGTTCGCCCAGCGAGATCGCGCCGGCACCGTGAGGATGCGGCACCTGCATGTCGGCGAAAACGTCGGCGTGCGATTTGAAGAAGTCTGGATTGTCCCGCAGGAAATCGGCTACCTGCTGCGGGCTGAGGGCTGTATCGGTCATGGGTGGAGTACGGTCCGCTTAACGGTTCAGAGCCATGGAAAAGACCAGCTTGTCGATATCTACCGTGCCGGTATAGACGGAGGTTGCCGGCCCGGTCATGCGCAGGGCCTGGCCGTCCCAGTCGACTGTCAGCATGCCGCCGCGCGCCTGTACGCGAACCGGCGTATCCAGCAGGCCGCGGCGTATGCCCGTGGCGACCGCGGCGCAGGCGCCGGTGCCGCAGGCCAGCGTTTCGCCGGCACCGCGTTCGTACACGCGCAGACGGATGTTGTTGCGGTCGACGATCTGCATGAAGCCGGCGTTCACGCGGCGCGGAAAGCGCGGATGCGATTCGACGATCGGACCGATCACATGCACGGGCGCGCGGTCGACATCGTCGACCACCTGTACCGCATGCGGGTTGGAGATCGCGATCACGGAAATGTCGACGCTGGCCGGCATGCCGGCCGGTGCGTCGGCCGCGGCCGGCAGCGGTAACGTATAGAGTGTTTCCTGGCCTTGCTTGCGCGACACCAGTCCGGCGGCATCGAAGGGCAGGTCGATGGGGCTGAAACGCGTGCGCCCCATGTCCACCGTGACCTGCTCATCGTCGCCTTCGTCCAGTACCAGAATGCCGGTGGCGATCTGCGCGCGCAGCGGATTGCGGTCGGACAGGCCGGTTTCATGCACGAAGCGCACGAAGCAGCGCGCGCCGTTGCCGCAGTGTTCGACTTCGCTGCCGTCGGAATTGAATATGCGATAGCGGAAGTCGGCGTCGGGTTCCGTCGCCGGTTCGACCAGCAGGATCTGGTCGGCGCCGATGCCGAAATGACGGTCGCCCAGCGCCCGTGCGCGCTCGGGCGTCATGTCGATGGTTTGCCGCACGCCGTCAAGGACAACGAAGTCGTTGCCGGCGCCATGCATTTTGGTGAATTGCCAGATCATCGCGCCATTATCGCCCAATCCGATCAATAGAACTTTGCTTCGCCGGGCGGCCGGGTCTTGAACCGCCGGTGTACCCAGTAGTATTGGCTGGGGCAGCGGCGCACCCATTGTTCCATTTCGCGGTTCAGGCGCGTGGTGGCCTCTTCCAGCGTGTCGTCGCCGGGAAAGTCCTTCAGGGCGGGCAGGACTTCGACGTGATACCGCCCCGTTCGCGGATCCCAGAATTCGATGACGGGGATGACCGGGGTATTCCACTTGCGCGCGATCTGCGCGGTGGCCGGAAGGGTCGCCGCCTGTACGCCGAAGAAGGGTACGAAGATGGCGCCGTCGCGCCCGAAATCCATGTCGGGCAGGTAATAAACCGGCCGCGCCTCGCGCAGATGCCGGATCAGGCCGCGCACGCCGTCCTTGCGGCTGACCAGGTGTACTTCATTGAATCGCGTGCGGCCCGCGCGAACGATGGCATCGACTTCCGCATCGCGCTGCGGGGTGTACATGGTGGCGCCGGTGGGGGATTCCATCGTCAGCCGCGTGGCCGCGACGTCCAGGCCGACGAAGTGCGGCGCGAGCAGGATCAGCGGCTGCTTTTCCCGGCCCAGGCGCAGGAACTCCTCGTGGCCCGACACCGTGACCATTTCGCGGATGGCGTCCGGCGTGCCGTACCAGAGCACGCCGCGGTCCACGATTGATTGGCACAGCGAACGGAAATGCTCGCGCAGCCAGCGGGCGCGCGTTTCTTCGCTTTCATCTGGAAAGCACAGGTCCAGATTGATTTGTACGATGCTCCGGCGCCGGCGCGCGAAGGCCAGTGTGAACCAGGTCAACATGGCGCCGATGCGCAGGCGCGTGGCCGGACTGACGCGGCCAAACCAGGTGAACAGGGCGACCAGCGCGCGGTGCTTGAGACTGCTCATCGGGCGCTGTCCATGGATGAGCTGTCCGCGCGGGTGCCACCGGAGTTGCCGTCACCCGCCGCATCGGGCGCGGGCGGCGCGCCGCGCGGGGTCTTGTAGCGGTTGTAGCTCCACAGGTACTGCTCGGGAAAACGGCGGATCAGGGTTTCCATGGCGGCATTGAACAGGGCGGCTTGCGCTTCGGGCGTGTCAGGCAGGGGCTCCGGCACGCGAACGTAATGAATGCGCCAGCCGCGCCCGTGCGGCAGGCGTTCCCCGGCGGTCAGGATGACCGGGACGTTGCCCGGGGCGGCCAGCCGCCCCGGCAGGGTAACCGTATAGGCCATGCGGCCGAAAAAAGGCGCCCATACGCCTTCGCCCTGGGCCGGCGCCTGGTCGGGCAGCATGCCCACGGTTTCGCCGCGCCGCAGGGCGCGGACGAATTCCCGCACGCCCTGCATGGTGGCCGGCACCGCCCGCAGCGTCGACGTATTGCGGGCGGCATCCAGCAGGGGGGCAATGGCGGACTTGCGCGGCGGCCGGAACATGATGGTCATCGGCGCCTGGCGGGCCAGATAGCGTGCCGTGATCTCGAAACAGCCCAGATGGGGTGTCATAAAAACAACGCCGCGGTTTTCGGCGCGGGCGGCGGCCACGATGGGGTCGTCGTCGGAATGGGCGCGGCGCAGGCAGGCGTCGCTCTGGAACCAGACCTTGGGCATTTCGAAGATCATGGCCCCCGCCTGCGCGGCCGCCCGCCGGGCGAAACGGCCGCCGCCATAGCCCGCCTGGGCGGCGTTGGCGCGGATGCGCTGCCGGTATTTGCCGGGGTAAAGGTAGGCCAAAATGCCGAAGAAACGCCCCATGCCATGCAGCACGGATAGCGGCAGGCGGGCCAGCAGTCGGAACAGGGCGACGAGCAGCATGCGACGGGGACGGATTAAAGCCGCCATTTTCGCTTAAAATGTGGAAGGTCGCCGAGTTAACCGACAACTTGCGGGGCGACGCGGGCCGGATCCATGGATTTCGTATCGATGGAAACGCGCACGCAAAATCCGCTAAAGCGTCGCGCCGTGGTCAAGGTCTTTCCGATTGCGATCCAGGTGCAACGCACCCTTCGTCAATCGACCGTTGGTGGCTTGCGCCCTGTGGCTTGGGCCCCCGCCGGTCCCAGCAAGGAAAGTACAGCCGTGGCACACAGCGATTTTCTCTTTACCTCCGAATCCGTCTCCGAAGGCCATCCGGACAAGGTCTCCGACCAGATCTCCGACGCCGTCCTGGACGCCATCTTCACGCAGGATCCCAACGCTCGTGTTGCGGCCGAAACGCTGTGCAATACGGGTCTGGTTGTGCTGGCGGGTGAAATCAGCACCACCGCCACGGTCGACTATATCCAGGTTGCCCGCGACACGATCCGCCGCATCGGCTACGACAACACCGAATACGGCATCGACTACAAGGGCTGCGCGGTGCTGGTGGCCTACGACAAGCAGTCGCCCGACATCGCCCAGGGCGTGGACCGCACGTCGGAAGACTATCTGAACCAGGGTGCCGGCGACCAGGGCCTGATGTTCGGCTACGCCTGCGACGAAACGCCCGACCTGATGCCCGCCCCGATCTGGTATTCGCACCGCCTGGTGCAGCGCCAGAGCGAACTGCGCAAGGACGGCCGCCTGCCGTGGCTGCGTCCCGACGCCAAGTCGCAAGTGACCTTCCGCTATGTCGACGGCCGTCCGGTCGAAGTGGACACCGTGGTGCTGTCGACCCAGCACGCGCCGGAAGTGTCGCAGGAAACCATCCGCGAAGCCGTCATC
>DATJHN010000125.1:0-6989 GCA_035493915.1 Bordetella sp.
ATAGCCATCCAGATGCCGCGCGACGAACAGCGTGTAATCGCTGTCGGGGACCGCGCGCAGGTGATGTTCCATGCGCACGAACAGGCGCCCGCCGTCTTCGCCTCGCTCGCAGGCAACCAAGGGGCGCAACAGGCTGTCCAGTATCACGGGTATGGGCATGGGCCCATTGCCGTAGCGCTGGCGCGCTTCCTCCAGCCGCATGCAGCGTTCGATGTTGACCGGCTCCATTACCGAAAGCAGGACCGTCTTCACCAACGCGTCCTTGGACCCGTAGTAGTAATGGATCGACGCGACATTGACGCCCGAGGCGTCGCAGATGTCCCGCACGGTTGTGTTGAATGGCCCGGTGCGCGCGATCAGCTCCTTGGCCACCCGCAGGATGCGGTCGGGGACCGGCATGTCACCGAGCGGCTCCTCCGCGATCGACACATCCAGTACAGGCGAGTGCCCGGCATCGTCACCGCGTGCCCTCCCTTTTGCGACCGGCATGCCGGCGGGGCTTATATCGGTCATCTCTTCCTCCTGGCCCATCAAATCAATTGTTTTAATTTGCTTCACAGAGAACCCCAGGGACCGTTGACAGCAGACTACGCAAGTCCCTGATAACAATTCAAGATTTGGAATTTTCGCATGATTTTCCGTGGGAATACGAATTTGCTGCACCGCACTAGGATTTACCACTAGCCGGCCTGTTTTGGCTTGACTCACCTAGGACGCGTTCCTAGAATTAAACAACTGTTTTATTCCGCAAGACATGCGCTAAGGTATTGAAAAATAAATGGAATGTGCACGAAAACGTGCATATATCCATCAACTCAAGGGGCTTTTCCATGTCAGAAACATCGGCGCAATCCGAGGCGTCCACACGCCTGGAAGATTTGCGAGTCCTGGCGGCCCACGCGGGCCTGCCGCTTTCCCCGGCCCACCTTGCCGAACTAGCCGACGCCTGGAGCTATATCGAGCCCATGCTCGGCCGCATCCGGCGCAACCGCCCCCATGCGGATGAGCCGGCGCACACCTTCGTACCGTTGGCCTTCCGCGCGGCGGGCGAGGAGGTGTCATGAGTAGTGACCCCACCTTCCTGACCATCGCGCAGGCCAGCCGGATGATCGCCGCCAAAACGCTGTCGCCGGTGGAATTGGCCGAAGCATGCCTGGCCCGCATGGACGCCGTGGACGCGGCGCTATGCAGCTACATCACTCCCACGCCAGAACTCGCCTTGTCGCAGGCACGCGCCGCCGAAGCGGAAATCATGCGCGGCGGCTCGCGCGGCGCACTGCACGGCATCCCTTATTCCCTGAAGGACATCTACGAAACCGCCGGCATCCGCACCACGGGCCAATCGCGCTCGCTGGCCGACTATGTGCCCAAGCAGGATTGCCCCGCGCAGCAGGCCTTGAACAAGGCCGGCGGCGTGCTGCTGGGCAAGACCACCACCTGGGAATTCGCCCACGGCGGGCCGTCGTGGGACGTGGTCGCGCCGCCCGCGCACAATCCCTGGAACACCAGCCGGCATCCGGCCGGGTCTTCCTCGGGATCCGGCGCAGCCATCGCGGCGGGGCTGTGCCTGGCCAGCATGGGTTCGGATACCGGCGGCTCCATACGCATGCCCGCGGCCGCTTGCGGCATCGCCGGCATCAAACCCACCTACGGTCGCGTCAGCCGGCGCGGCGTGCTGCCAAACTCGTTCAGCCATGACCATGCCGGGCCAATGGCGTGGACCTCGGAAGACCTGGCGATCCTGCTCGAAACCGTGTCAGGCCACGATCCACTCGATCCGGGCAGCGCCGATCAACCCGTACCCAACTACCGCGCCGCGCTGAGCGGCCATGCCAAGGGCTTGAAGATAGGCGTGCCCTGGGCATGGATGGAACAAGAGGCGCCCATCTCGGCGGGTTCGCGCCAGGCGCTGGACGCGGCGCTCGAAGTCCTGTGCGGACTGGGTGCCACCGTGCAACCCATCACGCTGCCGTCGCTGCTTGCGTATAACGATTGCAAGCGCGTGATCGCGATGGCCGAGCTGTTCTCCATCCACGAGAACACGCTGCGCACCCGGCCCGATCTGTTTGGCGCCAGCCTGCGCTACCGCATCATCGGCGGCGCCGTCCTGCGCGCGGAAGACTATGTGCAGGCCATGCGCATGCGCGCCGAACTGGCCGCGGCGATGCAGGCGGTCTTCGAAGACGTGGACCTGATCGTGACGCATTGCGCGGAACCGGCGGGCAAGCTGGAGCCGACGTCGCCGCATTGGATGTTCGCGCAGCCCAACTACACCACGCCGTTCAATTCCGCGGGCAATCCGGCCGTCTCGGTCTGCAATGGTTTCGACGCCGACGGCATGCCGTACTCGCTGCAGATCGCGGGCAGATTGTTCGACGAAGCCACCGTGCTGCGGGTGGGCGATGCCTACGAGAAGGCAACCGCCTGGCGCGCGCGCAGGCCGGATATCGCGGCGCTTGCCGCCGAGGCCGCGGCCTGCCGGGAAACCGCCGCCGCATAAGGGACATTCTTTCTTTCGTGTCGCATCCGTTCCATGTCGCCGCGCCCGCCGCGCGGCCGTGGCAGTCATTCACCGGAGATACGCCTTGGTACTGAAGAAACTCGCGGCCCCGCTTTTTGCCGCCTCGCTGGCCCTGTTCGCGAACGGCGCGGCGCACGCCGAAATGGTGCTTCGCGTCGCCACCACCCTGTCCGATCTGCCCTTGACCACCGGTCAGCCCAGCCAGGGCGGCGAGGGCATGCGCTTTATCGGCTTCACGCTATATGACGCCCTGATCCGCTGGGATCTTTCCAAGGCCGACGAACGGGCCAAGCTTGTGCCCGGCCTGGCGACCAGCTGGTCCGTCGATGACGCCACCCATACGAAGTGGACATTCAAGCTGCGGCCCAACGTCAAGTTCCACGATGGCTCGACCTTCGATGCCGAGGCGGTGGTGTGGAACCTGGACAAGCTGCTCAAGCGCGACGCGCCGCAGTTCGACCAGGCCCAGGCCACGCAGGCCAGCCAATACGTGGCGGGCATTGCCTCATACCGCGTGATCGATCCGATGACGGTGGAGATCACCACCAAGTATCAGGACGCGGTCTTTCCCTACCTGATCGCGGACGTGATGATTTCCAGTCCGGCGCGCTACAAGGAGTTGGGCGGCGACTGGACCAAGGTGGCGCAGAAGCCTTCCGGCACCGGGCCGTGGATGCTGGACAAGCTGGTACCGCGCGAACGCGCCGAACTGATCCGCAACCCCAATTACTGGGACCCGCAACGGGTGCCGAAATCCGATCGCATGGTGCTGCTGACCATGCCGGATCCCAATACGCGCGTGGCCGCCCTGCTGTCGCGCCAGGTCGACTGGGTGGAAGCCCCGCCGCCCGACACCATCCCGCGCCTGAAGGAAGCGGGAATGCAGATCGTCACCAACATCTATCCGCACAACTGGCCGTACCAGCTCAGCTTTTCCGAAGGCTCGCCGTTTCGCGATATCCGCATCCGCAAGGCAGCCAACCTGGCGATCGACCGCCAGGGGCTGGTGGAATTCCTGGGCGGCACGGCCATCCCGTCGGAAGGCATGGTCGACCCCAAGCACCCCTGGTTCGGACATCCGAACTTCAAGATCCGCTACGACCCGGACGAAGCGCGGCGCCTGATGAAGGAAGCAGGCTATAGCCCCGAGCATCCACTGCACGTCAAGTTCGCCATTTCCACGGCGGGTTCCGGGCAGATGCAGCCGCTGCCCATGAACGAATTCGTGCAGGAGAACCTGAAGGCCGTCGGCTTCGATGTCGAACTGGAAGTCATGGAATGGGAAGCGCTGCGGGCGCGGCGCCGCGCGGGTTCGGATGCGCCCGAGAACAAGGGCGTGGACGGCATCAACAACAGCTTCGGCTATTGGGATCCGGACATCGGGCTGATCGGTACCTCGTGGTCCAAGATGCGGCCGCCGGCTGGCTACAACTGGGGCGGCTTCAGCGACAAACAGGCCGATGAGCTTGCCGCCAAGGCCAAGGTTGAATTCGATCCCCAGAAGCAGGACGAGATCCTGGCCAAGCTGCATGAACGCATCGTCGACCAGGCGATGTGGATATGGGTGGTCCATGACCTGAACCCGCGCGCGCTGGCGCCCAACGTCAAGGGCTTCGTCCAGGCGCAGAGCTGGTTCCAGGACCTGACGCCTGTCTACCTGACCAAGTGAACCACCGGTAAATCGACCCGCAACCTGGAGGACCGCGCCATGCTGCGTTATCTGTTGCGCCGCCTGCTCTATACGCTACCCATCGCCATCGGTGTCTCGCTGGTCTGCTTCGCCCTGGTGCACCTGGCGCCGGGGGATCCGATCAGCGCGGTGCTGCCCGAGAACGCTTCGCCCGCGGTCATCCAGGAAATCAGGGCGGCCTACGGCTTCGACAAGCCCTTGCCGGCTCAATACTTCATCTGGCTGAAACGGGTGGCGACCGGCGACCTGGGCACATCGATCAAGACTGGTCGCCCGGTGCTGTGGGAAATCGCGCCGGCGATACGCAATTCGATGCTGCTCGCGGTCGTGGCCATCGCCCTTGCATTCGTCGGCGGCTGCGTGCTGGGGGGACTGGCCGGTTATACGCGCCGCCCGACGGTTGACCGCACCGTGACCGCGCTGGCCGTGACCGGCGTTTCATTGCCGCACTATTGGCTGGGCATGGTGCTGATCGTGCTGTTCTCGGTGGAGCTGCGCCTGCTGCCGGCTACCGGCATGGGCGGGCCCGACATCGCGCACCTGATCCTGCCGGCCGTCACGCTGTCGGTGATCCCCATGGGCATCATCGCGCGTTCGGTCCGCGCGTCGGTCAGCGAGATCCGCAAGCAGGAGTTCGTGCAGACCTTGTACGCCAAGGGCTTGAGCGGCCGCCGGGTACTGGCGCATGTGGCCAAAAATGTGGCGCCCATGGTGATGGCCGTCATGGGATTGCAGTTCGCGCAGATGCTGGGCGGCTCGATCCTGGTCGAAACAGTCTTCGCCTGGCCCGGCACCGGCTTCCTGCTGAACGCGGCCATCTTCACGCGCGACCTGCCGATCCTGCAGGGCACGATCCTGGTGTTGGCGATGCTGTTCGTCTTTACCAACCTGGTCGTGGACGTGCTGCAGATGCTGGTGGACCCGCGCGTCAAGCGCGCTTGAAGGAGGCACGGACATGAGCCAGAACACCGCTTCACTATCCGGCATAACCGGCGCGGCGAGCGCCGCCCCCGCCGGCGCGCAGGCAAGCTTCCGCAGGCCCAGCCGCGGCTATTGGCATACCGTGGGCCGGCGCCTGTCGCGCGATCCGGTCGCCATAGCCTGTGCGCTGGTCCTGCTGGTCATCGTGGCGCTGGCCATTGCCGCGCCGTGGATCGGCCTGGCCGACCCCTACCAAATGAGCATGATCCGGCGCCTGAAGCCCCCGGGCTATCAAGGCCACCTGCTGGGCACCGACGAACTGGGCCGAGACATGCTGTCGCGCCTGATTTTCGGTGGCAGGCTGTCGTTGTTCATGGGCTTCGTTCCCGTCGCGCTCGCCACGCTGATCGGCGGCACGCTGGGCATCGCGGCGGGCTATGCGGGCGGACGATGGAACATGGTCATCATGCGCCTGGTCGATATCTTCTACGCCTTCCCGTCGGTGCTGCTGGCGGTGGCGATTTCAGGCGCGCTGGGCGCCGGATTGGCCAACAGCATCGTGTCGATGACCCTGGTGTTCATCCCGCCCATCGCGCGCATCGCCGAAAGCGTGACGACCCAGGTGCGCGAACAGGATTTCGTCGAGGCGGCGCGCGCGACAGGCGCGCGCGGGCTGCGCATCGTGCGCGGCCATGTGCTGTCCAACGTGGTGGGCCCCATACTGGTCTACGCATCCAGCCTGATCAGCGTCAGCATCGTCATCGCCTCCGGACTGAGCTTCCTGGGGCTGGGCGTGAACCCGCCCAATGCCGAATGGGGGCTGATGCTGAACACCCTGCGCCAGGCGATCTACGTCACGCCGCTGAACGCGATCCTGCCCGGCATCATGATCTTCGTCACATCCATGTGCTTCAACCTGATGAGCGATGGCCTGCGCAGCGCCATGGACGTCAAGGCCTGACCGGAGCCCGCCATGTTCGCACGCCTGAAAACCCGCAGCGAGTCACCTCCATCCGATGCCTTGCGGCTGCTGGACAAACATCCCGATCCGCGCTACCGGGGCGGTCCGGCGCAGCCGATGCTGATCGTCGAAGACCTGAAAAAGCATTTCGACATAGGGAGAAGCAGCCTGCGCGGCCCGCGCAACGTGGTGCGGGCGGTGGACGGTGTCAGCTTCCAGGTCGCGAAGGGTGAGACCGTCGGCATCGTCGGCGAGTCGGGCTGCGGCAAGTCGACCACCGCCCGGCTGCTGATGCACCTGCTGCGGCCGGATTCCGGGCGCGTCATCTTCGATGGCGAAGAAGTATCGGAAATACGCGGCATCAGCGTGCGCGAACTGCGTTCGCATATGCAGATGGTGTTCCAGGACAGCTACGCGTCCCTGAACCCGCGCCTGACCATCGTCGACAGCATCGCCTTCGGACCGATGGTCGTGGGCATGTCGGGCGCGCAGGCCCGCGCCCGCGCCACCAGCCTGCTGCGCATGGTGGGCCTGGAGCCGGATACCTTTGCCCGGCGCTATCCGCACGAGCTTTCCGGCGGCCAGCGGCAGCGGGTCAACATCGCGCGGGCGCTGGCGATGGGCCCGCGCGTGCTGATCCTGGACGAATCGGTATCGGCGCTGGACAAGTCGGTCGAGGCACAGGTGCTGAACCTGCTGCGCGAGCTGAAGCGGGAGCTCGGCCTGACGTATCTCTTCATCTCGCACGACCTGAACGTGGTGCAGTACATCAGCAACCGCGTGCTGGTGATGTATCTGGGCCAGGTGGTCGAATCGGGACCGGTATCGCGCATCTACGAAGCGACGCGGCATCCATACACCGCGGCGCTGCTTGCCTCGCGGCCATCGATGGATCC
>DATJHN010000126.1:0-39408 GCA_035493915.1 Bordetella sp.
CTGGCCGGCACACCAGTTACCGGTGCTCATCGTACAGCTTGAGTTGTTCGATCCGTTTTTCTGTCTACTCAAGATCCTTTAACAGCAGATACCAGAACCGGGCCCGAGCGCCCAGCGTGCTAACCAGGATGTGCTCGTGCAGCGTATGCGCGCCGTCGCCATCCGCACCCAGCCCATCCAGCGTGGGCACGCCCATGGCCGAAGTGAAGTTGGCGTCGCTGCCGCCGCCCGTCATGGGCGCGTCGTCCAGCGTGAAGCCGGCGGCGGTGGCGAACAGGCGGGCCTTGCCGAGCAACTGGGTGGTGGCTTCGGTCTTGACCATGGGCGGGCGGTTCAGTTCGACATCGATGTCCAGGCTGACGTCCTGTCCGACGGGCTTCAGGTCTCGCATGCGCCGCAGCGTGTCTTCGGCGGCGGGCATGTCCGGCACGCGGAAGTCCACTACGCAGCGGCATAGCGCGGGAACGGTGTTGGTGGCCGTGCCGCCTTCGATGGTGCCGACGCTGACCGTAACGCCGCGTTCGTAGTCGGTGATGCCTTCCAGGGCCAGCACCTGATGGGCCATTTCGCGGATGGCGCTGCGGCCTTTTTCATGGGCGACGCCGGCGTGGGCGGCGTGTCCCTTTACACCCAGGCGCAGCATGCCGGTACCCTTGCGGGCGGTGACGCACTTGCCGCCGTTGGCGCGCGCGGGTTCGCACACCAGGCCGTAGCGCGCGTTGCGTGCGTAGGCTTCGATGGACTCGCGGGATGCATGGCTGCCGGTTTCTTCATCGGGTACCAGCACCATGTCGACCGGCAGGCGCGTCGATCCCGGCGTTGCCAGCCGGCCCATCGCCAGCAGGGCCATATAAATGCCGGCCTTCATGTCGTAGCAGCCCGGGCCGTACAGCTTGTCGCCTTCGATGCGGTAAGGCGTTTCCCGCAGCGTCCCGACGGGATGCACCGTGTCCATGTGCGCCAGGATCAGGATGCCGGGGCGCGCGTCATCCGCCGCGCGATTGGTCACGACCAGCAATGGGCCGGTCTTGTCGCCCAGCGGCTTCAGTTCCGTGCGCAGTCCGGCAGCTTGCGCTTCCGCCTGTACCAGTTTCGCCATGGCGGCAACACCGGCGGGGGAATTGGTGGGCGATTCGCATTCGATCCAGGAACGCAGGCCCGCGGCAATTTCCGCGGAAGCGGGCAGGGCAGTGGAAGAAGGTTGGGCGGACATGGAGTTTTCCTTTGTTCGTGTCTTTATCGGACCATCGATCAGGCGACCGTCTTGCCGGCCAGCTTGGCCATTTCCTCGTCACTCGGCATACGGCCTTCGAACCACAGGCTGGCGCAGACGGCCGACATGGCCTTGCCGTCGTGGCCGATGCCGGGCACCGGCTGCAAGGTCCAGTTGAACGGTACGCCCAGGCGCGCGGCCTCGCGCTTGCCGGCCTCGAAATAATTGTGGGCACGCGCGTAGCGATGCGGGCCCTGGCGCTTGGCTGCCGGTTCGGAAGGCAGATTGGGATCGCTGGTGGCGATGTCCTGGTCGCCGGCCATGATGGTCATCGGATAGCCCAGCAGGCGCACCAGATGCTCCTGCGACAGACCCACGCCGTCCAGGCCTTCCGGGTAAGGATGATCGAAAGTGGGCAGCGTGTACCAGCCAGGATTGCCGATGCTGACGGCCTTGAACGGCGCGTGCGACTGGCTGCTCATCAGGCGATGCACGAACTGGCCGCCGGCCGAATGGCCGAACAGATAGGCCTGTTCGCATTCCGTGACGCCGGCGGCGCGCAGGTCATTGAATACGCGTTCCACCAGCACGTAGGTCCAGCCCGCCACCGGGCGCACATTGCCGCTGGGCGTGAATACGCGGCCATTGTTGTAGCTGTCCGTGCCGGGCCAGATTTCATTGGAGAAGGTCGGCGCGACGATCAGCAGGTTGTGCTTGTCCGCGGCCGGAATCCAGAAATCCCGATAATCGTCGCCGTTGCGCAGGACGCCATGCTGGACGAAAACCACCGGGCGGTCGGGCGTGTAGTTGTAAGGACGGTAGGTGTGCAGCGTGAACGGCCGGTCGCTATTGCGGTCCTCGTCCACATAGGGAATGGCATTGCGGCCCGGGTGGTTCAGATCCAGGCTGATGCGTTCGGCGTTGGAGGTATTCATGATTGTCCTTGGGGGAGTCCGGTCTGGGTTTTCTTGGTCTCTGGCGAATCAGGCGGCCTGGTCGTTCAGATGGCAGGCCGACCAATGCGCGGGTGCGATCTCGGTCAACACGGGCATCTGTTCGCGGCAACGCGGCATGGCGTGCGGGCAGCGGGGATGGAAAGTACATCCGGGCGGCGGCGCCAGTGGCGAAGGGATCTCGCCCTGGATAGGCGTGAACCGGCGGCCGCGCCGCTTTACATCCGGGACCTCGGCCAGCAGCGCCTGCGTGTAGGGATGGTTGGCGCGTGCAAAGATTTCCACCGCCGGGGCGATTTCAACGATGCGGCCCAGGTACATGATGGCGACGCGGTCGGAGATATGCCGCACTACACCCAGGTCATGGCTGATGAAAAGATAGGTGAAATTGTTGCGCTCGCGCAGGTCCATGAACAGATTGATGACCTGCGCCTGGATGGATACATCCAGCGCCGCCACCGGTTCATCGCAGACCAGGAAGGACGGCTGGACCATCAGCGCGCGGGCAATGCCGATGCGCTGGCGCTGGCCGCCGGAAATCTGGTGCGGGAAACGATCGCGATAGTCGGTGTCCAGGCCCACGTCGGCCAGGGCGCTGTCCACGCGCGCGGGGATCTCGGCGGGCGGCGCAAGCTTGTGAACCTTGAGTGCTTCGCCCAGGATCTGCCGCACGCGATGGCGCGGATTCAGCGATGCTTGCGGGTCCTGGAAAACCATCTGCACGCCCAGTATGTAGTCCAGGCGTTCGCGTCCGCGCAGTTCGCCGACGGGCCGGCCGTTGTAGCGCAGTTCGCCCTGGCTGGGCGCATGCTGGCCGGCGACCACGCGGCCCAGCGTGGATTTGCCGCAGCCCGATTCTCCGACCAGGCCGACCACTTCGCCGGCGGCTATCGTCAGGTTGATGCCATTGACCGCGTGGACCACGGCGCGATCCATGCGGCGGCCCGCCAGCGCAAGCAGGCGCTGGGCCAGGTCCGGCCGCTGTTCAAAACGTTTGTGGATGTCGCGCAGTTCGATGACGGGCGCCATTGTCGTGCCTGAATTGGATATATCGCCCTCCTGACGCTGCTCGACTCTTCCTTGGGGGAGGGCAGCACGCCCTTCGGGCGGCCGTGCGGTCGTGCTCATACCTGCCCTCCCACACGAGCCACGGGCGCGTAGCAGTGAAAGGTGCGTGAACCTTCGCGGGTGGGGCCGGGGAATTGCTCGGTGCAGCGCGTGATGGCGTGGCCGCAGCGCGGGCGGAAGGGGCAGCCTGATGGCCGGGCCGACAGGCTGGGCGCCATGCCGTCGATCTGCCGCAGGCGCGCGCCGGGCTGCGTGGTACCGGG
This sequence comes from Bordetella sp., assembly GCA_035493915.1. Taxonomy (GTDB): domain Bacteria; phylum Pseudomonadota; class Gammaproteobacteria; order Burkholderiales; family Burkholderiaceae_B; genus Bordetella_C. The sequence continues at coordinate 3,498 of DATJHN010000126.1, forward strand.
CATCGAACGCAGCAGGCCCTGTGTATAGGGATGGCGCGGCGCGTCCAGTACTTCGTCCACCGGTCCGGTTTCGACGATGCGGCCGGCGTACATCACGGCGATGCGGTCCGCCAATTCGGCGACCACGCCCAGGTCATGGGTGATCCAGATCAGCGCCGTATCGCGGGTACGGCAGATTTCCTGCATGCGATACAGGATCTGGCCCTGGATCGTCACGTCCAGTGCCGTGGTCGGTTCGTCGGCGATGATCAGGTCGGGGTTGTTCAACAGCGCGATGGCGATAGCAACGCGCTGGCGCATGCCGCCCGAAAACTCGTGCGGGAAGCTGCGCAGCCGGGCCTGCGGCGACGGGATGCCCACCATGGCCAGGGCTTCGACGCAGCGCGCCATGGCGTCGGCGCGGCTGACGTTTTCGTGGGTCAGTATGGTTTCCGCCATCTGTTCGCCGATACGCAGCACGGGATTGAGTGTCATCAGCGGATCCTGGAAGATCATCGCGATGCGGTTGCCGCGCAGGCGCCGCATGCCTTCTTCGTTGCGCTTGCGCAGGTCCTCGCCCTTGAAACGCACTTCGCCCGCGACGACTTCGCCGGGCGGATCGATCAGGCCCATCAGGGAAAAGCCGGTAACGGACTTGCCCGAACCCGATTCGCCCACCAAGCCCAGGATTTCGCCGCGGCGCAGCGTCAGGTCCACGCCGTCGACGGCCGGCCAGGCGCCGGCGGTAGTATGAAACGCGGTGCGCAGTCCGCGCACGTCCAGCAGAAGGTCGCTCATCGGCGCGGATCCAGGCTTTCCCGAAGGCGATCGCCCAGGATATTGATGGTCAGGATAAGAAACAGCAGGGCCAGTCCAGGGAACAGGCTGATCCAGTAATCACCCGACAACAGGTATTGGAATCCATTGGCGATCAGCAGCCCCAGCGAAGGTTCGGTAATCGGCACGCCCACGCCCAGGAAGGACAGCGTTGCTTCCAGCGCGATCGCATGGGCGATCTGCACCGTGGCGTAGACAAGGATGGGCCCCACGCAGTTCGGCAGCAAATGGACCAGCATGATGCGCCAGGCCGGGAAACCCAGGTTCATGGCGGCTTCCACATATTCCTTGCGCCGTTCCTGCAGAGCACGGCCGCGCATGATGCGTGCGTAATGGGCCCATTGCACCAGCACCAGCGCCAGAATGACTTTGTCGACGCCGCGTCCCAGCACGGCAAGCAGCACCAGCGCGACCAGGATGGACGGAAAGCCCAGCACGAAATCGACCAGGCGCATCAGCGCCGCATCGATCCGGCCGCCGACGTATGCCGCCAGCAGGCCGACGAAACTGCCGATGGCCGTGGCGATGGCGACCGCCGACAGGCCCACCAGCAGGCTGATGCGTATGCCGTACAGGATGGCGCTGAACATATCGCGTCCCTGATCGTCAGTCCCCATCAAGTACATATGTCCGTCCATGGCCGTCGAACGGGGCGGCAGGCGGCCGTCCATGATGCTCAGGTTGGCCAGGTCATAGGGATTCTGCGGCGCGAAGAAGGGCGCGATCATGATGATCAGCGCCAGCACTGCAAGGATGATCAGCGTGCCGCGCGCGGTCGGCCGGCCGTGCAGCTTGCGAAGAATGGCAACTCGCCTGGGCGTTTCTGCCAAGGGAGGCACGGTGCGCGTGCGGCTGGAGGAAACGGAATCGGGCATGGCGATGTCGGGTGTAGGGATCTCGGCTGCGGGGAATGGCGGCGCGCTCAATGCGCCGGCGCGCTCAATTGCACGCGCGGATCGAGCGCGGCATACATGATGTCCACAATCAGATTGATCACGACGAACAGGAAGGTCACGAACATGACATAGGCCACCACCACCGGGCGATCGAGCTGGTAGACGCTGTCGATCAGCAGCTTGCCCATGCCAGGCCAGGCGAAAACGGTTTCCGTGATGGTCGAATAGGCGATCAACTGGCCGAATTCCAGGCCGACCACCGTGACGACCGGGATCAGGATATTGCGCAGGATGTGGCGATTGACGATGCGGCGCGGGCGTATGCCCTTGGCGCGGGCGAACTTGACGTACTCCTGGCTTTCGGCTTCGGCCACGCCCGATGCGGTCATGCGCAGGATCAGCGCCACATTGGCCAGCGCCAGGTTAAGCGCCGGCATCGCCATGTGCGCCAGCCCGTCGCGCGTCAAAAAGGAAAACGGCACGCCCAGCACGCTGACCGTATCGCCGCGCCCCGAAGCGGGCAGCCATCCCAGCCAGACGGCGAACATCAGGATAAGCATCATGCCCAGCCAGAAGGCGGGCAAGGAAAAGCCCAGCACGGACGTGGCCAGGATGCCGCGGCCCAGCGCAGTGTCGCGCCGCAGGCCGGCCAGCAGGCCCAGCGGAATACCGAACACACAGGTCATCAGCATGGCCGCGACCACCAGTTCGAAGGTCGCGGGCAGCCTTTGCAGGATCAGCGAGATGGCGGGCACGCCCTGGACGAACGATGTGCCCATATCGCCATGTAACGCACGCCACATGAACCCGGCGTATTGCTGCCACACCGGCAGATCCAGGCCCAGGCGGGCGATCATCTGCTGGCGGTCGGCCAGGCTGGCCTCGGGGCTGACGAGAAGTTCGATCGGATCGCCGACGGCATAGACCGCGAAAAAAACGACGATGGATACGGCGAGAAGTACAAACAGGCTCTGGATGAGCCGGCGCAGGATGAACAGGGCCACGCGGCGATTCCCCGGATGATGTCTTTTGGATGTGGCGCAAGCGCTTGGCCGCTACTGTACTGCGGGCGGCGCCTGCGGGATAGTCCGGGAAAGCGCGGCATCGCCGCGCGGTGTTCAGCGTTGCTTGGGGATAGGCCGCGCCAGCCGCACCACGGTGACACCGGCGCGCACGTTGGCCAGCGAGGGCATGATCAGCACGCAATCGTCATAAGGCGTGGTAATGGCTTCGTCTTCCGACCAGCCGATCACCGTGCCGGCCTTGGGCAGTTTTTCCAGGCCTTTCCAGGGTTCGGCGAAACGGAAGTCCGCGCTCTTGGCTGCAATGGCGTGCGTGACGAGCAGCGCTTCCTGGCTGGGCGCCATCGGTGCGAACCAACTGCCCGGCAGGTCGGTGGACTCGACGATGCCCGATGCCACCAGGAATCGCGCGGTTTGGTCCATCGCTACTTCGCGCGCGGCCAGCGCGCCGTGAAAACCGCATTCGATCAGCAGCGAGCGCGTGCCGTTGTCGTTTTCTTCGCCGAATTTGCCGTAATCGCGCATGCGTACCCCGGCGGCGTGGCCGGCGTCGGCGATGACCGTGGCCGGATTGCCCATCGTCAGCGCCAGATCGATATTCCGTTGCCGCACGCCCGACATCTGCAGGGGCACGACAGAGTTGCTCATGGAGTGGATATCCAGCAGCCAGTCGGCCTTTTTCAGCCACGGCAGGATCAGGGCCGCACGGCGTCGTTCCTGCGTGCTGTCATCGGCCAGCTTGTCATCGCTCCAGACGCGATTCAGGTCCTCGTCGACATACCGCGATGCCGCATAGTTATTCGCGTCGAAGCGGTCGAAGGCCGCCAGATTGCAAAAGGCCAGGGTCAGCGAGCCGGTGCGAGGCCGCGTACCGTGCGCCAGCACCGCCTTCAGGGCCCAGGCACCGCAGAGTTCGTTGCCGTGGATCAGGGCCGTGACCATGACGTTGGGGCCGGCCACACCTGAATCGAAATGCCAGATGCCTTCCGTTCCGGTGTTGCCGGCACGCTCCACATTCAGATCCGGGCACGGAAGCTCGAAGGGACGGATGGGAAAAGTGGCGGCAGCGGACATCGAAACTCCTGGTGTGCGGTTCAGGTTCGGCAGCATGGGAAACACGAGAGCCGGCCGGCGGCGCTTGCCTGGAGTTTGTGGCACGGGGGGAGGTGGATTCTGTGATGCCATGATTCAAAGGCGAACGCAGGCAGTGCAACGAGCCGGCAATTGGTAACGATAGAGTGCGGGACAGATGTAACGCCCGGATTTTTGTAAGAATTCTAAGGGGCGCGCACGGCTCAGGCCTATTAGAATATTTCGTCCTTGTATTGCCGAAAAGGCAAACCCCGCCTTCTCGTCCAAGAGGTCGCCCATGCACGGAATCGCTCTGAAGTACTTCACCGAAGTCGCTGCCGCGGGCAGCCTGAGCGCCGCATCGGAGCGTCTGTTCGTGGCCGTGTCGGCAATCAGCCGCCAGATCGCCAAGCTGGAGGCCGAGGTAGGCGCCCCCTTGTTCAAGCGCATGTCGCACGGCATGGTGCTGAGCGAAGCGGGCGAATTGCTGCTCGCCCATGCCCGCCGCACCTTGCTGGAATCCGAGGCCGTGCTGCAGGACATCACCAGCCTTAAGGGTACTCCCAGCGGCACGATCCGGGTGGCCGCCACCGATGGCCCCGCCCATCATTTCCTGCCCGAACTGATGTCGGCTTTTCGCATACGGCATCCCCATGCACGGTTCAGCCTGCACGTGTGTCTGCAGGCAGAGGCAGTGCGCCGCGTGGCCGAAGGCCTTGCCGACCTTGCTGTCTCGTTCAGCTCGGAGCAAAGCCAGGGCACCGTGGCGCGCCATTCGGTGTCGGCCCCCGTCCATGCCGTTATGTGCCGGGCGCACCCGCTGGCACGGAATGCGCGCATCGCCCCGATCCAGCTGGTGCCGTATCCGCTGGCGACCTCCGATTCCGCATCGTCCGCGCGCAAGCTGCTGGAGCGTTGCTGGCGCCTGGAAGGCCTGCGCTTCGAACCGGTCTTCGTCAGCAATCTGTCGGCGGCGCTGATGTCCTTCGTGCGCAATTCCGATCGCGTCATGCTGGGCTCCTATCTGCCTGCAATGTCGGCGCTCAAGCGTGGCGGCCTGGTGGCGCGGCCCATCGAACACCCGGAAATGGCGACGCGCCGGCTGCAGGTGCACACCATGGAAGGCCGCCTGCTGCCTGGAATGGTGGAGGAATTCCTCGGCCATATCGGCGCGTCGCTGCAGGCCATCGCGGAGGGCGGCCCGGCCAACGGCCCTGGCGGCGCGCCGGCGAAACCGCGCGGACGTCTCGCATCGTCCGTCCGCAAGTCGCCTGCATTGGCCTGATCATGCCCGGGCGGGTTATAGTTTCCGGCCACACTCCACACGGCGGACGCCATCATGCAAACCGACTACGCCGAGCTCGTCCGGCGCACCATACGCAGCGTGCCCGACTGGCCCAGGCCGGGAGTGGTTTTCCGGGACATCACGCCTGTTCTGCAAGATCCGCGTACCTTCCGCTTACTGATCGATCTGTTCGTCTATCGTTATATGCGCCAGCGGCTGGATCTGGTCGCCGGCGTGGATGCGCGCGGCTTCATCATCGGCAGCGTGCTGGCCTATGAGCTGAACCTGGGATTCGTGCCGGTGCGCAAGCAGGGCAAGCTGCCCTACCGTACCGTGGCCGAATCCTATGCGCTGGAATACGCCAACGCGACGGTGGAAATGCACGCCGACGCGGTGCGGCCCGGGCAGCGAGTGCTGCTGGTCGACGACCTGATCGCCACGGGCGGCACGATGATCGCCGCGATCAAGCTGCTGCAGCGCCTGGGCGCCAATGTCGTCGAAGCCGCCACGATCATCGATCTGCCGTACTTGAAGGGGTCGGCCGCCGTGGCGGAAACCGGCACACCCTTGTATTCGGTCTGTAGTTTCGAAGGCGACACGGCCTAGTGTGAACCGGCGCCGGGCCTGTCGACATGGAAGGACGCGGCGGCGCTTGCCGCGCGCGTCCCACGTCAGGATCCCGGCCGTTCATTCAGCCGCGGCTGGATGAAATCCAGAAACGCGCGCGTTTTCGCGGGAATGGTGCGCGAGGGCAGCAGCGCGAACAGGGGTAGCGGCGTCAGGCTCCAGTTCGATAGCACTCGCACCAGCCCGATACCGGCAATGGCTTTTTCCATGCCTTGGAACACCGGCAGCGGCACGATGCCCATCCCGCGCGCCGCCAGCCGCGCCAGCATGCCCGTGTTGTTGGCGATCAAGCGCCCGAATACCGACACCCGCTCGACCCGTTCCCCGGAATGCAGCATCCAGTACGAGGAACCGCCCTCGCTACTGGGAAACCGCAAGCAATCGTGATGGCTGAGATCCGCCGGCGTCAGCGGTTGCCCGTGCCGCGCCAGATAGTCGTGCGACGCGTAAAGCTGATGGTTCATCAGCATCAGCTGCCGGGAAATCAGGCTGGAATCCGGCTGTTGGCCCGAGCGCAGCACAAGGTCGAAAGGATTGCTGATGGGATCCAGCGGCCGGCCGCTCAGATCGAATTCGCATTCGATGTCCGGGTATTGCTCGGTGAATTCGCGCATGACCACCGGCAGCACCAGATGCGCCAGGCTGGCGAACATGGATACGCGTAGCCGCCCCTTGGGCAGCGCCGCCATATCCTGCAGCTGCTCGTGAGCGACGCGGGCTTCTTCGATGATGTGGCGGCAACGCTCGAAATACAACGCGCCGGCTTCGGTCAGGTCGATGCGGCGAGTCGTGCGGGTCAGCAATTGCAGCCCGACCCGGCGTTCCAGTTCGCTGACCCGCTTGGACAGCGTGGCCGAAGGAATGCTTAGCGCCTCCGCCGCATGGCTGAAGTTCTTGCGCTTGGCGACTTCGACGAACAGTGCAATGTCATTGAGCTGGATGTCCATCCGGCGCGTCCCGCTTGTATGCCCCGCGATCCAGGGCCAGTTGGCCCTGCGGTCAGAGTATCAGTTTATATGCCGGATTTTCCGTCTCGTTCCAGCAGGGATACGCCAGTTCGGCGATGAAATCCTTGAACTGTTTTTTGTCGGACGGCGGCACCTGGATTCCAACCAGGATGCGGCCGTAGTCGGCGCCCTGGTTGCGGTAGTGGAACAGGCTGATGTTCCAGTTGGGATTCATGGCGCTCAGGAAACGCATCAGCGCGCCGGGCCGTTCGGGGAATTCGAAACGGTACAGCAATTCGTCGTGCGCCAGTCCCGATCGGCCGCCCACCATGTGGCGCAGGTGCGTCTTGGCCATTTCGTCGTGCGTCAGGTCCAGCGTATCGAACCCGTGGCGGCGGAAACTGTTGGCCAGCTTTGCCGGCTCCGATGGCGAGGACACCTGCAGGCCGACGAAAACGTGGGCACGCACGGCATCGGAGATGCGGTAGTTGAATTCCGTGACGCTGCGGTTGCCCACCAATTCGCAGAACTTGCGGAAGCTGCCGCGCTGTTCGGGCATGGACACGACGAACACCGCTTCGCGCATTTCGCCGACTTCGGCGCGTTCGGCGACAAAACGCAGGCGGTCGAAGTTCATATTGGCGCCGCAGGTGATTGCCACGACGGTTTTGCTCTTCCATTTGTGCTGAGCCAGGTATTGCTTGGCGCCCGCCACCGCCATGGCGCCGGCCGGCTCCAGCACGCTGCGCGTGTCCTGGAAAACGTCCTTGATCGCGGCGCAGATGGCATCCGTATCGACGACCACGAAGTCGTCCACATACTTGCGCACCAGCTTGAAGGTTTCCACGCCCACCTGCTTGACCGCCGTGCCGTCGGAGAACAAGCCGACATCGTTGAGCACGACGCGCCGGCCCGCGCGCACGCTGCGCACCATGGCGTCGGAGTCTTCAGTCTGCACGCCGATGATTTTCACTTCCGGGCGCAGCTGCTTGATGTACGCGGCGACCCCGGAAATCAGCCCGCCGCCGCCGATGGCGACGAAAACCGCGTCGAGCTGGCCGGGATGCTGGCGCAGGATCTCCATGCCCACCGTGCCCTGGCCGGCGATCACATCGGGATCGTCGAAAGGATGCACGAAGGTCAGCTTCTGCTTGTGTTCCAGTTCCTTGGCGTGGGCATAGGCGTCGGAAAAGCTTTCCCCCGACAACACGACTTCGCCGCCCAGCCGCCGCACGGCGTCGATCTTGACGTCGGGCGTGGTGGTGGGCATGACGATGACGGCGCGGCAGCCGAGTCGGCGGGCCGACAGCGCGACACCCTGCGCGTGATTGCCGGCCGAGGCGGCAATCACGCCGCGCGCCAGCGCCGCGGGCGTCAGATTGGCCATCTTGTTGTAGGCCCCGCGCAGCTTGAAGCTGAAAACCGGCTGGGTGTCCTCGCGCTTGAGCAGCACCGTATTCGAAATTCGCTGGGACAGCAGGGTGGCTGGTTCCAGCGGCGACTCGATGGCGACGTCGTAGACTTTCGAAGTGAGTATGCGTTTCAGGTAGTCGGTGGACATGGACTGCACAGCACGGGTTGGAGAGCGTCGGGCAGATTACCACAGCGTCCCGGCTACACTTCACTGCATGGAAGCCGCCCTGACGTCCGCCGTGAATTGGCTTTTGGCCACCTTGGCTTTACCCAATGTCGGCCTGAGTGCCATTTTCATCATCAGCCTGGTTTCCGCGACCTTGCTGCCCCTGGGTTCCGAGCCGGCGGTTTTCGGCTATGTGAAGCTGATGCCGGACATGTTCTGGCCGGCAGTGCTGGTCGCCACGGCCGGCAATACGGTGGGTGGCGCGATCAGCTATGCCATGGGCTGGGGCGCCCGGCGCGCCACCGAGCGCTGGAAGGAAAAACACCCGCACCGCGCCCACGAGGCCCGTACCCATGCCGGCCAGGGGCGCTGGCACCGCAAGGCCCACGACTGGGTGCACCACATGGGTCCGCCGGCCTTGCTGCTTTCCTGGGTTCCGGCCATCGGCGACCCGCTGTGCGCCGTGGCCGGATGGCTGCGCCTGACGTTCTGGCCTTGCGTGGTCTATATGGCGATCGGTAAATTCCTGCGCTATCTGGCCATGACCGGCGGGCTGGTCTGGTTATTTCCGCATGGCTGAGAGATGCCTGCCGGTCTTCAGTTCCGCGTCAGCCGCCCAGCGACCCTGCGCCGCCCTGGGGTTTTTACCGGAACGCCTGCCTCCCATGGCGTAAAATGATTTTTTAAGGGCCACCCTTCAGCATCCATGAACGCCCCCCTCGCCAGCCAGCTACTCAATGCGGCGATTCCGCCGGCACCGGGCACCCGCCTGCGTGAGATTCCCTACAACTACACGTCGTTTTCCGATCGCGAGATCGTCGGCCGACTGTTGGGCGAAGACGCCTGGCAACTGCTGGCCGATCTGCGCATCGAACGCCGCACGGGCCGATCCGCGCGCATGTTGTACGAGGTGCTGGGCGATATCTGGGTAGTGCGCCGCAATCCCTACTTGCAGGACGACCTGCTCGACAATCCCAAGCGCCGCCGCCTGCTGATCGAGGCGCTGCACCACCGCCTGGGTGAAATCGATAAGCGCCGCGAGCCCGGCCGCATCGATTTCCAGGAAGGCCACGACCTGTATCGCGACGAAAAGGTGCTGCAGCTCATCGATCGCGCACGTGCGGCAGTGGCCAACTTCGAGGCCCAGTTCGACGAGACCGCGCAACTGCGGCGGCAGGCGCAAAAGGTGCTCGGCCGTGTCACGGCGCGCGACAACATCAAGTTCGACGGCCTGTCCCGCGTGTCGCACGTCACCGACGCCACCGACTGGCGCGTCGAATATCCTTTCGTGGTTCTGACCCCGGATAGCGAAGACGAGATCGCCGCCCTGGTGCGCGGCTGTTTCGAGCTCGGTCTGACCATCATTCCGCGCGGCGGCGGCACCGGCTACACCGGCGGCGCGATTCCGCTGACCTGGAAGTCGGCCGTCATCAACACGGAAAAATTCGAAACCCTGGGCGCGGTCGAACTGACCTCGCTGCCCGGCCTTGCCGAACCGGTGGCCACGATATTCACCGGCGCGGGGGTCGTGACCAAGCGTGTGACCGATGCCGCGTCGCAGGCCGGCTATGTATTCGCCGTCGATCCGACTTCGTTGGAAGCCTCCTGTATCGGCGGCAATATCGCCATGAATGCCGGCGGCAAGAAGGCCGTGCTGTGGGGCACGGCGCTGGACAACCTGGCGTGGTGGCGCATGGTGGACCCGGAAGGCAACTGGCTGGAAGTCACCCGCCTGGAGCACAACCGCGGCAAGATCCACGACGTCGCCGTCGCCCGCTTCGAACTCAACTGGTTCGACGGCCGCGGCAAGCCCGGCGAAACCCTGCTGCGCACCGAAACATTGGAGATCGAAGGCCGGCGCTTCCGCAAGGAAGGACTTGGCAAGGACGTCACGGACAAATTCCTGGCCGGCCTGCCGGGCGTGCAAAAGGAAGGTTGTGACGGCCTGATTTCGTCCGCGCGCTGGGTGCTGCACCGCATGCCGTCGCATACGCGCACGGTCTGCATGGAATTCTTCGGGCAGGCGCGGGATGCCATCCCGTCGATAGTCGAGGTCAAGCATTACCTGGATACCGACGGCAAGCAGCGCGGTGCCATCCTGGCCGGCCTGGAGCACCTGGACGAACGCTATCTGCGCGCCGTGGGCTATGCCACCAAGAGCAAGCGCGGCGTGCTGCCCAAGATGGTGCTCATCGGCGATATCGTCGGCGATGACGAATCCGCCGTCGCCGCCGCCGCCAGCGAAGTCGTGCGCCTGGCCAATACGCGCCACGGCGAGGGCTTCATAGCCGTCAGCGCGGAGGCCCGTAAGAAATTCTGGGCCGACCGCTCGCGTACGGCGGCCATCTCGCGCCATACCAACGCCTTCAAGATCAACGAAGATGTGGTGATTCCGCTCGGCCGCATGGGCGAGTACACGGACTACATCGAGCGCTTCAATATCGAGCTTTCCACGCGCAACAAGCTGCGCCTGCTCGACGAACTGGACGTCTTCCTGGATCAGCCCCTGCCGCTGGGCAAGGCGGAAGACGAGGAAGACGCGGAAATCACGCGCGCCGAGGTCCTGGCCGAACGCACGCGGCAGGCACGCGAGCTGATCGGCGTTACGCGCGCCCGCTGGCAGTACCTTCTGAACGAACTGGACAAGCCCCTGACCCAGGCGTTGCCGGATCTGGCCCGGCTGGGCATGGGCCATATGCAGTCCACCCTGGCCGACCGCATCGTGGCGCAGCCGGGCGCTCGCGTTTTCGACGTTGTGCAGGACCGCACGGTGCGCGTGTCGTGGAAGACCGAAGTGCTGGCGCAGCTGCAGGGCATTTTTTCCGGTTCCTCCTGCAGGAAGGTGCTGGATGAAATGCGTGCCATCCATGCGCGCGTGCTCAAGAGCCGCGTGTTCGTCGCCTTGCACATGCATGCCGGCGACGGCAACGTGCACACGAACATCCCGGTCAATTCCGACGACTACGACATGCTGCGCGAAGCCAACGAAACGGTCGCGCGCATCATGCAGGTGGCGCGCGACCTGGACGGCGTCATTTCCGGCGAACACGGCATCGGGCTGACCAAGTACGAATTCCTGACGCAGGAAGAACTGCAACCCTTCCAGGACTACAAGCGCCGGGTCGACCCGCATGACCGGTTCAACGCGGGCAAGCTGATGCCCGGCTCCGATCTGACGCATGCATGGACGCCCAGCTTCAACCTGATGGGCCACGAATCGCTCATCATGCAGCAGAGCGATATCGGCGCCATTTCGGCATCCATCAAGGATTGCCTGCGCTGCGGCAAGTGCAAGCCGGTGTGCGCCACCCACGTGCCGCGCGCCAATCTCTTGTATTCGCCCCGCAACAAAATCCTGGCGACCTCGCTGCTGGTGGAAGCCTTCCTGTACGAAGAACAGACGCGCCGCGGCATCAGCCTGAAGCACTGGGAAGAATTCGAAGACGTGGCGGATCACTGCACCGTCTGCCACAAGTGCTACAACCCCTGTCCGGTCGACATCGATTTCGGCGACGTGTCGATGAATATGCGCGCGCTGTTGCGCCGCATGGGACGCAAGTCCTTCAATCCCGGCACGACGGCGGCGATGTTCTTCCTGAATGCCAAGGATCCCGCCACCATCAACGCCACGCGCAAGGCGATGGTCGGCGTGGGATACAAGGTGCAGCGCGCGGCCCACGATCTGCTGTCGGGCCTGGCACGCAAGCAGACACGCCAGCCGCCGGCCACCGTTGGCAAGGCGCCGCTGCGCGAACAGGTGGTGCATTTCATCAACAAGAAGATGCCCGGCGGCCTGCCGAAGCAAACGGCGCGCAAGCTGCTGGACATCGAAGACGCCAATTACGTTCCGATCATCCGCGATCCGCGCGCCACGTCCGCCGACACCGAAGCCGTGTTCTATTTCCCGGGCTGCGGCTCGGAACGGCTGTTCTCGCAAGTCGGCCTGGCGACCCAGGCCATGCTGTGGCATGCCGGCGTGCAGACCGTTCTGCCGCCGGGCTATCTGTGCTGCGGCTATCCCCAGCGCGGCAACGGCATGAACGACAAGGCCGAGCAGATCATCACGGATAACCGCGTGCTGTTCCATCGCGTCGCCAATACGCTCAACTACCTGGACATCAAGACGGTAGTGGTCAGCTGCGGTACGTGCTACGACCAGTTGTCCGGCTATGAATTTGACAAGATATTCCCCGGTTGCCGCCTGATCGACATCCACGAATACCTGCTGGAAAAAGGCATCAAGCTCGACGGTGTGCAGGGTGTGCGGTACATGTATCACGATCCCTGCCACACTCCCATGAAGCTGCAGGATCCGATGAAAACCGTAAAGTCGCTGGTCGGCGACGGAACCATCAAGAGCGACCGCTGCTGCGGCGAGTCCGGCACGCTGGCCGTGAGCCGGCCCGACGTGTCGACGCAGGTGCGCTTTCGCAAGGAAGAAGAACTGCGCAAGGGCAACGAGGCAGTGCGCGCCGATGGTTTCGATGGCGACGTCAAGGTGCTGACGTCCTGCCCGTCCTGCCTGCAGGGTTTGTCGCGCTACAAGGGCGATACCGCGATGGACGCGGACTATATCGTCGTTGAGATGGCACGGCATATCCTCGGCCAGGACTGGATGCAGAACTACGTAAAGCAGGCCAACGCGGGCGGCATCGAGCGCGTCCTGGTATAGGCCTGGTATCGGCCCTTCAGAAATCGCGGCGGTTGCCGCGATTTTTTGAAATTTGACCGCGGCGCAGTATCGCTTCCTGTCTGCTTGTATCATTGTGTGATACGCCACGAGCGTTGACAAATGATTGCTTTCAGGAACAAGGCATGGAGATCAAGGCGCCCGCCACCATTCCGTACATGTTGTACGAGCAAGTCCGTCAGATGATCATCGATGGAACCTTGGCCCCCGGACAACCGCTGCGGGAACAGGAACTGGAGCGGCGTTTCGGCACCAGCCGCAGTCCCATCCGCGAGGCGCTGCGCCTGCTTGAATTGAGCGGCCTGGCCACGCACGTACAGCGGCGCGGCTTTCGCGTCGTACTCTACAGCGAACGGGAAATCCGCCAGCTCTATCTGCTGCGCGCGGAACTGGAGGCCTACGCGATCCGCGATCTGGCCGAACAACAGGACCTGGAGCCCCTGCTCACGCGCCTGCGCGATGCGCATGACCGGCTAAGGCGCTGCGACCCGGGTGGTGCAGTGCTCAGCTACCTGTCCACCGTGCGCGGCGCCTTCCTGGAAATCGTCGACTTCGTCGGCAACCAGCCCTTGCGCGAGGCCGTGCATCGGCTCAACGAACGCTGTGAGCCCCTGCGCTACAACCTTTTTCGCCGTGGTTTTTCCGATGTGGGCGCCTCGGCCTGTTTTGTCGGCAAGGTGGCCGATAGCATCGGCCAGAGGGATTTCGGCCGCGCCGCGGTTATACGCCGCGAGTGCGCCGAATGGATATTGCCGCTGGTGCTGCGCGCCTATGCGGAAGAAGTCGGTATGCGCGGTCAGGCCTGACGCCGCGGCGGGGCCACGGTCTTCACGGCGACTCCCGCTTTTTCCAATGCGGCCCGGATGCCGCTGGCGAATACCAGGGCATTCGGCTGATCGCCGTGTATGCACAAGGTGTCGGCCTGCACCGGTACATCCTTGCCGTTGACCGAGCGGACCTTGCCTTCCTGGACCATGCGCAACACTTGCTCGATGGCCTTGTCCACTTCCGTGATCATGGCGCCCGGATGGCTGCGCGGCGTCAGCGAGCCGTCGTCCTGATACGAACGGTCGCCGAAGACTTCCTGCGCGACTGGGACGCCAAGCGCTTCGGCGGCTCGGATGTGTTCGGTGCCGGCCAGGCCATACAGCACCAGATCGGTGTCGACGTCGCGCAGGGCGCGGCAAAGCGCTTCGGACAGAGCGCGATCCTTCGCCGCCATGTTGTACAGGGCGCCATGTACCTTTACGTGATGCAGCCGGGCGCCTTGCGATGCCGCCACGCCCGCCAGTGCGCCGATCTGGTAGACCATGAAGTCGTAGGCTTCGGACGGGCTGACCTGCATCACGCGGCGGCCGAAGCCGGCCAGGTCGGGCAGGCTGGGATGCGCGCCCAGCGCTACGCCACGCGCCAGCGCCGCCGCCACGGTGCGCCGCATCGTGCCCGGGTCGCCGCCATGAAAGCCACAGGCGATATTGGCCGACGAAACGTATTCCATCACGCCGTCATCGTTGCCCATTTTCCAGGCGCCGTAGCTTTCGCCCATGTCGCAGTTCAAATCTATGGATAAGCCCATGGCCATGCTCCGTCAATTCGGTTCGGTTGTATGGCGCGCATACAGCGCGCGCAGAGGCGCCAACGCGGCGGCCAGGCGTGCGAAGGCGGTTTCGCGGTCGCCGTCCAGCCGTTGCGCGTCCTCCAGGGAGATCATTTCAAAGCGTATGGTGCTACCGGGCGCCGTTTGTGCCAAGACCGGGAGATCGACGCTGGCGACCTGGGCGATTTTGGGATAGCCGCCCGTGGTCTGGCGGTCGGCCATCAGCACGATGGGCGCGCCGTCCGCGGGCACCTGGACGGTGCCGAAGCAGGTCGCTTCCGACAGCATCTGGCGTGGCGTTTCCATTGACAGGATCGGGCCGCTCAGGCGATAGCCCATGCGTTCCGACTGCGGCGTCACGGTGAACGCGGCATTCGCAAAAGCGTCGCGCGCGGCCTGCGTGAAGTCGTGCCATTGCCGTCCCGGCATCGCGCGAACGGCCGCGCGCGCCTGCGCCGCCAGCGTGCCGGGCAGATATAGCCGGATGTCCCACAGCGCGTCTTCCAGGGCATCCAGGCCGTCCACCTTTAGCCGGGTGCGCAAACCGATGGCATCACCCTTGGCCAGCGCCCGGCCATGATGGCCGCCGAAGCCGCTGCGCAGATAGGTGCTTTCGCTATCCAGGACGCGCGGCAGCACGAAGCCGCCATGTACGGCCAGATAGGCGCGCAGGCCCGGCGCCCCGCCTGGCGATCCGAAGGCCAGCACGTCGCCCGCGCGCGCCAGCAGCGGCCGGTTCACGGGCAAGGGTGTGCCATTCAGCGCCGCCCCCAACGCCGCGCCGCTCAATGCGAAACAGGCCGCGCGCTCGAAGCGCAGTGTCGGCCCCTGCAAGGTAATTTCCAGCGATGCCGTGCGTGCCGGATCGTTGCCCGCCAGCAGGCTGGCCAGCCGGTGGGCCCGTGCGTCCATGGCGCCGGCCACCGGTACGCCCTGATGCTGATAGCCCAGCCGTCCCAGGTCCTGGAAAGACGACAGCAGGCCTGGCTTCGATATGGTGATGGTCATACCTGTTCCGTCCGCATGCGCGCGAAGGTCGCGGCATCTATCGGAACGAACCGGACGCGGTCGCCGGGCTGTAGCAGCGACGCCGGTTGCCGTGCCGGATCGAACAGCTTCAGGGGCGTCGCGCCGATGATGTTCCAGCCGCCCGGCAGGCGGCTGGGATAGATCACGGTCTGGCGGTTGGCGACGGCCACCGACCCCATGGGCACGGCGGTACGCGGCGTAGCCCGTCTGGGCAGATTCAGGCGGACGTCGTGCACGCCGATATACGGATGCCCGGGCGCGAAGCCCAGCATGAATACCATGCTGCCCGGACGCGTGTGCAGCGCGATGACTTCTTCCGGAGTGGTCCCTGACGCGCGGGCGACGTCTTCCAGATCGGGGCCATGCTCACCGCCATAGCAAACCGGAATGTCCACGTCGCGCGCGGCGCTGTCGATGCTGGGTATGCCCGGCGCCAGCAGGGCCTCGATCCGCCGGGCCAGTGCCGCGAACCCAGGGCCGCCGCCGTCCGGAAGGGGCGCGTAATGCACCGCCACCGTGACGAAGGATGGCACGATGTCGGTCACGCCGGGCAGGGCGGCATCGCGCAGCAGGCGCGCCACCGACAGGCAACTGCGTCCTACCTCGGCGTCGATGGTGTCGCCAAAGACCACGAGCAGGCAGCGATCGCCTTCGGGATGGATACGCCAGGCCGGCGCCACATGGTCGGACGCTGAACTCACTTGCCGGCGCGCCTTATTTCGCGAACAGCGAATCCATGTTCTTGAATGCCTTGAATTCCAGAGCGTTGCCGGACGGATCCAGGAAGAACATGGTCGCCTGTTCGCCGACTTCACCCTTGAAACGGACATAGGGTTCGATCACGAATCGGGTACCGGCCTGGGTCAGTTTGTCCGCCATGGTTTGCCATTGGTCCATGGACAGCACGGCGCCGAAATGGCGCACCGGTACATCGTGGTCGTCCACGGCGCTGGTTTGCTTGTGGCCGCATTCATCGGGCGCCAGATGCGCGACGATCTGGTGTCCGTAGAAATTGAAATCCACCCATTCCGGCGCGCTGCGGCCTTCCGGACAGCCCAGCAGATCGCCATAGAAATGGCGCGCTTCGGCGATATCGCGAACCGGGAAAGCCAGGTGGAAGGGTGGCATGGCGGCTTGGGCACTCATACAAAACTCCAGGAGACGGAAAGGATGGAAAAAAAACAGGCGCTAGTGTATTAATGGTTTTTTTGATTGAAAAACGATTTTTTTTGGTACTTAGAATAAATTTTTGTGATGCTCGCAGAATTTCGCACCTTCGTCGCCGTTGCGCGCGACGGCACCTTCACCGGCGCCGGCCGCCAGCTTGGCCTGACGCAGTCCGCCGTCAGCGCCCAGATCCGGCGGCTGGAGGAGTTCCTGGGCGTCGTGCTGTTCGACCGCACCGCCAGGTCGGCTACGCTGAACAACGCGGGCCGGGAAATCCTGGCGCAGACCGAAGAGGTGCTTGGGCTGGTGAATCGCATGGTGGCGCAGGCGGGAACCGGCCACGTCACCGGTTCGCTGCGTGTGGCGGCCATCGCATCGGTCCAGCAGGATCTGCTGGTGAGCGCGCTGTGCCTGTTCCGCGCCGACTTTCCCGATGTCAGCGTGCGCATCGTGCCCGGCGTGTCGCTATCGCTGCTGGCGCACGTGGACGCGGCGGAAGTGGACCTGGCGGTGCTCATCCGGCCGCCTTTCAACCTGCCTCCCGAATTGGCGTGGCAGCCCTTGCTGACGGAACCGATGGTGCTGGCGGTGCCGGCATCGCTGCCGGAACTGCCGTGGCGCGATGCCCTGGCCGGCCAGCCATTCATCCGCTACGACAGGGCTTCCTTCGGCGGCCGCCTGGTCGACGCTTTTCTGCGCCGGCATCGCCTGGCCGTGCATGAAGCCGTGGAGCTGGACGAAATCGACGCCATCGCCAATCTGGTGCGCGCCGGCCTGGGCGTGGCGCTGATGCCGCGCACGCGGCATCTGGACACCGGCGGCCTGCGTCTGCTGGACCTGGGGGCGGCGGGTTTCGAACGCGAGATCGGCATCGTCATCCGCCGATCCGCCGATGCGGCCGGTGTTGCCGCGCGCATGGCGGCCTGCCTGCGCGCCGCGGTCTAGGGCCTGCTTCCGGTGTGGACAGGCCCAGGCGCAGCCGCGCCCGTGGCCTAGATCCGCTGGCAGCGTATCGTCACGGGATGGCTGCACAGCGATTGCATGATGTCGTCGCTTACCACGCCATCCACATCGGTGATCACATAACCGATATCGCCCAGGGTCTGCAGGTTCTGGCTCAGGATGTTCAGGCCATGCTGCGCCAGCAGGTTGTCCAGCGTGCCCAGTGCGCCCGGCACGTTGCGATGGATATGCTGGATGCGTGCGGTACCCGCGCGTTCCGTGAAGGGCAGCTCGGGAAAATTGACCGCGCCCTTGGTCGTGCCCGCCTGCAGATAGCGCACCAGTTTTTCGGCGACTTCGCGGCCGATGTTCTCCTGGGATTCCTGCGTGCTGCCGCCGATGTGCGGCGTCAGGATCACGTTGGGCATACCGATCAACGGGCTGGCCAGGGGTTCGTCCACGCTTTTCGGTTCCGTCGGAAAAACGTCGAGCGCGGCACCGGCCAAGTGCTTCGATGCCAATGCGCCGTGCAATGCGTCGATGTCCACTACCGTGCCGCGTGATGCGTTGATCAGGATCGCGCCGCGTTTCATTTGCGCCAATGTTTCGGCGTTCATGATGTTTTCCGTACTGCGTCCGCCGGGCACATGCAGCGTTACGACGTCACTCTGCGCCAGCAGTTCGGCCAGCGTATTGACGGCGTGCGCGTTGCCCAGCGGCAGCTTGGCTTCGACATCGTGATAAACCACGCGCATGCCGACGCTTTCGGCCAGCGTGCCCACCTGCGAACCGATATTGCCGTAGCCGATCACTCCCAGCGTTTTGCCGCGCGCCTCGTAGGCGCCGGAAGCACTTTTGTCCCAATGGCCCAGATGTACCCGCGCGCTTTTTTCGGGAATGCGGCGCAACAGGAGTATGGCTTCCGCGAGCACCAGCTCGGCCACCGACCGCGTATTGGAGAACGGCGCATTGAACACCGGCACGCCACGACGCATGGCGCTGTCGACGTCCACCTGGTTGGTGCCGATGCAGAAGCAGCCGACTACTCGCAGGTCGGCGAATTGTTCGAAGTGAACGGCATCCAGGTGCGTGCGGGAACGAATGCCAACGACTTCCGCTCCTTCCAGCGCGGCGCCCAGTTCCGCCGGCGGCAGCGAGGAAGAATACGTTTGAAGGTTCGTGTAGCCGGCGTCGCGGAAAACCGCCACGCCGCTGGGATGGATATTTTCGAACAGGACGATACGCGTCATGCTGCATGCTCCCTGCAAAAATTGCGCGGTCAAGATCGCGCAATCATCATGCCAGGGCAGGTGGCATTATCGCGGGGTAGCCCCACGCCGGGCATGGCGAATCGCGCCCGCACGTCAGGCGGCGTCGCTTTCCACCACGCGATCCGCGGGGAAGAGCAACGAAAACGTGCTGCCCTTGCCGACTTCGCTGGCAATGCTCAGTTCCGCGTCGTGGCGCATGGCGATGTGCTTGGTGATGGCCAGGCCCAGGCCGGTGCCGCCCACCGCCCGTGAGCGGCCGCGATCGACGCGGTAGAAGCGCTCCGTCAGGCGTGGAATATGGCGGGCCGCGATGCCGATCCCGGTGTCCTGCACGCTGTAGCGGGCGCCGCCTTCCGGCAGGCGTTCCCAGCGTACCGTGATCGTGCCGCCTTCGGGTGTGTAGCGCACCGCGTTGGTCAGCAGATTGGTCACGGCGGAAGACAGCTCGCTTTCCGCGCCCAGCAGGTCCACGGTGTCGTCGAGCTGCCACGCCAGCGTATGGCGACCGGACGACAGGGCTTCCGCCTGCTGGCGTACCGTCTGCAGCAGCGTGGCCATGCGCACGCGATGCGGCTCGGCATTGGGCGACGATTCCAGCGTCGACAATGTCAGCAGATCGGCGACGATGGCCTGCATGCGTTGCGCCTGCTCGTGCATCATCGTCAGGTATTGCTCGCGCTGTTCCAGGCTCAGGGCCTCGTCCGGCATTTCGCGCATGGTTTCCAGGAACCCCGCCAGCACCGTCAACGGCGTGCGCAGTTCATGCGAGACGTTCGCCACGAAGTCACGGCGCGTGGTCTCCAGTTTTTCGATCTGTGTGACGTCGCGGGTGATCAGCAGCCGCTGGTCGCGCGCATAGGCGGTCAACTGCATCATCAGCAACCGTTCCTGGCTGCCTACCGCCATCCTGACCAGGATAGGCTCGGGCCAATCGTCCTGGTGGCTGTATTCGACGAACTCGGGCGCCCGCACCAGGTTGAGCAGATTGCTGCCGCGGTCGGCTGGCAGCCGCAGGCCCAGGTGCTGGCGGGCGACGCGATTGCACCAATCGATCTGCAGGTCCTGATTCAGGGTAACCGCGCCGTCAGGCAGCGCCTGCGCGGCCGCCAGCATGCCCTGCATGGCATCGCGGCTTTCGGTCAACTGGCGTGCCTGCCCGCGCAGGTAGCGGTACAGCGGCGCCAGGATGTCATCCCAGGGACCGACCGCGGCGGGAGGCGCGGATTCCGGATTGCGCGCCCAGTGCGACACCCGCTGCAGCCGCGCACTGCGTGCCAGCAGGGTCATGGCCAGGGCGCCGCACATTACAGCCCAACCGACCGGATTACCGAGAAACCATTGGGCCAGTACGGCCAGGACCGCCCAGATGGCGATCAAAAGTATCGTGCGCAGCAAAATCATTGTGCGCTGGTTTTACCCGCCGGGAGCTGCGCTGTAAACCGGTAGCCGCTGCCGCGCACGGTCTCGACGTGCATATCGTGTCCGGTGGGCTCCAGGGCCTTGCGCAGGCGGCGGATATGGACGTCGACCGTGCGTTCTTCCACGAATACGTGGTCGCCCCAGACCTGGTCAAGCAACTGGGAACGCGAAAACACGCGCTCGGGATGGGTCATGAAGAAGTGCAGCAGGCGGAATTCCGTGGGGCCGATCTGCAAGGGCATGCCGCCGCCATTAAGGCGATGTGTCACCGGATCCAGCTTCAGGCCGGCCACGTCGATCACGTCGTCGGTCAACTGCGGCGCGCGGCGGCGCAGCACCGCCTTGATGCGCGCCATGAGCTCTTTCGGCGAGAACGGCTTGGTGATGTAGTCGTCGGCACCGGCTTCCAGGCCGTCCACCTTGTCCTGCTCGGAACCCTTGGCGGTCAGCATGATAACGGGGACGGTTCTGGTGCGTTCTTCCGCGCGCAGCTTGCGGGCCAGGGACAGGCCGGAGGTGCCGGGCAGCATCCAATCCAGCAGGATCAGGTCGGGCAGTTCCGCACGGATCAGCGTCTGGGCCTGGTCGGCGTCGAATGCGCGCAGCACTTTGTGGCCGGCGAACGACAGGTTTACGGCGATCAATTCCTGGATTGCGGGTTCATCTTCGACAACGAGTATGGTGCTGGACATAGTGATTGCTGCGTAACGGTGGCGTGCCGGGGCTGGGAGAGATGGCGCGAACGTTGCGATAGTATGGCCGTAATATTTCAGGTATGTGACGTGCTGTGCAGTGACGCCCCTTACGCCGGCGTCAAGGGCACCCCCATCGGCTACCATACCCGGTTGATTCGGGAATCCATCATGCAAAACCCCAGCTCCGTGCCGCCCGGCGATACCTCGTCGCCCGGGACCACTCATTTCGGTTTCAAGACCGTTCAGGAAACGGAAAAAGCCGGCAAAGTCGCCGAAGTTTTCCATTCCGTCGCCTCGCGCTACGACGTCATGAACGATCTGATGTCGGGCGGCATGCATCGCATCTGGAAGGCCTTTACCATTGGGCGCGCCGCCGTGCGGCCTGGAATGAAGGTGCTCGACATCGCCGGTGGCACGGGCGACTTGGCGCGCGCCTTTGCGCGGCGCGCCGGGCCCGACGGCCAGGTGTGGCTGACCGATATCAATGACTCCATGCTGCGCGTGGGACGCGACCGCCTTGCCGATAACGGATTGTTGTTGCCGCTGGCGGTCTGCGATGCCGAGCGGCTGCCGTTCCCTTCAGGCTATTTCGATCGGGTCAGCGTGGCCTTCGGCCTGCGCAACATGACGCACAAGGACCGCGCGCTG
Organism: Bordetella sp.; assembly: GCA_035493915.1. Classification (GTDB taxonomy): domain Bacteria; phylum Pseudomonadota; class Gammaproteobacteria; order Burkholderiales; family Burkholderiaceae_B; genus Bordetella_C. Next base: position 25,199 of record DATJHN010000126.1, read on the forward strand.
GCGGAAATGACCCGCGTGCTCAAGCCCGGCGGCAAGCTGCTGGTGCTGGAGTTTTCGCGCGTCGCCAAGCCCCTGGCGCCGGTCTATGACTGGTATTCATTCAACGTCCTGCCGTGGCTGGGCCGCAAGGTAGCCAAGGACGAGGCCAGCTATCGCTATCTGGCCGAATCCATCCGCATGCATCCCGACCAGGAAACGCTGGCGGGCATGCTGCGCGACGCAGGGCTGGAACGCGTTCAGTATTTCAACCTGAGCGCCGGCGTCGTGGCCCTGCACGAAGGCGTGCGCCTGGCCTAGGGCCGAATCGGCTGGGCTGTGCTTGTTACCCGGGCGAAAGTCGGATATCCTGTAGATATTCAGGTTTATGTAAGTAACCTGGTTCAGCTGCGATGCTCGCTTCCCATCCGGGGGCGGCGCGCCGCCCAAGACCACAGGAGCACACCATGTCAGGCTGTTCTTACCGCCGATTCCTGGCCGCGGCGCTCGTTGCCGTGACCGGTATCGCCATGATCGCCACGTCGTTCGACGCCGAAGCGCGCCGCGTAGGCGGCGGTGGCAGCATCGGACGCCAGTCCCCCAACGTGACCATGCAGCGCCAGGCGACGACTCCGCCGTCCACCACGCCCAATACCGCAAGCACGGCTTCCTCCGCGGCTGCTCCCGCGGCTGGTGCAGCCACCGCCGGCGCGGCGGGCGCGGCCACGCGCAGCGGCGCTTCGCGCTGGCTCGGCCCCATCGCCGGTATCGCGGCCGGCCTCGGTCTGGCAGCGCTGCTGTCGCATCTGGGGCTGTCCGGGGCTTTCGCGGAAATGCTGTCCAGCATGCTGCTGATCGCGCTGGTGGTTTTCGCTGTCCTGTTCATTATTCGTCGCCTGCGCGGCGCCGGCCCGCGTCCGGCCATGCAGGGCGCCTATGGCATGGCGCGGCAAGCCGATACGCCGTCCCAGCAGCCCACAGCCTGGCGTGACGCCTTGCCGGGCTCCGCTCCCACCGCGGCTACGGCCGCCGGCGCGGCGGCCGCGGTGCCAGCCGCCGTCACGCAAGCGGCAGCCGCGCCGCGCGCGGATGCCGACGGCAATTGGTTCGTCCCCGGCGATTTCGATACGCAAGGTTTTCTGAAACAGGCCAAGGAACAGTTCGTCCGCATACAGGGCGTCTGGGACAGCGGCGACACCGACCGCCTGCGCGAATACCTGACCGACGACCTGATCGTCGAACTCAAGCCGCAACTGACCGAACGCCAGGGCGCCCCGAACCAGACGGAAGTCGTTCTGCTCAACGCCGAAATGCTGGGTATCGAGGCCGTCTCCGACGGGCACCTGGCCAGCGTCCGCTTTTCCGGCATGCTGCGCGAAGAGCCGGGCGCCGAAGCCTTCCGCTTCGAAGAAGTCTGGAATCTCTTCAAGCCCACTCACGGCGGATGGCTGCTGGCGGGCATTCAACAGATCCCCGTCCAGTACGCCAGCTGATTGGCCGGTCGCTTCTCCGTGCTTCCGCGGTTTGCCTTGCTCGGGCAACCGCCCTCACGCCGGCTCCATGGGGGTCGGCTTTTTTTTGCCGGCGGGCCGCACCAAGGCAAAAACGGCCCCTTTGGGGGCGGCGAACCGGCTGGCCGGCGTGGCGTGAGAAAGCCCTGCTACCAGAGGGGCTGGCCCGACCCGTTAAACTTGCGGTCTGACCACCCCAGGGTGCCGTGGCACCCCGTCGTAAATTCATGCTCCCGATTCCCGTCTTGCCTGATCCCGGCCGCCCGGCCGTTCGCGCGCTCAACGCCCTGCTGCGGCGAGAGGACTGGGCGCGCGCGCGCCTGGGCCGCCATGCCGGCAAGACCGTGCGCCTGGCCGTCGGCGGGTTCAGGTTGTCCCTGACGGTTGATAGCGAAGGCTACGCGGACCTTGCCGATCCCGCGGTGGTGCCCGATGTCACCCTGACGGCGGATCCCGCCAAGTTTCGCATCGCGCGCCTGTTCCAGGCCGGCACGGAAAATACCGATCCCGCGGCGGCGGCCCGCGCCCGTGCCGATGCCATCGCCGACATGATGCACATATCAGGCGATGCCGGCCTGGCGCAGGTCGTGGCCGAGCTCGCGGCGCAACTGCGCTGGGACGTCGAAGACGATCTGGCGCGCTTGCTCGGCGATATCGCGGCCGCCCGGCTGGTGAGCGGGGTGCGCGCGTTGTCGTCAGGCCTGCGCGGCGCCGCCGCGCGCCTGGGGAACAATCTGGTGGAATATCTTGCGCAAGAGCGGCCTGTCCTGACGCCGCGTTCCCTGATGGAAAACTGGGGCGCCGACATCAAGCGCGCGAATGCCGCGCTGGACGCCGCCGACGCACGCGCGGCCGCCCTGCGAACCCGCCTGCAGCGCATGCAGGACAGGCACGATGCCGCGGCCCGCGGGACGGGTGGCGCCTGAGCGATGCTGACCCTTCTTCGTTTCCTGCGCATCGTAGTCGTCGCCTTTCGCTATGGCCTGGATGAGCTGGTGCTCTCCAGCCTGAATCATCCCCTGGCGACGCTGCTGCTGCGCGTCATCCGCTTCGGTACGCGGCCGAGCACGCCGCGCGGTGTGCGCCTGCGCCGGGCGCTGGAATCGTTGGGCCCGATTTTCGTCAAATTCGGCCAGGTGCTGTCGACACGGCGCGATCTGATTCCCGCCGACATCGCCGCCGAATTGGCGCTCTTGCAGGACCGGGTGCCGCCGTTCCCGTCGGAACAGGCTGCGCAATGCATCGAGACCGCCCTGGGGGCGCCGCCCGCCACGCTGTTCAAGCATTTCGAGGTCGATCCGGTGGCATCGGCTTCCATCGCCCAGGTGCATTTCGCCGTGCTGCACGACGGCCGCGAAGTCGCGGTCAAGGTGCTGCGGCCGGGCATGCTGAACGTTATCGAAAAAGACCTGACGCTGCTGCGCGCCCTGGCTTCGGTGATCGAGCGCCTGGGCCCGGACGGCCGCCGGCTGAAGCCGCGCGAAGTCGTGGCCGAATTCGACAAGTATCTGCACGACGAACTCGACCTGGTGCGCGAAGCCTCCAATTGCAGCCAGCTGCGGCGCAACTTCGGTCCGGAGACCGGCCGCGAAAGGATGCTGATCGTGCCGGAGGTGATCTGGGAATTCACCGCCAACACGGTCTTCACCATGGAACGCATGTACGGCATTCCGGTAGGGCAGACCGAGCGCCTGCGCGCCGCCGGCATCGATATCCAGAAGCTGGCACGCACGGGTGTGGAAATATTTTTCACGCAGGTGTTCAGCGACGGTTTTTTCCACGCGGACATGCATCCGGGCAACATCTACGTGTCCGATCGCGCGGAAACGCTGGGCCATTACATCGCTCTGGACTTCGGCATCGTCGGTTCGCTTTCGGAGTTCGACAAGAACTACCTGGCGCAGAACTTTCTGGCCTTCTTCCGCCGCGATTACCGGCGCGTGGCGCAGTTGCACATCGAATCGGGATGGGTGCCGCAAGACACGCGCGAGGAAGAGCTGGAAGGGGCGGTGCGCGCTGTCTGCGAACCCTATTTCGATCGGCCGTTGTCGGAGATCTCGCTGGGCCAGGTGCTGCTGCGCCTGTTTCAGACCTCGCGGCGCTTCAATGTGGAAATCCAGCCACAGCTCGTCCTGTTGCAGAAAACCCTGCTCAACGTGGAAGGGCTGGGACGTGAGCTGGATCCCGATCTCGATCTGTGGAAAACCGCCAAGCCGTACCTGGAACGCTGGATGCGCGAGCGTATCGGGCTGTCCGGCCTGAAAAAGCAGCTGGAGAAGGAAGCAGTGCAGTGGTCGCAGCTGCTGCCGGCCATCCCGCGCCTGGTGCATGACCGCCTGAACCGGCCCAATGTGGAGCCCACCGTGCTGCAGCAGCTGGATAGGCTGCGCAAGGCGCAGGAGCACACCAATCGCCTGTTGTCCGTGATCGCGGCGGTGCTGGCGGCGGGTGTTGCCCTGATCGTCTGGTTTTCCACCCGATAAGGACGGTCGCAGCCACATACAGGTTTGCCGCCTCCGGCCCTTTTTTTTCATTCCCGTGTTGTTGGATCAGCGGGCCCTCGCACCCGGTCTGTACGTCTTTCTTGCGCCTTGCGTGCGCAACAGGCCTCAGTCATAGTTCTGCCATGTATCTGTCATCAAGTCTTCGCATGCAACGGCGATAAAGGAAGGCCGCGAATGGAATTTATCAACCATTCGTCTTTTGCTCGTCTTTATTTCGCGTACGCATGACAAATCTATAAGCGATGCGCGCCCGCGCGGCCCTGACGATACAGGCCCACGAGTGCGGGGGACACTCACTACATTTTCGGACCATTACCATGCTTTATCCGCAACTCTTCAAATCCATGGAAGCTGTGCGCTGGAATATGTCTACCGATATTCCATGGGATGACTTCGATGGCTCCAAGCTGTCCGATGAACAGGCGCGGACCATCAAGATGAATGCCATTACCGAGTGGGCAGCCCTGCCCGCGACGGAAATGTTCCTGCGCGACAACCAAGGCGACAGCGATTTTTCCGCCTTCATGTCGGTCTGGTTTTTCGAGGAGCAGAAGCACTCCCTGGTCTTGATCGAGTACCTGCGCCGTTTCCGGCCGGACCTGCTGCCCACGGAAGAGGAACTGCACAAGGTCCGTTTCCAGTTCGATCCGGCGCCGCCGCTGGAAACGCTGATGCTGCATTTCTGCGGTGAGATCCGTCTCAATCACTGGTATCGCTGCGCCGCCAACTGGCATACCGAGCCGGTGATCCAGGCGATCTACAAGACCATTTCGCAGGATGAAGCGCGCCACGCCGGCGCCTACCTGCAGTACATGCGCCGCGCGCTGTTCGACCGGGGCGAATCCACGCAGGCGCAGGCCCGCGTCGCCTTCTCAAAGATCGGCATGCTGATGGCATCGGCCAGCCGCACGCCGCAGGCCCTGCATCCCACCAATCTGCATGTAAGCAAGGCCCTGTTCCCGAACGACACAGTGCAATCCCGCCTGCCGGAGCCGGGCTGGCTGGAACGCTGGCTGGATACGCAGATCCGCTTCGACGGCGTCTGGGAAAAGAAAGTCGGCGACCGCATCCTGCACATCCTGTCCAAGCTGCTGGACCGTAGCTTCGAGTCGGTAAAGGACCTGAACCGCTACCGCAAGGAAATCGTGGCGCTGGTGGAGCGCGGCGGCGACGCGGTGGCGGAACGTGCCGCGGCGGACGCCCGCGGCATGTCCTCGCTGGTATTGGGCTGAGACAGGCCGGTCCGGCAAGTGCTCGACCGGCGATAGGCCAAAGCGGGCAGCGGCGCGCGTCGTTAAAATGCGCGCATGACTGCACGCTTCGAATCCAAAATCCTGACCCCGCGGCAATGCCTGGACGCGCTTGCCGATGGCCGCCTGCCGCGCCCGCTGGTATTCACCAACGGCGTGTTCGATATCCTGCATCGCGGCCATGTGACCTATCTGGATGAAAGCGCTCAGCTGGGCGCGTCGCTGATCGTCGCCGTCAACACGGATGCATCGGCGCGCCGTCTCGGCAAGGGTCCCGAGCGGCCGCTCAACAACCAGGATGATCGCGCGGCGCTGCTGGCGGCGCTGGCTTGCGTCAGTGCCGTCACGGCCTTCGACGAAGACACGCCCGAAGCCCTGATCGGCCTGCTGCGTCCCGACATCATCGTCAAGGGCGGCGACTACGATATGGAAAAGCTGCCGGAAACCGCGCTGGTAAGGAGCTGGGGCGGCCGCGCGGTCGCCGTACCCTTCGAGTTCCAGCGTTCCACGACGGCGCTGGTGCGCAAGATACAAGCCGGCTAGCGCGGCCTCGTGCGGACGCGGCTTATCCGCGCGGTATCGATCCAGATACGAAAAACGCCCGCGGCGCGGGCGTTTTTCATGACTCGATGCCGCCGTTCCAGTCCTAGAACTTGAATTGGGACACGGTGGCGCCGCGCAGGGGCTTGATGACCGTTTCAAACAGTTGGACTGTTTCGAAACTGGCCGCCGTCGTGCGGGTGATGCGACAGGCGGTCATGACGGGTGCCGTGCCGACCACCACCACCAGGCGGCCGCCGATGCCCAGCTGATACTTCAGGCCATCCGGCACCGTGGGCACCGAGCCGGTGATCAGGATGGCGTCGTATTCCGTCGTTCCCCAGCCGTTGCGGCCGTCGCCGGTTTCAACCTTGACGTTGTTGACGTTGTTCATCTGCAGGTTCTGCTGGGCGAAGGCGACCAGCCGGCTGTCGATTTCCACCGTCGTGACCTGCTGCGCCAGGGCGCCCAGCAAGGCGGCCTGGTAGCCTGAACCCGTGCCGATTTCCAGCACCGCGTCGGTCGGCGTCAGCAGCAATTCCTGCGCGAGCCGGGCCTCGATCTTGGGCGCCAGCATGGTTTCGCGGGTGTCTACCGCGTTGATTTCAAGGGGGATTTCCAGGTCGGAGAACGCCAGCGATCGCAGCGCGGGCGGTACGAAGAGTTCGCGGCGCACCTTGAACAAGGCGGCCAGCACTTTTTCGTCCAGCACGTCCCAGGGGCGGACCTGCTGTTCCACCATATTGAAGCGGGCATTTTCGACGACGGGCAGAGTGGAGGCGTTCATGACAGCGGCAGAAGAGTTCGGGAAGCCGGGCAATTGTACCGATTTGCGTCGCGACCCTACCACCACGCGTGAAAATGATGCACCGGGCCGTGGCCTTTGCCCACTTCCAGCCGGTCGGCGTGGCGGATTGCTTCGGTCAGGTACGCCTTGGCGCGGCGGGCGGCTTCAGGCACGTCGCCCGTCTGCGGGATCAGTGCCGCCAAGGCTGCGGACAGGGTGCATCCGGTGCCGTGCGTGTTGCGCGTGGCAAGGCGTCTGCCGGGCAATTCGATCATGCGGTCGCCGTCATGCAGCAAGTCGATGGTGTCATCGCCCGGCAGGTGGCCGCCCTTGACCATGACCCAGCGCTGGCCGTCGTGGGCCATCTTGTTGCGCAGGCGCTCGGCGACGCGGCGCATTTCCTTGACGGTTTCGACCGGGCGTTCTTCCAACAGGACGCCAGCCTCGGGCAGGTTGGGCGTGAGTACGGTCGCCTGTGGCAGTAACGCTTCGCGCAGCGCGCCCACGGCCGCCCGTTCCAGCAGCAGGTCGCCGCTCTTGGCGACCATGACCGGATCCAGGACGATGTGCGGCGGGCGCCAGCGTGCGAGTTTTTCGGCAACGACCTGGATTACCGGCTGCTGGCCCAGCATGCCGATCTTGACGGCATCGATGCGCACATCGGCGAACAGGGTGTCGAGCTGCTGACCGACGAACGCCGGTGGCACAGGCGAGACTTCGCTGACGCCCTCGGTGTTCTGCGCCGTTAATGCGGCGATCACGGCGCAGCCATAGGCGCCGAGCGCGCTCATGGCTTTTATATCGGCCAGTACGCCCGCGCCCCCGGAGGGATCAACGCCAGCGATGGAAAGCGCGTTGGGAATCATCGCACCACGCCTTCCATCGGCGACGACGGCGACGCACTGTAGAGCTTCTTGGGCACACGGCCGGCGAGATAGGCTTCGCGGCCGGCTTCCACGGCTTTTTTCATGGCGCCGGCCATCAGGATGGGGTCCTTGGCGCCGGCGATCGCGGTATTCATGAGCACGCCGTCACAACCCAGTTCCATGGCGATGGCGGCATCCGAGGCGGTGCCCACGCCGGCGTCGACCAGCACCGGCACACGGGCCTGGTCCAGGATCAGGCGCAGGTTCCAGGGGTTCAGGATGCCCATGCCCGAGCCGATCAGCGAAGCCAGGGGCATGACCGCGACGGCGCCCAGGTCTTCCAGCATGCGCGCCTGGATGGGGTCATCGGTGCAATACACCATGACCTTGAAGCCTTCCTTGGCCAGGGCTTCCGTGGCCTTCAGCGTTTCCGGCATATTGGGGAAGAGTGTGTGCGGATCGCCCAGCACTTCCAGCTTGACCAGGTCATGGCCGTCCAGCAACTCGCGCGCCAGGCGCAGCGTGCGCACGGCTTCTTCCGCCGTATAGCAGCCCGCAGTGTTGGGCAGATAGGTGAATCGCGATGGCGGCACGAAGTCGAGCAGGCTGGGCTCGTTGGCGTTCTGGCCAAGGTTCACGCGGCGGATGGCCACCGTCACGATATCGCAGCCGCTGGCGTCCAACGCCTGGCGGGTCTGTTCGAAATCCTTGTACTTGCCGGTACCGACGATAAGGCGCGACCGCAGGGCGCGGCCGGCGATGGTGAAGGTGTCTTGGGATGGCATGGCGGGAAAGGAAAAACTGCCGTTCGCCCGGATGGCGCGGCGCGTCCACCATCATAAAGCAGGCCGCCGAGACGGGTGGCGGGATACCCATGATGGCGGTGCGCGTATAGGGCGGCGGCGTGCACATCCGGGGCCCTCGATTCAGCGAGGCGTTACCCTGCCAGTGGTGCCGCGTGCCTGGTCCAGGTCCGCGCACAACCTTTCGGTGGCGTCGATCAGGCGCGGGCCGGGACGGTACAGTGCGTCGGCGTCGATGCCGATGACATGGCCGGCCAGCGCCGCCGGGAGCTGCAGCGCTCGCCATGCCGCGGTGGTGGCTGCCAGGCTGGCAGGTTCCGACACGCCGGCCACGACCGCGTCGGGGCGCGCCGCCAGCACGGCCTCTTGCGTGACCTGCGGCGCTGTGACCGGTGCGTCGGCGAATACATTCACGCCACCGCAGACCCGCAATGCATCGCTGACGATGCTGCTCGAATTCAGCGTGTAGATGGGGTCGCGTCCCGCTTGGACGAAAACCCGCACCGGCTGGCGGCCAGCATAGCGCGCCGCCAGCGCCTCGATGCGCGCGCGCAGCGCGGCGGCGGCGGGCCCTGCCACCGCCTGCGTACCGAACAGCACACCCATATGCTCAACCGCGTCGGGAATGTCGCGCAGGGTGTGCGGGTCGCTGTAGTAGACGGGGACATCGAGCGCCCGCAGGACGGGCAGCAGGGGCGCCGCGCCACCTGGCAGCCAGCCGATGACCAGATCCGGCCGCAACGCGGCCACGCGCTCGGGGTCCGGCGCCAGTCCGTCACCGACCGAAGGCAATGCGCGGGCCGCCGGTGGATAGTCGCTGCCGCGCGCCGTGCCGATCAGCCTGTCGCCGGCACCGGCCGCGTAGGCCAGTTCGGTGGCGTGCGGCGCCAGCGATACCGCGCGCCGTGCCGGCTGGCGCAGCGTGACGGTACGGTCCTGGTCATCCTTTACGGAAATCGGGCCGAGGGAGGCCGCTGGTGCCGCGGGCGTCGATGACGCCGACGCTATCGCCATCGCTGGCAGGGCGATGCATACAGCGAGCAGCGCCGCCACGGCCATCCTGGCGCGCGCGGGTGCCGGCGATATGCGCGCTGGCGCCACCGTTGCCGCCTGGATCATCCAGGCGCGGTCCGGAACCCACGCTATCGCATCAGCCCGTGCGCCCATCGCCCATCCGCTCCTACATGTGCCAGGTCAGGTTCACAAAGGCGTTCGAACCCGGCGTGTTGTAGCCCTGCACCAAGGTGTAGTCCTTGCCCAGCACGTTGTTCCAGCGTACCTGGACCTGCAGACTGCGCGTCAGGTCGTAGGATGCCACCAGGTTGTACAGCGTGTAGCCGCCCAGCCGATCGCCCGTGATCGCATCGATGCGGTCGCCGCTGGCGTACATTTCCGCGCCCACCGTCAGCTCGCCGAAGCGATGATCGGCGGACAGGCGCAATACCCTCTCGGCGCGTTGCGGCAGGCGGGTGTCATCGTCGGTGTTGTGCGGATTGCTAAAGTCCACGCTGGCGCGCAGGCTGGTATTGCCGAACTTCTTCATGCCCGTCAGCGTCACGCCTTCCAGCAGCGCATTGGACACGTTGTACGGCTGGAACACGCTGAAGGGATTGGACGGATCCACTGCCTGATTGACGATCAGGTTCTTGACCTTGTTGTGGTAGTAGGTCAGGCCCAGCTCGCTATCGTCGTCCTGGTAGCGCAGGCCGGCCTCGATATTGCGCGAGGTCTCCGGCTTCAGGTTGGGGTTGCCGACGAAACCGCCGTCGTTCGGCCAGTACAGCTCGTTGAAGTCCGGCGCGCGGAAGCCGGTGTTGGCGCCCACGGTCGCGCGGATTTTGCTGGTGATGTCGTAGCCGTAGGTCAGGCCGCCGGTGGTGCGGTTGCCGAACTGCGAGTTGTCATCATTGCGCAGGCTGGCCTGCAGATGATGCGCGCCGAAATCGCCCAGGTAGACGCCGGTGAACGAGTTCACGTGGCGCCTCGTCTGCGTGTAATCGCCGAACGTGATCGGGAAATTGTTGAAATTCCCGATATCGCCTTCCACCTGCTGCTCCAGGTGTTCGTAGGCCAGCGTCACCTTCTGGTCCTTCGTGATCTGCAGGTCGTTTTGCCACAGGTACTGGTCCTGGCGCGTGCGGAACGTGCTCTTGCCGTCTGGCGTGTCGAAGGGGTTTTCGTCGGCCGGGGCGTTCTCGTTGCGGTTGCGGTCCACCGTGCTGCCGACGCGCAGCGTGCTCGTCCATATATCCGACAGGCGATTCGTGCTGGTCAGCGAGTAACCCTGCAGATCCTGGATCGAACGATCGTTGAAATACGGCTGGCCGTTGTCGTAGCCGCCATTCAGGTGGGTCTCGTAGAACTGGGCGGTCAGGGTCTGGCCGCGCATCCATTCATAGCCGAGCGAACCGGCCACGTTGTTTTCGTAGTAGGTATCGCGGTCGGGGTTGTGCAGGAAATTCTTGTTGTTGGTGGCATCGAAGCCGTGGCTCTGCTCGTAGCTGCTGGCCAGGCTGTACGTCCAGCCTTGCGCCGCGCCCGAAAGGCCGGCGCTGTAGCTGCTGGTGCCGTAGGTACCGCCGCCGACGGTGGTATAGGCCGACAGCGGACGATCGGCGTCGCGCTTGGTGATGATGTTGATCACGCCGCCCAGCGCGTCCGCGCCGTACAGGCTGCTGGACGCGCCGCGGACGATTTCCACATGGTCGATGCTGTTGGTCGGTATCGCGTTCAGCGCCGCCATGCCATTGGTGGCGTTGTTGATGCGCTGGCCGTCCACCAGCACCAGCGTCTGGTTGCTGTTGGCGCCGCGCATAAATAGGCTGGTGACGCTCTGCGGGCCGCCGTTGTTGGCATATTCGATACCGTGCGTGCGCGACAGGACCTCGGCCAGGCTGCTCTGGCCGGCGCGCTGCAGGGTTTCGTGATCGATGACGCTGACATCGCCCAGCACGTCCTTCAGCGGCTCGGGCGAGCGGGTCGCGGTGACGACCACGGTATCGAGCTGGGTGACCGGGGGTTGGGCGGCGCTGGCGGCCGGATTCTGTTGGGCGGCGGCCCAGATGGGGACCAGACAGGCGAGCAGCCCGGCGCTGCGCCGGGTGGAGTGGGGCTTCATAACGAGACCTGGTGATGACGCGCGACCCCGCACGTCGTTCAAGTAATCGGAAGACGGCAGGCCGACAGCGTCGCGCGCGTATCGTGCCGCGCGTCTTCCCCGGGCGAACTGGCCGGTATCGGGCTGTCCCACCGCTGCCCGCGGTCCAATGGAGGAGCAGGGCAGGGGGGATGACCGTTGCGGGGGCAGCACAGGCCGAGCATCCGGCCGGCCGCCTCATGGGCCGCCGACCTCGATGTTTCCTGTTTCCCGTTTACCTTTCACCACGCGGCGCGCCAAGGGCGCGGATACGCTGAAAGCACCGGTTCGAGGGGGCGGAATGTATCACGGACCCGGGTTTTCGCGCGCTTTGTTACCATCTCAGGTTGCTTCTTTGCAATCCATCCCGCCTTACTCCAGGATTGACCGTGCCGTCCTATCCCACCTTGCCTTATCCGATCGACTCCTACACCCACGGTGCCGGCTTCGTCCGCGCGCTGGATACGCGCATCCTGATCCTGGACGGCGCGATGGGCACGATGATCCAGCGCTACAAGCTGTCCGAGGCGGAGTTTCGTGGCGAGCGTTTCGCCGAGCATGGCAAGGACCTGAAGGGCGACAACGAACTGCTGTCGCTGACGCAGCCGCACGTCATCGCCGAGATCCACCGGCAATACCTGGAAGCCGGTGCCGACGTCATCGAAACCAACACCTTCGGCGCTACCTCCATTGCCCAGGGCGACTACGACCTGCCCGAGCTGGCTTATGAGCTGAACGTGGCATCGGCCAGGCTGGCGCGCGAGGCCTGCGACGCCTACAGCACGCCCGAACGGCCGCGCTTCGTCGCCGGCGCGCTGGGACCGCAGCCCAAGACGGCGTCGATATCGCCGGATGTGAACGACCCGGGCGCGCGCAACGTCACCTTCGACGAACTGCGCACCGCCTACATCGATCAGCTGAACGGTCTGCTGGACGGCGGCATCGACATCGTCCTGATCGAAACCATTTTCGATACCCTGAATGCCAAGGCGGCGATCTTCGCGGTAGAGGAAGTCTTCGAACAGCGGGGCGTGCGTCTGCCCGTGATGATCTCCGGCACGGTGACCGACGCCTCGGGCCGCATCCTGTCGGGCCAGACGGTCGAGGCATTCTGGAATTCCGTGCGCCATGCACGTCCCGTCACGATCGGCCTGAACTGCGCGCTGGGGGCCGCGTTGATGCGCCCCTATGTCGCCGAGCTGTCCAAGATCTGCGACGCCTATGTCTGCGTCTACCCGAATGCCGGCCTGCCCAATCCCATGAGCGATACCGGCTTCGACGAGTCGCCGGCCGATACCTCGGCGCTGCTGGAGGAATTCGCGCGCGCGGGGCTGGTGAACATGGCGGGCGGCTGTTGCGGCACCACGCCGGAACACATCCAGGCCATCGCGGAAAAGGTTGTCCGCCTGACGCCGCGCGTCGTGCCGGAAGTCCCGGTCAAGACGCGCCTGTCGGGCCTGGAGCCCTTGAACATCGACGAAGACACGCTGTTCGTCAACGTCGGCGAGCGCACCAACGTCACGGGCAGCAAGATGTTCGCCCGCCTGATCCGCGAGGAAAAATACGACGAGGCGCTGGCCGTGGCGCGCCAACAGGTGGAGAACGGCGCGCAGATCATCGATATCAATATGGACGAGGCCATGCTGGATTCGGTGGCCTGCATGGCGCGTTTCCTGAACCTGATCGCGTCCGAGCCGGACATCGCCCGCGTGCCGGTAATGATAGACAGCTCCAAGTGGGAAGTCATCGAGGCCGGCCTGAAGTGCGTGCAGGGCAAGCCGGTGGTCAATTCGATCTCCATGAAGGAAGGCATCGAACCCTTCCTGCATCACGCGCGCTTGTGCCGCCGCTACGGCGCGGCCATGGTGGTGATGGCCTTCGACGAACAGGGCCAGGCCGATACGCTGGAGCGTCGCAAGGAAATCTGTGGCCGCGCCTATGATTTGCTGGTCAACCAGGAAGGCTTCCTGCCCGAGGACATCATCTTCGATCCCAACGTGTTCGCGGTCGCCACGGGGATCGAGGAGCACAACCGCTATGCGCTCGATTTCATCGAGGGCGTGACCTGGATACGCCAGAACCTGCCGCACGCGCGCCTGTCGGGCGGTATTTCCAACGTCAGCTTCTCGTTCCGCGGCAACGAGCCGATGCGCGAGGCCATCCATACGGTCTTCCTGTACTACGCCATTCGCGAAGGCCTGACGATGGGCATCGTCAATGCCGGCCAGCTGGGTGTGTACGCCGATCTCGATCCCAAGCTGCGCGATCTGGTCGAGGACGTGATCCTGGATCGCGCCGGACCGGTCGGCAAGACCGAGCCGGACGACGAGCGTACCCCTACCGAACGGCTGGTGCAGTTCGCCGAAACCGTCAAGGGATCGGGCGCCAAGCGGGAAGAAGACCTGGCCTGGCGCGAGCAGCCGGTCGAGCAGCGCCTGGCGCATGCCCTGGTGCACGGAATCACGACGTTCATCGTCGAGGACACCGAAACCGTACGGCAGCAGATCGAAGCGCGCGGCGGCCGTCCCATCGAGGTCATCGAAGGCCCCTTGATGGACGGCATGAATATCGTCGGGGACCTTTTCGGCGAAGGCAAAATGTTCCTGCCGCAGGTGGTCAAATCCGCCCGCGTGATGAAGCAGGCCGTGGCGCACCTGGTGCCCTTCATCGAGGAAGAAAAGCGCCAGATCGCCGCTGCCGGCGGCGACGTGCGGGCCAAGGGCAAGATGGTCATCGCCACCGTCAAGGGCGACGTGCACGATATCGGCAAGAACATCGTGTCGGTGGTGCTCCAGTGCAATAACTTCGAAGTCGTGAACATGGGCGTGATGGTGCCC
>DATJHN010000127.1:0-3500 GCA_035493915.1 Bordetella sp.
GAATCCGTGGCGATGCGTATCTGGCTGCGCGGCATCGTCCCTTGCCCGGTATCGGGTACCGTGGCGCAGGAAGCAAGCAGGCAAGTGAATACCGCAAGCCAGCAGGCCCGCAATAGGCGTTTCATCGTTCTTCTTTTTAAAATCAGGACCGACGGGCGAGCTACCCTTTATTCCTTGTGACGAGATACGGGGCAGCCCTTCCTTTTACTGCTTGGCTTGCGCGTTTTATTTCTTGGGCTCTCCCGTGGCCGACGATGGCCTGGCCTGCCGCGGCCCGGCACCGCGCTCCGTGTCTTCCGTGCGCGGAAAACCGAAATCGCCGGTCTCGTACTTGCCCTGGTCGTAATCGCCCTTATAGCCGCCCTGGTCGCCTTGCTGGAAGCCGCGATCCTTTGCCGCCTTGTCCCAGTCCTGCTGCTTGTCCAATTCATGCGGCACGCGCGCCGGCCCTTCCCTGCTCTTTTCCTGGTGCTTGTCGGCGACGCTCGCATCGCCGCTCGCGGGCTTATCATGTTCGTCGGTACGTCCGGCTTTCATTGCAGTCTCCTGAACGTCATGAAATGGGGAAGCCTGTCCGAAACTGAGCGTTCATGCCTTCACGGCTGCGGAACAACTCGGACGGAATATGCCGGCCTCTCAGCCTCTCCATACTATGGCCGCCGGCATCGCGCAGCAGCTGGGTACCTTTGGCTTCCTGGCCTGGCGGTACCACGACAGCCACGAAGGCCGCTTGCGAAGGCAAGCCGCCGTCCGTGGCGCCACGCCGTTCGGCATTCGTCAATACCGCGGCGGTCAACGATCCGGCAAGCGCCCCCACCGCCGCGATGAGCACACTGTACGCATCGGGTACGTTTATCAGCACCGTAACGGCAACGCCAACGGCCGCGCCGGCGGCGCCCAAGGCCGCCGTCCTGGCCATTGCCTCGTGGACGAGACGGCCGGGCCAGCGCTCGCCGCGTTCGGTAGCGCGAAAGACGCAGACTGCGTCTTCGCGAAACCCATCCCCCACCAGCGCGTGCGCCGCGCTGGCCGCGTCCGGCAGGGTATCGAATCGTGCGACCACAATTCTAGGCATAATGGCGTCTCTTGGCCGAAGTATGGGTTGTGGCCCGCCTAACGGCGATCATGGCCGGACGACAGGCACGCGCCGAGCAACAAGCCCACCACGGCTGCCATGCCGATGGACTTCCAGGCATTCTCATGCACGTACTCGTCGGTAGCATCGGCGACATAGCGATACCGCTCAGCAGCCGTGCTTTCCCATGTGCCTGCCATACTGCGGGCATTTTCCAATTGGCTCTTCAGACGCTCGCGCGCGCGCTCGACTTCTTCGCCCGTATAAGAGGCAGTGGAACGAAGCAGGTCTTCCGTACCGGCCATCAATTCCCGCAAGCTGGCGGCGACCTTTTCCTTATTGGCCAGGAGTTCTGCGCTATGGGAATTCGAGTTCATGGTCTCTCCTTGAAAAAACCCTTGCAGGTGACAAAGGGCACGGCGTACAAAGGGGACGGCGTACCGTATGACCCATTGTCGAGCTTGACGATGGCGCCAGCCCTTTTCTTTCGCAACGATGGGTAAAGCGCTATTTCAGCCCGCCAATACCTTTTCATACAGGTCGGCCGTCCCCGGGAACGGCGGTTGCTCTCCCCCACACTTGGCCGCTTATCGGCCCTACACAAGGATTTGGCATGCGTTCTCCCTCGTATTCGTCGCCTTCCCTGACCGATGCCGTCGCCCCGTCCGCGGCGCCGTCGGCACGATCGCCCGAACCACGCTTTCACCAACGCCATGTTGAGACCGCCGATACGGTAAGAAAAGAGTTGCTGGACGGGCTTGTAAAGCCCCAGTCGGAAATCAGTCCAAAGTTTCTCTACGATGAACTCGGCTCCAGCCTGTTTACCGCCATCACACTATTGGATGAGTACTATCCGACCCGCTGCGAAAACGAAATATTCGCACGCCACTCGGCGGAAATCGTGGCGCATGCGGGTGCTATCCATAGCTTGATCGACCTGGGCGCCGGCGATTGCGCGAAGGCGGAGCGCTTGCTGGCCTACATGCGCCCTGATCACTATGTACCGATCGACATATCCGTCGATTATCTGAAGGCCGCTGTCAAGCGAATCGCCGACCATTATCCGGATCTGGATATCACCGCGCTCGGTATGGACTTTTTCAATGAGCTGAGCCTGCCCGACGAGGTACACGCGGAACGGCGCGCATTCTTTTATCCAGGCTCCAGCATCGGCAATCTGCGCCCCGAACATGCCGCCGACCTGCTGTCGAGCATCCGCAGGCAATGCGCCGATGGTGCGCTGATCATCGGCGTCGATCTGGTCAAGGCCCGCGACATACTGGAACCCGCGTATGACGACGCGGTAGGCGTGACGGCCGCGTTCAATCTGAATCTGCTGCGTCATGTCAACGCCATCCTGGGATCGGATTTCAATCTCGCACAGTGGCAGCATGTCGCCTGGTTCAACGAAGCGCGCTCACGCATGGAAATGCATCTGCGGGCGCGCGCCGCCACCACGGTTACCTGGCCCGGCGGCGAACGGCGCTTCGACGAAGGCGAAAGAATCCATACCGAGGACTCATACAAATATCGCCCGCACGCCTTCAAGGCCATGTTGGCACGCGCGGGCTTCGGCCAGATCCGATACTGGACGGACGCGCGCGAATGGTTCGCGGTTTTTTGCGCCCGGGCCTGAGACCAGCGCACGCGCCTGGAAACATCGCACGTACAAAGATCATGGATACACCCCACACCTCGACGCGGCCGGCAAAGCGTGCCGATGCCGCCCCTTCCCTTTTGACTCACTACGAGACGGTGCGAGCCGCCAGTCTTGCGCTGGCCGCGCCACTGAGCGCCGAAGACTGTCAAGCACAGTCCATGCCGGATGCAAGTCCGGTCAAATGGCATCTGGCACACACGACATGGTTTTTCGAAACCTTCCTGCTGCAGCCGAATTTGCCGGACTATGCGCTTTTTCATCCACGCTACGGCTTTCTATTTAATTCCTATTACAACGCCATCGGCGAAAGACATCCGCGACCGCAGCGCGGGCTGCTCACGCGTCCGCCCTTGCAGGATATCGTCGCGTACCGCGCGCACGTCGATGCCGCCATGGCGCGCCTGATCCCAGGCATCGCCGACGATGCCGACATGACTGAGCTGGTGCAGCTCGGCCTGCATCACGAACAGCAACATCAGGAATTGATCCTGACGGACGTCAAGCACCTGTTGTCGTGCAATGCACTTCGCCCCGCGTACGCCAGTGCGCCCCGGCCGCACGCGGTGCTGGCCGCCGCGCCGCAAGCGTGGCTGGACCATCCCGGCGGCATCGTCCAGATGGGCTACGAGGGCAAGGATTTCTGTTTCGATAACGAAACGCCCGTGCATCAGGTGCTATTGCGGCCTTTCCAACTTGCGCGCCGTCCCGTCACGCAGGGCGAATATCTGGCGTTCATCGACGATGGCGGCTACCGCCGGCCGGAAC
>DATJHN010000128.1:0-15324 GCA_035493915.1 Bordetella sp.
GGGCGTGCCGTTTTCATATTCGGTGGTCAGGACGTTGACCGTCTTGCCCTTCCAGCCGTCGCCGGCCTTGATGCCGAACAGGTTGTAGCTGGTGCGGCCGTCCGGATAGCGGATTTCGCGCTGGCCCCAGCCGGATTCCAGAGCGGCCTGGCCCAGGATCAGGCGGGCCGGCACGCCGCTCTGGCGTTCGGCGGCCTTGGCGGCCGGCGCCATCTGTTCGACGAAATCCACCACGTGGTCGGGCGCGCCCTCGGCGGCCGCCAGGGCACGGTCGGACGCGCCGCCGCGCCGCATCATCCGCAGCAGCGCCGCGACTTCCGGATTGGACGAATCGGAGTTCACCGTCCGTGCGGCCAGGTCCAGGGGCTTCATGGGCTGGGCGTCGGCCTGCGCCGCATCGCCCGTGGCCGGCTGGTTGGCCTGCATTTGTTTCAGCAGCGATTGCGCCAGGCCGATGCCGGGGTTGGCCAACTGCAGGGCCAGTTGCTCGTCGGCCATCGACTGCATCATCTGCGACTCATGCGAATCCAGCAGGCCGCTTTTCATGGTGGCCTGCCGCATTTGCTTGAGCAACATCTGGATGTAGACGGCTTCGAACTGATGGGCGACCTGCGCCTGCTTCTCGGCGGACCCCGGCTGGCTGGTCACATCGTGATGCAGGCTGGACAACGAGCCGAAATCGAAGATCGACGGCTGGCCGGCGCCCGAAGTCGGAGAGGAGCCGAGCGCCATGGCTTAGATTATCTCCAACTCGGCGCGCAACGCGCCGGCGGTTTGCATGGCCTGCAGGATGGCGAGCAGGTCCTGCGGCGTGGCGCCCAGGGCGTTGAGCGCCCGCACCACGTCGGCCAGGTTGGCGCTGGTGCGCAAATGCTGCAGCGAGCCGTTTTCCTGGCGCACGTCGATCTGGGTATTAGGCACGACCACGGTCTGGCCGCCGCCGAACGGCGTATTGGGCTGCGAGACGGCGTTGGTCTGGTTGACCACCACTGACAGATTGCCGTGGGCGACCGCGGATTCTTCCAGCATGACGGTACGGTTCATGACCACCGACCCGGTACGGGCGTTGACGATGACCTTGGCCGTGGCCGGCGCGCGCGTGACCTGCAGGTTTTCCAGCTGCGAAATGAAGGCGGCCTGGGCAGCGGGATCCACGGGTGCCTGGACGCGGATCGAGCGGCCATCTATCACCTGGGAAATGCCACCGCCGAAATGCCGGTTCAGGGCCGCGGCGACGTTCTGCGCGGTACCGAAGTCCAATTCGTTCAGTTCCAGGAACAGGTTGCCGTTGCGCGCGAAGGTGGTCGGCACGCCGCGCTCGACCACTGCGCCGTTGCTGATGCGGCCGCCGTTCAATTGGTTGATCGTCACGCTGGAGCCGCCCGCGGATGCGCCGGCGCCGCCCACCAGAATGTTGCCCTGCGCCAGCGCGTACACCTGGCCGTCGGCCCCCTTCATGGGCGTCAGCAGCAGCGTGCCGCCGCGCAGGCTCTTGGCGTTGCCCATGGAGGACACCACCACATCGAAGTTCTGGCCTGGCCGCGCGAAGGCGGGCAGGCTCATGGTGACCATGACGGCGGCGACGTTCTTCAACTGCATATTGCTGTTGCTCGGCATGGTCACGCCGAGTTGCGACAGCATGTTGGTGACGCTCTGCTGCGTGAACGGCGCCTGGCGCACCTGGTCGCCGGTGCCGTCCAGCCCCACGACCAGACCGTAGCCGATCAGCTGGTTGCCGCGCACGCCCTGGATCGTGGCCAGATCCTTCAGGCGTTCGGCATGCGCGACGCCGGCAACGCTGGCCATGGCCAGCAGCGCGGCCGCCAGCAGCGCGCTCGCCGCGCGGCGGATCAGGGTTGGGGAGGCGTTGGGATGCGTCATATCAGAACGGATTGGCGATCAGGAAGAAGCGCTGCAGCCAGCCCATGGTCTGAACTTCGTCCATCACACCCTTGCTGCGATATTCGATGCGGGCATCGGCTACCTGGGTGGAGGACACGGTATTCAGGCCGGTGACGGAACGCGGGTCCACCACACCAGAGAAGCGGATGTATTCGCTGCCGCGGTTGATGGCGATCTGCTTTTCGCCGGCAACCTGCAGGTTGCCGTTGGGCAGCACGCCGACCACCGTGGTGGTCAGGACGCCCGTGAAGGTATTGTTGGCGCTGCTGTCGCCCGCACCCTTGTTGACGTTGCTGCCCGTCGTATTGGTGTCCAGCTTGGCATTGAACCAGCTGCTCATGAAGCCGGGGGACGCCGCGATGCTGTTGTCGGTGCTGGACGTGCGGGTGGTGTTGGTCGCCACGTTCTTGGCCGCCGCGGTTTTTTCTTCCAGCACGACGGTTACGACGTCGCCCACATTGCGCGGCCGGCGGTCCTCGAACAGCGGATAGTTGCCGTAGACCGTCGGCTGATAAATGGAGCCGTCCGGCAGCGGTGTCGGAACCTGTGGCGCCGGCGGCATGGCCGTGGTCGGCCCAAGCACCACCGGCTCCGGCGGTATCAGCGTGCAGCCGGAAAGCCCGGCCATCAAAAGAAAAGCGGCCCCAACGCTGCGCCAACGGGTTGGCCCGGTCGAGAAAATGGCCCCAACAAAACGCACGGCGCGCATGGATCTGCTCATCAAAGCTGGGTCAGGCGGGAGAGCATCTGGTCGGAGGTTTCGACCGCCTTGCTGTTCATTTCGTAGGCGCGCTGGGTGGTGATCATGTTCACCAGTTCCTCGGCGACGTTCACGTTGGATGTTTCGACGTACTGCTGCATGATGCTGCCCAGGCCGTCCACCGTGGGCTGGCCGATATTCGGCGCACCGGAAGCGTCCGTTTCCAGGTAAAGGTTATCGCCAACCGCCTGCAAACCGTTGGGGTTAATGAAATTGGCCAGCTGCAATTGGCCGATCTGCACGCTGGTGCCGGGCGCGGCGGGCTGCGTCACCGACACGGTACCGTCCTTGCCGATGGTCAGCGACAGCGCGTTATTCGGCACGTTGATGGGCGGCTGGAGCACCAGGCCGCCGGCGGTGGTCAGCTGGCCGTTCTGGTCCACCTGCAGAGCGCCGTCGCGCGTGTAGGCGTCGGTGCCGTCGGGCAGTTGGACATTCAGGAAACCCTGGCCCTGGATCGCGATATCCATCGGATCGCTGGTGTTGGTCAGGTTGCCTTCGGTATGCAGGCGTTCCGTGGCGGCCACGCGAGTACCCGTGCCCAGCTGCAAGCCGGAGGGCAATTGATTGGCGTCGCCGACCTGGGCGCCGGGCTGGCGCAAGGTCTGGTACATCAAGTCCTGGAACACGGCGCGGCCGCGCTTGAAGCCGTTGGTGTTGACGTTGGCCAGGTTGTTGGAAATCACGTCCAGCGAAGTCTGCTGGCCTTCCAGGCCGGTCTTGGCGATCCAGAGCGAACGTAGCATGGTGGTAAGGCTCCTGGGTGCGCGGCGGGGCCGCGTCACGGTAAATACGTACTAAATAATCAGCTGACGGACAGAAGGGTGTTGGCCTTGTCTTCGTTCGTCTGCGCGTCGCGGATGACCTGCATCTGCATTTCGAAACGGCGGGAATTCTCGATCATGCCGACCATGGATGCCGCGGCATTGGCGTTGCTGCCTTCCAGCACGCCGGGCATGACGCGCAGCGTGGGATCGGCGGGCATGGCCGGCGCCGGCTGGCCGTTGGCCGCGACACGGCGGAACACGCCGTCGTCGCCATGCACCAGCGATGCCAGCGGCGGGCTGGCCAGCTTGATCGTCCCCAGATTCAGGGTGGTGTTGGGCGGGTCGCCCGCGCCGATGGCGGTGATCGTGCCGTCCGATGCGATGGTCAGCGTCGCATTGGGCGGTACGTCGATCGTGCCGTTCTGGTTGGACAGCACCGGCACGCCCTGCGCGGTCTGCAGCAGGCCGTTGACGCCGACCTGCAGGTCGCCCGCGCGGGTGTAGGCCTCGCCCTGCGGCGTCTGCAGCGCGATCCAGCCGTCGCCGGTCACGGCGATATCCAGGTCGCGGCCCGTCGCATCCATCACGCCAGGCGAGAAATCGTTGCGCGGCGTCGACGCGACAGTCGAAACCCGGGTAGGCAGGCTCGTGCCGTCGTTGACGGGCACCGAACGATACGCCGCCATCTGCGCCCGGAAGCCGGGCGTATTGACGTTCGCCATGTTGTTGGTCAGAACGGACTGCTCTTCGTTGATCCGTGCCGCACCGTTCATGGCGGTGTAAATGACTCGATCCATGCGCTCTTATCCTGCCCGGGTTTCGATTACCGTCGCGATTACTGAATGGCCAACAGGGATTGCAGCACCTGATCCTGCGTCTTGATCGTGTTCGTGTTGGCCTGGTAGGTGCGCTGCGCCACGATCATGTTGACCAGTTCGGTACTCAGGTTCACGTTGGACTCTTCCACCGCCTGGCCGGCCAAGGTCGCCAGACCATTGGTGCCGGGCTGGCCCAGCACGGCCTGGCCGGACTCGGAGGTTTCGCTCCAGTTGTTGTCGCCGATCGGCTGCAGGCCATTCACGTTGTTGAAGTTGGCCAGTGCCACGGTGCCGACGGTCTGCGTCTTGCCGTTGCTGTAGTTCGCGACGATGCTGCCGTCCTTGCCGAAGGTGATGTTGGTGAACTCACCCGTGGTGTTGCCATTCGGCGTGAAGTCGGCGGAGAAATCGCCACCGAATTGCGAGGTGCCGGTGTAGTCGATGGTGATGGCCAGCGGAGCCGCGGGCGACGACGCGCCGCCGGGCTGCGCGAACGACAGATTGACCGTCGGCGGCGTGTTGGTCAGGCGGCCGGAGCTGTCGAACGTCAGCTGGGTCGCGCCGCCCCAAACCGGCGGCGTCGCCGCGGTGGCGGTGGTCGGCGCCATGGCGGCACCGTCCAGCGTGTAGTACACGTCGTAGACGCTGGTGGTGGCCGGCGGGCCGCCCGTACCCGCGCGCTTGGCGAAGTACGTGGTCATCTGGTGCGAATTGCCCAGCGAGTCGTACACCGTCATCGGTTGCGAATCGGTATACGTCGCCGTATTCGTCGGATCGAAAGGCGTAGCGGTCGGATCGATCACGGCCGCGTTGGCGTTCAGGTTGGCGGTAAAGCCCGAAGTCGTGGTCGCGGCCGGCGCGATATTGGCCGTCGGCAGCGACAGCGGCACCGGTGCCGTACCCACGCCGCCGGGACCGTAGCCGGTCAACTGCTGGCCGGCTGCGTTGACGATATTGTTGTTCTTGTCGATACCGAACTGGCCGTTGCGGGTATAGGAAATCGAGCCGCTGGCGTCGACCAGACGGAAGAAACCGTTCGCGCCGTCGATGGCCAGGTCGTACTGGCCGCCGGTCGACGTCACGTTGCCGACCGTGAAGCGCTGGTCGATAGAGGCGACTTTCACGCCCAGGCCGACGCGCGACGAGGCGTAGATGTCGGCGAACGTTGCGGTGGCGGCCTTGAAGCCGACCGTGTTCGCGTTGGCGATGTTGTTGCCGATCACGTCCAGATTCTGCGACGCGGCATCCAAGCCGCTAAGTCCTTGTCCGAAACCCATTCGTTCTCTCGCTTATTCAGAAAGTTAATGAAAGCCGGCGGACCAGCCCCTGGCGGCAATGCCACCCCTGTCTAACCAGTGCCATACACCACCCACGACCCATAAAACAGGCGCCTCCCGATCGGGGACGCCGCCGGAGCCGGCTCCGCCGGTCCGCCAGCGTCGCCCCCTTGAGGGGGAAGCGCGGCAGCGCTTCGGGGGTGGCCCCTCTAGCTACCCAAAACCTTGCGTACATCCAGCATACTGACCTGGCCGGCCAGGCCCAGATCCAGGCGCACGCCCTGTGTGCCATAAGAAACGCCGCCGACCTGGCCGTAGGTCAGCGGGTCGGCGGTCACGGCATTGCCGTTTTCGTCCGTCGCCTGCACCGTGAAGGTGTACTTGCCGTCCGCCATGACGTTGCCGCTGTCATCCTTGCCATCCCACGTGGGCGTGACGATGCCGGCTTGCTCGGCGCCCAGGTCCATGGTGCGGACCACGCGGCCGTTGCTGTCCATGATCTTCATCGTGACGTCGTGGGCATCCGACTGCACGTCGATACCGATCGGGGTCATGATGCGCGCGCCGGTGGAATCGGTATCCATCTTCATGGAATCCCCCGGGAACAGCACCTGCTTGCCGATCATCGACACCGCGTCCATCGACTGGCCCAGGTCGACCTGGCTGCTGATGGTCTGCATGACCGTCTTCAGGTCCTGTATGCCCTGCACGGTGGAGATCTGCGCCAACTGCGAGGTCAACTGGGAGTTGTCCATCGGATTGAGCGGATCCTGGTTGTTCATCTGGGCTACCAGCAGCGTCAGGAACTGATCCTGCAGGGACTGCGCGCTGGATGCGCTGGACGAAGTGGACGAGCTGTCCGACGACGACGCGGCGGGCGTGCTGGTGTTGTTATTGACGTTGCTGGTGGTGGTCATGCAAGACTCCGGTATCTATCCATGGACGCCGCGCAGCGGGCGGCGTCCGTCGCCTTGTTATTGGCCTATCGTCAGTGTTTTCTGCATCAGCGCCTTGGCGGTGTTCAGCACTTCGACATTGGCCTGGTACGAGCGCGATGCCGAAATCATGTTCACCGTCTCGGCCACCGGATCGACGTTGGGCATGGTGACGTAGCCCTGGTTGTCGGCCAGCGGATTGGTGGGGTCGTACAGGCGCTTCATCGGTGCGTTGTCCTGGACGATGCCGGCCACGCGCACGCCGCCGATTTCGGCGCCGGTCAACTGGCCTTCCGACGGATTCACCTGGAACACCACCTGGCGCGCCCGGTAGGGTTGGCCATCCGGACCGACCGCGCTATCCGCGTTGGCCAGATTGCTGGCCGTCACGTTCATGCGCTGCGACTGTGCCGTCAAGGCCGAACCCGCGATATCGAAAATGCTCAACAAACCCATGGTTTATCCTGTGTCGGCGTTATTCGGAAACAGCCATAAGCATGTCCTTGATCTTGGCGGTCAGGACGGTGGACGTACTCTGGTAGTGCAGCGTGTTGTCGGCGAAGCGCACCCGCTCGCCGTCCATATCCACGGTGTTGCCGTCCATGCTGGCCTGGAACGGATTCCGGTACAGCAGGTCCACGGTAGGCTGGGTCGGGCCCTGGGCGGGAATGTGGCGCGGCGAAGTCAGCGCCAGGCTCACCGCGGGCAGATTCATGTTCGAACCCATCGCGCCTTCCAGGGCGGAACGGAAATCGAAGTCGCGCGCCTTGTAGTTGGGCGTATCGGCGTTGGCGATGTTGGACGACAGAACTTCCTGGCGCTGCGCGCGCAGATCCAGCGATTGCTGGAAGAATCCAAGGTCCTGGCTAAGGCGGTCTATCATCCGGGTCGCGTCCCTTCTAGTTTCGCGTCCAGGCCGTCCCAAGGCGAAAAGCGCCCGCCCCTTCCGGAACGACGCTGCATGAGGAGACCTTTCGGCACGGAAGGAATCATAGGTGCGGGAAGCGCCCCACAATCATCCAAATAACCGACTATTCGTCCGCCAATTCGGGTATTGCTTCCGCGGCCGCGCTTCTACAATTCAATCCATCTTGTCTCTGCGGCCTACCGCGGGGTTACCCATGAGTCGACGTCTTCTGTTCCTTGTCCTGGCGCTTGCCGCCCAGGGCGCCCTGCCCGGCGCGGTACGCGCCCAGGCTCAGCCGCTCGACCGCCCGCAGGATCCGGCCGCCGTCCAGCAGGTCGCGCAGGACTATCTGCTGCAGCAGTTGTCCTCCTTGCCGGCCCAGCCGAATATCCAGATCGACGAAGTCCGCACCGACCGGCTGCCCGCCTGCGATGCCCTGACCGCTTACACCACGGGCCCCATGCGACCGCGCGCCCGTATGAGCGTCGGCGTGCGCTGCACCGCGCCCAAGCCCTGGAATGTGTACGTGCAGGCCAGCGTCAGCTTGCCGGGCCAGTATTTCGTGGCGGCGCGGCCGATCAATGCCGGCGAGACACTGCAAATGAACGACTTGGCGCCGCGCGACGGCGACCTGATAAACCTGCCCCCGGGCGCCATTACCGATCCGCAGAGCGTGATCGGCATGACGGCCAGCTACCGCATCGGCATGGGCCAGCCCATCCGCGCGACGAATCTGCGCAGCGCCGGCTCGGTGCAGCGCGGACAAATGGTGCGCATCACGGCGCGCGGCGCGGGGTTCGTGGTCAGCAGCGAAGGCCAGGTCATGCAAAACGCGGCACCTGGGTCCACGGTGGAAGTCAAGACATCTTCCGGCCAGATCGTCAGCGGAATCCTGCAACCCCAGGGCAATGTCGAGGTACCGCTGTAAGGCTGCCCGGCTTGGACCGAATCTGACAAAAACCTGAACAAAATAGGCAGTTGCACCCCGATGGCCGATGTTCCGCAGATGTTGCAGCCCAGTAAACTCATGGCCGCATCCCTAAAGTTCATGATGAACTTGCCGTTACAGTGGCATAGGCAGGCTGCTCGGCCTGCAGACCCAGGAGCCCGTTCCGCGGGATTTCGACCGTGAAGATCAATTCCTCGACCAGCCGGCCATCGACGTCCAGCGCCGAAACCGGCAGCACGCGTGCCGCGCTCGGCCAGACCTATGGCGGTGTCGCCACGGGCGGGTCGAGCAGCGCCCAGGTGGATCTGAGCCCGATGTCGCGCAAACTGGTCGATCTGCAGAGCGGCGCCGGCGACATCGATACCGCCAAGGTTCAAGCGATCCGCGATGCCATCGCGGCCGGCCAGCTCAAGATCGATCCGACCAAGATCGCCGACGGCCTGATCGCCAGCGCCAAGGAATTATTGAAGTAACCACCCCCCTGAACTACTACTACCCGTCAAGACACCATGAACGCCACGGAAAAACTGCAACAATGTCTGCTGGAAGAAGATGCGTTGGTTGTCGAATTCACCGAATTGCTGGGCTCTGAAACCGTCGCCTTGACGGAGCGCCAGTCGTTCAATGCACTGAATGCCATCACCGAGTCCAAGAACGGCATCGCCGCGCGGCTACATGCGTTAAGCGACCGCCGGGATGCTTTGCTCAACGAGCTGGGTTTCGGCCCGGGGCACAAGGGCACCACCGAAGCCGCCGAACACCATGTCGAAATCGCCGAAACATGGCGTCAGCTGTTGAACCGTTGCGCCGCGGCGGCCGGAATCAATGACCGCAATGGCGCTCTGATCGAGATGCACCTGCGCTACACCGAAGAAGCCCTGGACGCGCTGCAAGCCATGACCAAGCGATCCGGACTGTACGAAGCCAACGGCCGTTCGCGGCAGGGTAATACGGGCAAGACCATCATCGCGACGTAATCCGCCGCGAGCGATGCAAAAAAGGCCGGCATCACGCCGGCCTTTTGTTTTGACATCGCGGTAAGCCGCGTTGGCGGGCGTCGTTAGCGGACCGCGCCGTCCTCTCCAGCCATCTCCACCATCGCGAAGAATCGCAATAGCGCCGGCGGTACCAGCCGCGCGGGCAGTTTGCGCTCGGGACCCATCAGGCTTTGCAGCAAACCGCGCATGACGGCGGCCGATGGCGCATGGGCCAATTGCCAGCACGCCGCGCCAAGCTGGCCGGCCATCAGCACCTGCCGCAAGGTGGAGTCGTTGCCCACCGCGCTGCCGGACAGGGGCTGCCAGGCGTGAGACATGTAGCGGAACGTGGTCTTGGCGTGATCGTGCAGGACCAGCCAGCGCGCGACCGCGGCGGCGTCCGCCTGTGCCACGCCGACATTGGTCAGGCCATAGATCTGCTGAACCACGCGGCCCTTCGGATCGATCAGCTTGGCGCAGACGACCCGCACCGGCGTCGTGTCGGCGCCGCGTCCAGCCAGCATTACTTCGGTGCCGGCGGCCCACAGCCGCAGCGGCACGACGGCCTCGCCCGCGACGTGGCTCAAGCCCACCATGTCGCCGGCCTCTCCCACCGGCACGTAACCCAGGGTCTTGCCGATCGCCTGCAGCGTCGTCGGCGTTTCGTCCTGGATCACGCGCAGCGCACCGGTGCAGCGCGACATCCAGTCCATGCCCTGGGCGGACAGCGATTGCCACAGGGCCGCGGTTCCCGCCGAGATCAAATGCACCACGGGCAGCGGCTTCAACATGGACTGCAGCCAGCCCGCGCGCGCCTCCAGGGCGTCCGCCACGTTGGCGTGCGGCGAACCGGCCGTCTCGATGCTCGACACAGTACCGTGTTCCAGCGCCAACTGCTGTACCGGAGCCGCCAACGCGGCGCCACGATCGCTCATCAGCAGCGAGGACATCAGCGTCCCGCCAGGCATGCCCTGCCCGCTCATGGACACCTGCCCATGCAGCACCAGCAGATGCTTCGAGCAGGTCGCCGAAAACTCGGCACGCACCATGTCCAGCGGCATGCGGACCAGGGATGGCGTCGCCAACGGTTGATCGCCGCGGAAGCCGCGCCACAGCTCGCGCGCCTGCACGCAAGCGGGATCGGTGTTGATCCACGCCAACGCCGCATCCATGTCCTGTTCGGTTTCGGTGCTGGCGCCCTGCGGCCGCAACATGGCGGACGCCAGCAACTGGCGCCGCCGCACCGGATCCATCCCCAGCAGGCCGCCGGCCTCGTCGCGCGATGCCGACCACAGCGCCGCCAGATCGGCCTCGCTGGGCGTGTACAGCGCGGGACGCCGCAGGCAGGCGAAAGCGCCGTCCACCAGTTCGTCCGCGGTCGGCACGTCCATATGTTCGGGCACGCGCTGGCCGCGCGACACGTAGTGGATCGGCAGCCGGTGGCGAATCGCCGTATCCAGCGCCGCGGCGTAGCGCGACGCTTCGTCGATCTTGGTGATGATGCAACCGCGCACGTCCTCGTCGGCACCGTTGCGGTAGGCATGCGCCACTTCGTCCAGGGTGTCGCCCTGGCTGGCGGCGTTCAGTACCACCAGGCGCTGGACCGGCCGGCCCGCGCCGCACAGCATGGCGGCCTGCTCGGCCACGTGCCGGTCGCGCTGGCTGATGCCCGTCGTGTCGATCAGGATGATCTTGCGCGCGCCCAGTTCCGCCAGGGTTTCGCGCAATTGCGCGACATCACGCACCGACCGCGTCGGCACGCCCATCAGGCGGCCGTAGATCTGTAGCTGTTCGTGCGCACCGATCCGGAAGTTATCGGTGGTCAGCATGGCGACCTGATCGCGGCCCACGCGGGCCACGCAGCGCGCGGCCAGCTTGGCCAGGGTGGTGGTCTTGCCGACGCCGGTGGGACCGACCAGCGCGAAAACGCCGCCGTTGCCCAGCAGATCATCTTCGTTGCCCAGCACCGGCACGTGATTGATCAACTCGTTGCGCGCCCAGTTCATGGCAGCGGCGAACGACATGCGCGGCGGCAGGCGCACCAGCATGGCGCGGATCAGGTTGGTGCTGAAGCCGGCCTCCATCAGCGTGCGGAACAGCGTCGTCGGCACGGGCTCGCGGCTCAGGCCCTTGCCCCACATCAGGCCGTCGATGCGCGTTTCCAGCGCGCCGCGCAGCGCGTTGAGCGCTTCGGCCGTATGGCTCGTGTCGGGCACGGGCAGGCCCACCGGTTGATACTGGCTGGTTTCCTCGTCCACCAGCGCGAAGGTGTTATCGCTCGTGCCGTAGACGGGCGCGGGCGGCACCCGCATGCGCGGCGCGGCGGGCGGAATCCCGGCCGTGCGCGCCTCAACCACGGCGGGTTCGACCACCCGCGGTTCGATGGCCATCGGCTCGGCCGCGCGATAGCCGTTGTTGTCGCCGACACGCGGCGCGTATGCGCGCATTTCGGTGGCCGGCGCGGCTGTTGGCGCGGCTGTCGGCGCGGCTGTCGGCACGGCTTGCGCGATGCTCGGCTCGGCAACAGCCGCCTCCGGTTCGCTGAAAACGATCCGGCCCTCGTCATCGATGGCCGAGGGATCGGTTGCCATGACCTCCACGCCGCCGTCGATGCTGCGGCTGGAAATAATCAGTGCGTCGGGCCCCAAGGCCATGCGCACCTCGCGCATCACCTCGCGGTGGGTCGCCGCGAAAAAGCGGGTGATCTTCAAGCGTTACCCCCGATCAGCGCTGTGACTCGCACGATGCGTTCATCCGGAATTTCGGTGTTGGCCAGCACGCCAAGCTGCGGAACGTGGTGGCGCAGGAAGCGGGACAATGCCGGACGCAGCACCGGCGACACCACCAGGACGGGCGCGTTGCCCAGGGCTTCCTGGCGGCTGACGGCGGCGCGTGCCTCGCGCAGCAGCGTATCGGCCAGGCCCGGCTCCAGGACGCCGCTGGTGGTGATGGCCTGCGACAGCACGCGCTCGAGCTTGACGTCCAGTGCGATCACGCGCACTTCGCCTTCGCCCGGGAACCACTGCTGCGTAATGGCGCGGCCCAGCGCGCGCCGTACCAGGGCGATCAGTTCGCCGACATCCGGCTGGCCGCCTGTGGTGGCATTCAGCGCCGAAAGGCGCGGCGCGTGTTCGGACAAGGTATCCACGATCGAGCGCATATCGCGGATCGGGACTTCTTCGGCCAGCAGGCCTTGCAGCACCTTCTGCAGCACCGTCAGCGGCAGGGTCTTGGGCACCAGGTCCTCGACCAGCTTGGGCGCTTCGCGAGCGATGCGGTCCAGCAGTTGCTGGACTTCCTGGCGTCCCAGCAGCTGGGAGCCGTGGCGATGCATCAGATGGTTCAGATGGGTTGCCACCACCGTGCTGGCGTCCACCACCGTATAACCCGCCACCTGCGCCTGGTCGCGCAGCGCGGCGTCGATCCAGGTGGCCGGCAGGCCGAAGGCCGGATCGGTGGTTGCCGTTCCCTTCAGCTTGATCGTTACGCCGCCCGGATCGATGGCCAGCCATTGGCCGGGCATGGCGAGACCGCGGCCGACTTCCACCCCGGACAGCAGAATGACGTAATCGTTGGGCTTCAGTTCCAGGTTGTCGCGGATATGCACCACCGGCGGCAGGAAGCCCACGTCCTGCGCGAATTTCTTGCGCAGGCTGCGCACGCGGTGCAGCAGCTCGCCGTTCTGCGAATGATCGACCAGCGGGATCAGCCGGTAGCCGACTTCCAGGCCCAGCTGGTCCACCATGGAAACGTCTTCCCAGCTGGCTTCAGCCGCCGCGATCTTGGCCTGTTCCTGCGCCGGCGAAGGCGCCCGGGTTTTCTCCGCGGCTTCGCGCGCCTGCTTCTGGTAAAGCATCCAGCCGCCCGTGCCGAACACGGCCGCCAGCGCCAGGAAGGCCACGTGCGGCATGTTGGGGATCAGGCCCATGATGCCGATGATGCCGGCGGTCAGGAACAGCACGCTGGGGTTGGAGAACAGCTGGCCGATCATCTGCTGGCCGATGTCCTGGTCGTTCGACACACGCGAAACGACCACACCAGCGGCGGTGGAAATGACCAATGCCGGTATCTGCGCCACCAGGCCGTCGCCGATGGTCAGCAGCGTATACACGCGCGCCGAGTCGCCCACGGACAGGCTGTGCTGCGCCACACCGACGATCAGGCCGCCGATGACGTTGATCGCCATGATCAGCAGGCCGGCCACGGCGTCGCCCCGCACGAACTTGCTTGCACCGTCCATGGAGCCGTAGAAATCGGCTTCCTGCGCGACCTCGGCACGGCGGCGCCGCGCTTCGTCCTCACGGATCAAACCGGCATTCAGGTCGGCATCGATGGCCATCTGCTTGCCGGGCATGGCGTCCAGGGTGAACCGCGCGCCCACTTCGGCGATCCGGCCGGCACCCTTGGTGATGACGATGAAGTTGATGATCGTCAGGATCACGAACAGGATGATGCCGATGGCGAAATTGCCGCCCACCAGGAAATGGCCGAAAGCCTCGATCACCTTGCCCGCAGCGTCCGGGCCCGTATGGCCGTTCAGCAGGATGACCCGGGTTGACGCCACGTTCAGCGACAGGCGCAGCAGCGTGGCGAACAGCAGCACGGACGGAAAGGCCGCGAAGTCCAGCGGCTTGCGCGTGAACATGGCGACCAGCAGGATCATGATCGCCAACGAGATATTGAAAGTGAACAGCAAATCCAGGATGAACGCCGGCAGGGGCAGGATCATCATCCCCAGGACCATCACGATCAGCACTGGTCCGGCCAACAACCGCGCCTGAGCGCCGCCGTTGTTCTTCAACATGGCGATCAACGCGCCCATTCCTTAAACTCCTTCAGCGGCCGTCGGGGCCGCGAGTGCCGCCTGCGGGTCCAACCCGTCAGGCACCGGCAGATTCGTCGGTGGCACCGGATGTGCCCAGCCCGGCCGCCAGGACCGAAGCTGGAACACCCAGGCCAGCACTTCCGCCACGGCGGTATACAGCGCGGCGGGGATTTCCTTGCCCAATTCAACGTGGCGGTACAGCGCGCGGGCCAACGGCGGCGCTTCCAGCATCGGCACGCGGTTCTCCAGCGCCAGTTCGCGTATGCGGGCGGCGATTTCGCCCATGCCCTTGGCGATCACGCGCGGGGCCGCCATGTCGCCGTCGCTATAGCGCAGGGCCACGGCATAATGCGTCGGGTTGGTGACGACCACGTCCGCCTTGGGTACTTCGGCCATCATGCGGCGGCGCGCCGCCTGGCGCTGCAGTTGCCGCATGCGCGCCTTGATCATCGGATCGCCTTCGCTTTCCTTGAACTCCTGCTTGATGTCTTCCTTGCTCATGCGCAGTTTCTTCGCATGGCTGAAAATCTGCCAGGGAACGTCCATCAGGGCGATCACCAGCAACGAGCCCACCACATAGGCGCAGCACATGCCGATGATATTGAGCATGTTGCCCAGGGCTGCTCCGAGCGCGGCATGCATCAGGCCGACCATCTGATCCAGGTAGTGCCAGATCGCAAACGTGGCCACGCCGCCCACCAGCAGCGCCTTGCTTACCGACTTGGTGAGTTCGACAACGGTCTGCAATGAAAACATGCGGCCAAAACCGGCCAGCGGATTCAGCTTGCTGAATTTGAACTCCAGGGGCTTGTCCGACCAGACCAGGCCGCCCAGCGTCAGGCCCGCGAATATCCCTGCCACCGCCAACACGCACAGGATGGGCAGCACGACCAGAATGCCGTGCCAGGCGCCATCGACGGCGCTGGCCATCATGACGTTCGTGTCGCGCGACAGGTTGGGATCGAAGCCCAGTGCATGGCGCATGATGCCGTCCAGCGAGCTGTAGATATACGCGCCCCCGCCCCATAGCACCGCCACGCCGGCGGCGAGCACCATAAAGGTGCTCAGCTCCCGGGAACGGGGTACCTGCCCCTCCTCACGCGCCTTTTCCAGGCGCCTGGGTGAGGCGGCTTCGGTTTTTTCGAGGTCGCTTTCTTCGGCCATGCTGAACGCTTATCCGGACGTCGGCCAGGCCTGTGGGCGCTCT
>DATJHN010000129.1:0-7848 GCA_035493915.1 Bordetella sp.
GAACCGACCTCTCGATGGACTCGTTGCCGCGCTTGATGTGCCGGCTCACGTTCGGCACCGCAAACTCGTCGACTGGGTCGGGGAATTCGTGGCGCTGGCCAAGCCCGATCGCGTCGTCTGGTGTGATGGCTCGCAGGAAGAGTATGACCGCCTGTGCGAACAGATGGTCCAGGCCGGCACGCTGCAACGCCTGAATCCGGAAAAGCGACCGAATTCCTACCTGGCATGGTCCGACCCCGGTGACGTTGCCCGGGTCGAGGACCGTACTTTTATTTGTACCGACGACAAGGCGGATGCCGGCCCCAACAACAACTGGGCGGCGCCCGCCGAAATGCGCGCCACGTTGAACAAGCTCTTCGATGGCTCCATGCGCGGCCGCACGCTATATGTAGTGCCGTTTTCCATGGGCCCGCTGGGTTCGCCCATTTCCCATATCGGCGTCGAGCTGACCGACAGCCCCTATGTGGTCGTCAGCATGCGCATCATGACCCGCATGGGCAGCAAGGTGTACGACATTCTGGGCGAAAACGGCGAATTCGTGCCCTGCGTCCACACTGTGGGCGCGCCGCTGGCCAAGGGTGAAGCCGACGTCTCCTGGCCCTGCAACCCGACCAAGTACATCGTGCACTACCCCGCCACGCGCGAAATCTGGAGCTATGGTTCCGGCTACGGCGGCAATGCGTTGCTGGGCAAGAAATGCTTCGCGCTGCGCATCGCCTCCACGATGGGGCATGACGAAGGCTGGCTGGCCGAGCACATGCTGATCCTGGGCGTGACCTCTCCGGAAGGCAAAAAGCATCACGTCGCGGCGGCATTCCCGTCGGCCTGCGGCAAGACCAATTTCGCCATGCTGATTCCGCCGGAAGGGCTGAACGGCTGGAAGGTCAGCACCATTGGCGACGATATCGCGTGGATCAAACCGGGCAAGGACGGCAAGCTGCACGCCATCAATCCGGAAGCCGGCTACTTCGGCGTGGCGCCAGGCACCGGGGAGAAGACCAACCCCAACGCCATGGCGACGCTGCGCGAAAACTGCATCTTTACCAATGTGGCGCTGACCGATGACGGCGACGTGTGGTGGGAAGGCATGACCGATACGCCGCCCGCGCACCTGATCGACTGGCAAGGCCAGGATTGGACGCCGCAGTCCGGCAAGGAAACCGGCCGCAAGGCGGCGCATCCGAACGCGCGCTTTACGGCGCCGGCGTCGCAGTGTCCTTCCATCGATTCCGAATGGGAGAACCCGCAAGGCGTGGTCATCGATGCCTTTATCTTCGGCGGTCGCCGTTCCACTACCGTGCCGCTGGTGACGGAAGCCCGCAACTGGGAAGAGGGCGTGTACATGGCCGCCACCATGGGTTCGGAAACGACCGCCGCGGCAGCCGGCCAGCAGGGCGTGGTGCGGCGCGATCCCTTCGCCATGCTGCCGTTCTGCGGCTACAACATGAGCGACTATTTCCAGCACTGGCTGAAACTGGGCGAGCAACTGAAGAAAACCGGCGCGACGCTGCCGCGCTTCTATACCGTCAACTGGTTCCGCAAGGGTCCGGACGGCAAGTTCGTGTGGCCGGGCTTCGGTGAAAACATGCGCGTGCTGAAGTGGATGCTGGATCGTATCGAAGGCAAGGCCCAGGGTCAGGAGCACGTCTTCGGCGTGTCGCCGCGCTATGAAGACATCGACTGGAAGGGCCTGAATTTCGGCAAGGACAAGTACGAACTGGTGGCGTCCATCGACAACGCTGCATGGCGCGATGAACTGGGCCTGCACGAGGAACTGTTCAAGCAACTGGCGGAACGCCTGCCCAAGGCGCTGCCGGAGACCAAGCAACGTATCGAGCATCGGCTCGCTGCTTGATAGGCTGAAGCGCTTCTAAGCATCAAGACCGCGGGGCCTCGCGTCGGAACGGACGCGAGGCCCCGTGCGTTTGGACAAGTGATTTCAGATCCTGGCCAGCGTCTTCTCCATGAAGACGCTAAGCGGATCGAGCAGGTAGTCGCCGAAGGGCGGGATATCTTGATAGCCGCTGGTCCGGTACAGGCCCAGGGCTTCGGGTTGGTAGATTCCCGTTTCCAGCCGGAGCGTGGCAATGCCGCGTTCGCGCGCCTGGTCTTCCAGGCGTTCCAGCAGGCGCCGCCCCAGCTTGATGCCGCGCGCTTCCGGCGCGACGAACATGCGCTTGATTTCCGCGCTGCCGTCAAAGGCCGGGACCAGGGCGCAGCATCCCAGCGCGGCGCCCGCGCGGCGGGCAACGAAGAAATCGATGCCCGCCTGTTCCAGCGCGCCTACATCCAGGATGTGATTGCTTTCCGGCGGATAAAGCCCATGCAGGTAGGCGTCGGCCTGTGCGAGCAAGGCCAGCACATCGCCCTGCCGCGGCGATTCCAACGCGATGGTGGCGTGCTCAGTCATCCAGGTCCAGATCGTCGTCTTCGTCCTCTTCGTCCTGCTCAAGAGCGTCGTAGCCCTTCCAGGTGATGCGCCACATGGCATCCAGGCCCTGGGTGCTTTCGGTCAGTTTCTTGGCCAGGCCGGCATCGGCCAGCAGTTCCAGGTGGTGGCTGACGGTATCGGGCGTGGCGTCATCAACATCCAGTTCCTGCACGGCGGCGGCGACATCGCGGCCGCTCAGGACGGACGCTTCGGCGTCGCGGAACGCGCCCAGGATAGTTACGACCAGATCGAAATTGCGTTGCATGGCGACACCTCGTAATGTTGGCGCGCCGTTCTGGCGCGCAACTACAACGTTAACAGATGCGCCCTCATCGAAATATGACGGCGCGCTCGCGCTAAGTCATATCGATTTTATCCGCCCCGGACGCCCAAGCGACCGCGCCGGTATAGCCCTTCGGCAAGGGCAGCATTCGCAAGGCCAGGGACCGCAGCAGATTGCTGTCCGCCATGGCGGCATCATCGCAGTGTATGGAACTGCCATCCAGCGTCACAGCATCGCGGCGCACCTCGATACGTTGAAGCGCGTCGCCGATGCCGCGGCCCGTGGCTTTCAAGGCGGCTTCTTTGCACACCCAGTAGTCGTAGAAAGCATTTTGCCGCGTCGCAGCTGGCATCTGTTCCAGGGCGCGCTGCTCATGTGGGGTGAGCACGAGACGGACCAGAGAGTCGATGTCCAGGTGCCGGCGCTGTTCGACATCGATGCCCACGTGGCGGCGATCCGAAATGACGATCAGCGCAAGCGTGCCGGAATGCGTGACATTGAAATTCAGCCCGGAACCCTGCCAGACGGGACGCCCGTGCCCGTTGTATGTCAGTTCGATGTGACTCGCCGCCGCGTAACCGGCCAACAAGCGCTTCAGCGCGGCCCTGGTGACGCCGAAGCGCACCTTGTCTTCATGGCGAAGGTACCGCTTCATGCGGGCACGCTCCGCGTCATTCAGCGACGAGACCACTTCCGCGGGCAGCGGCGTCGACAGATCCAGGTCCAGGTCAAGGCGCCATATCCGTACATCGTCCGGTGCCCCGGTGGCGGGCCAGGGCACCGCTCGGCATGGTCCCGAAGACCCCCACCGCGGTTCCTGGCGGTTTGAGTCTTCCATGCTTTTTCATTCCGCGTCGGTTCGTTCGACGCGATTGTATTCAAAGACGGCGGGCGGTACCGATCTGGGTCAGCGCGCCAGATATCTCGTCCGGGCGGGTTTGAGCACCGCGATCGCGAGGACCGCGGCAATGATGTCCAGCGCGATGGCGGAATAGAAAATAGGGTGCCAACTGCCGGTCTTTTCATGCATGAGAGCGGCCAGCGGTCCGCCCAGGATGGACCCTATCCCCTGGGAGATGTACAGCCAGCCATAGTTGGCTGTGGCATGGCGCGTCCCGAACGTATCGGTCAGCGTGGATGGGAACAGCGAGAAGATTTCGCCCCAGCCGAAGAAGACCACGCCGGACAGCAATACGAAAAGCAGGGGATGCTCTCTCGTCGCGAGCCACACCGCCATGGCAAGCCCTTCAAGCGCGAATGCCACGAACATGGTGTTTTCGCGTCCGACACGATCGGAGACCCAGCCGAAGAACGGCCGCGTAAGGCCATTCGTCAGCCGGTCCACGGTAAGCGCCAGGGGCAGGGCCGCCATGCCGAAGACGATGAGATCGGCCACGCCGAAATCGCGGGCGAAGCTGGCCATTTGCGAAGTGACCATCAGGCCGGACGTCGACATCATCGTCATCATGGCGAACATCAGCCAGAACAGGGGCTGTTTCAGCATTTCGCGTGGGGCAAGGCCAGGCGCCGCCTCGGTGGCTTTGGACTCCAGGGCCGGCACGGCGGGCTCGGTGGGCGAGCGCAGTCCTTGCGCCGCGATTACGCCAATCACGGCGAACAGCGCGCCAAACTGCCATAAGGTGCTTTCCAGGCCGGTGTCGGCCAGCGCGTTGGCGATGGGGAACGTGGTCAGGATCGCGCCCATGCCGTATCCGGCCGCGACCATGCCGGCGGCGAAGCCGCGGCGGTCCGAGAACCAGCGGACCATAAGTCCCACCACGCCCACATAGACTATGCCTGTGCCCAGGCCTCCGACGATACCGTATGTCAAGTACAGCATGCCGATGCTGCCAGCCGACGCGGCCAGGATCCAGCTGCATCCGGACATCAGCGTGCCCAGCGCGATGAGCCGCCGGGGACCGAATCGGTCAATAAGGCTGCCCTGGAACGGCGAGAAGAAGGTCTGCAGAACGATCAGCAGCGAGAAGGTGATCTGCAACTCGGAAAGCGGAACGCCGAGCTTGGCGGAAAGTGGCTTCGTGAAAAGAGTCCACACATACTGAGGGCTGGAAATGGCCATCATGCAGACTAGTCCGAGCACCAGTTGCGTCCAGCGGTTGCTCAGAACATCCTTGGGACTGCTGAGTGCGGCTTCTGTGGAAACGTTCATTGGGTGGCTCCAGGCCGGGTTAGTCTGGAACACACCTTAAGCAAAGCCTATGCCAATCTGACGAGGGAAGCCCGGACACGCGGCCGCGGGCCGGGGCTGGGCCCGACCGGAGGATAGCCGGCGAGGGACCGGCGGCCGCGAACGGCCTCATTGGACACTTTATGGTGCGTGCCGCGCCCTCGCCTGGTGCAAGACCGTTGTCAGGTTGCCATCCGCCGGACTGCCTACCACCCGCGGAAACGAGGCCAATGCGCCGCCACGCGGCCGGAGTCGTCCTGGATGACGTTGTACGCCTCGTGCTGGGCGCCGGTGGCGCATGCGTGATTGGGCAATATCCGCACCATCGTTCCCAGCGGCAGGTCCGGCAGCTTCGCCGTGCTGCCCGGACGCAGTGCCAGGATGCCCTGTTCCTGGTTGGTTTCGCGCATGACCAGATCCGGATACGGCTTGCCGTCGATATCGCAGACCACGCCGTAGTACTGGTCGACCTTTTGCTTGGCGGTGCCGCGGTCGCGCGACATGGCCATCCAGCCGGCATCAACCAAGATCCAGCCTTTGTCTTCCTGATGGCCGATGACGGTGGTCAATACGCTGAGCGCGATGTCGTCCTGCTTGCACACGCCCAGGCCGGTCATGAACAGGTCGAAGAACACGAACACGCCCGCGCGCAGCTCCGTCACGCCGGTCAGGTCGCGGCTGAACAACGCGGTGGGCGTCGATCCCACGCTGACCACGGGGCAGGGCAGGCCGCCCGCGCGCAGCGCTTCCGCGCAGTCCACGGCCGCGCGGCGTTCGCGTTCGGCCATGGCTTCGATGGCCTGGGTGGTCTCGCAGTTATACGATTCGCCGGCATGAGTCATCACTCCGCGCAGCTCCGCGCCGTGGTCGTGCAGCGCGCGGCCGATGGCCAGCAGGCGGTCGGTTTCGCCCGGCGCCACGCCAGCGCGGTGGCCGTCGGAGTCGATCTCGATCAGGCAGGGTATGCGCATGCCCTCGGCGCGCGATTTGTCGGCCACGGCCGTGGCGCCTTCGACGCTGTCGACGACGATGGTCAGGTCCACGCCCTGGCGCCGCAGCGCCACCACACGGTCCAGCTTGTTGGGCGCGATGCCGACGGCGTACAGGATGTCGCGCACACCGGCCTGCGCGAACTGCTCGGCTTCCTGCAGCGTGGACACCGTGGCGGGGCCTTCCGGCGTATCCATGGCGCGGCGTGCCACGTCGATGGATTTGGGTGTTTTCAGGTGCGGGCGCAACTGCACGCCCAGCGCCCGCGCACGCTCGCGCATGCGTTCGATATTGGCGGTCATGCGCCGTTCGTCCAGCACCAGGCTAGGTGTTTCCTGGTCGCGCAGCTGGGGAGCCGCGCCGGAACCATTGGTCGGCGTAGTCATGAG
Source organism: Bordetella sp. (assembly GCA_035493915.1). Taxonomy (GTDB): domain Bacteria; phylum Pseudomonadota; class Gammaproteobacteria; order Burkholderiales; family Burkholderiaceae_B; genus Bordetella_C. Next base: position 6,282 of record DATJHN010000129.1, read on the forward strand.
TCTCACTCCATTGAAGAAAAAGGCCCCGTCGCGGCGCCGATCGAGTCGGCTTGCTGCTCCGGGGAGAGCTTCCGTCTTAAGATGATTCGCCAGTGCGGGCAGGACGCATCCGCACAGCCGGCGTCCATTCGGTATCGGGGTCCAGCGGCACGACCGGCCGCGGCAGGCGCTGGAAGTCGAAGCGCGACAGGATGGGCGAGGTCAGTCCCGGGGCGTCGACGCTAAGGATGCGCTCGGGCGGGAAGAATTCGTCAAAGGCCGCGCGGAAGTGCCCGCGGGATTTGACCACAACCGTGCGCGCGGCGCGGATGTCCAGGCCGAACATTTCGAAGAAGGTCGGCTCGTGGCATTGATGGCGGTTGGTGATGACGACGATCTGGATGCCGTCCACCGCGATCAGCGCCGATGGACCCAGGTCGAAGCTGCATCCCGCCAGTTGCCCGCGCCGCCCCACGCCTTTGCCGTCGCGCAGCGCCACCACGGTGGCGTCGGCTTCGAAGCGGTCGGAATACTTGGTGGTCTCGCTGCGATTGAAGCTCGCGCGCAAGGATTTGCCGACACCGGCGGCATGGGCGTCCGCGGCCAGTTCGGGATCGGTGATGACACCCGCGATGACGCCCCGCGCGCCGGCCTTCAGCAGGGCCTGCAGCAGGTAGGGCGTGTTGCCGCGCGCGCCGCCGCCCGGATTGTCGGCCACGTCGGCCAGCAGCACGGAGGGCAGGGAGGGATCGTCACCCGCCGCCACGGACCGGGCCACCGCCTCATCCAGCGGCATCAATTGCGGAAAGAAGGCGGCGCGGTCGCGCCAGGCCGGCGTTACCAGGTCCAGGGCCGTGCGCTTTGCCAGCTCGGCGTCGCCGCGCGTGGTGACCAGCACCGTCAGGCCGTTCTTGGGTGTGTCGCCATAGGCGAACCCACCCACCGCGGACACGTTGACGATGCGCGGATCGTTCAGCGCTTCCGCCTTCTGGATTATGTCCGCATAGGGGCCGGTGCCCGGGGCGGTCAGCAACTGCGTGGGCGGCGCACAGACCGGCATGCGCACATGGGCGACTTCCACGCGCATGCCCGCGGCCAATTCGCGCAGTACGTCCGCGGCTTCCGCGCCGCGTTCGGCCATGTCGACGTGCGGATTGCGCCGGTAGGAAATCAGCGTGTCGACCTGGTCGACCATGCGGTCGGAAACGTTGGCGTGCAGATCCACCGTGGCGACGATGGGCACGCGCGGGCCGACGATGCGCCGCACGGTTTCGAATACGAGCCCGTCCGGATCAACTTCCTCGGTGGTGATGGCCGCGCCGTGCTCGCAGATGTACACCGCGTCCACAGGCAGCGCCGCGCGCAGTCGCGTTTCGAACTGCGCCAGCGTGTCGGCGAAAAAGCTGTGCTCCACGGCCCCGCCCGATTCGGCATTGGCGAACAGGATGGGCACCGGCGTCCACGCGCCGGCGGCGTCCATGCGCTTCACGAAGGCGGGAATCTCCGGCGTCATGCGTGGCGCGGCGCTGCGCGCGTCATGCATCAGCTCATCGCCGGCCAGATAGGCGCGCGAGACGAAATCCTCGCG
>DATJHN010000130.1:0-3545 GCA_035493915.1 Bordetella sp.
AAACGAAAGGCCGCCTGGATCGCGGCGCGGCGAATTTTACCTCGTCGCGCGGACGGCCTCCGGGCCTTGCCGCAAAACCACGATACAGACCGTTTCAACGCATTGTAGGCCCGATGCTAGAGTGCAGCGTCCCTGTTCCTAGCCATCATTGCCTATGCCTCGCACCGCATCTCCGCGCTTAACGCGGCATTTAGGGGCTATCACCGCCCTGCTTTCGGCAGCCGCCGCCTGCACCGCTCATGCCGGCATCAGCTACAAGCTGGACCGCGCCAGTGCCGCGCCCGGCACGACTGTCCACGTACAGGCGGTGTACTTCAACGATACCGAGGCGGGCGGACGCTGGCGGCCACCCAGCAATCTGGTGTTGCAGTGGCGCTCGCAATCCGGCGCGGTGGTGCGCAGCCTGGCACGCGCGGACAGCGACGACCTGGATATCAATGTGCCGGTCAACAACTTCGCGCGGATGTCCTGGAGCGCCGTGGTGCCGGCCAATGCCACCGGCCTGCAGGCCGTTTCCATCGAGGGCGAACCGGCACTGATGGCGCTGGACGCCACCGGCATCTCGGCCATCGCCGGCAAGCCCGCCGACGTTCCCGTGGTGGACGCGCGCACCGGCAAGGCACTGCCGGCGGCGGAAGTCGCGGCCACCGGCGTGTCGCCCGAAGCCGGCCCGGCGCCGACGGAAGAGGCCAGCACGCCCACGCCGATGGCGACCGGCAATCCCACCTTCGATCGCCTGCGTGCAGGCCTGTCGGAATACCAGCCGATGTATTTCGACCTGCGCACCCGCGACCGCACCACGGCCAAATTCCAGTTCAGCTTCAAGTACCGGCTGTTCACCCCCGACCGCGGTGAGCAGCCTGGCTTCCTGGATCATCTGTACCTGGGCTATACGCAGACTTCGGTATGGGATCTGCAGGGCGAGTCGCGGCCCTTCATCGATACGACGTTCAATCCCAGCCTGTTCTGGCTATCGGACAAGATGTGGCAATCGAAGAACAACGACTGGAGCCTGGGACTGGCCAGCGGCGTGGAGCACGCTTCCAACGGCAAGGCCGGCGACGACTCGCGGTCGGTCAACGATGTCTTCGTCCAGCCGGCCTTGAATTACCGGTTGGACGGCGGCAGCACGCTAAGCTTCGCGCCGCGCATCAAGGGATACTTCGCGCTGGCCAATGAGAACAGCGACTACACCGATTACACGGGATGGGTGGACTATCACTTGAAGTGGGCGCAAGACAACGGCCTGGTGGCCTCGGTGATGTATCGCCAGGGCGCCAGCTCGCGGCGCACCACGCAGCTGGACCTGGCGTGGCCGCTGAAGCGCACGTTCCTGAACATGAACGGCTATCTGCACCTGCAGTACTTCAACGGGTATGGCGATACGCTGCTGGGCTATAACCAGCGGCAAAGCTCGCAGATCGGCATCGGATTGTCGCTGGTGCCTTGAGCACGGCGGCGATCGGTGCCGGTTTTAGTCGCCGATCGGCGTGTGCGCGGCCACGCCGCTGCGCAGCTCCAGGTCGGGCATGCGGCGCACCACCAGCAGGGACACCAGCGCGATGCCCGCGCCGAAGGCAAAGATATCGCGGAAAGTCGACGCCACGCCGTCCATCAGCGCGCGCCTGGCGGCGTCCGGCAATTGCGTCAGCACGTCGCTGCCATGGCGCAGCGCACCCAGGTCGATCTGCTGCGTGATGCCCGCGGCCGCCAGCGACGCGGCAAAGCCCAGGCCCAGTAAGGTACCGGCCAGGGCGCTGCCGAATGCGCTGCCCATGGAACGCAGTACCAGCACGGAACCCGTGCCGGCGCCGATATCGCGGGGATCCAGCGCGTTCTGCACCACCATGATGGTGCCCACCATGCAGGAACCCAGGCCGACGCCCGTCAGCAGTGTCGGCGCCAGGACGAGATACAGCGGCACGCCGGGCCCCATGAAAGCCAGCAGGCACAAGCCGATACAGCCGCCGAGGAAGCCGGCCGACAGAATGCCGCGCATGCGGCCGGTGCGGCGCGCCAGGTTGCTGCTGATGATGTTGCCCAGCACGTTGGCCAGCAGGAAAGGCGTGACGAACAGGCCGGATTCCGATGCGCTGTTGCCGCGCACCAGCTGGAAATACAGCGGTAGCGCGAAGATGCACAGGAAGATCGACAGAGCGCCCAGCGACGACGCCGCGATGCCGCAGACGAAGGTGCGATTGTGGAACATGCGTGGCGGCAGCAGCGGATCGGCGGCGCGGCGCTCCTGCCACACCAGGGCGCCCAGCGCGAGCACGCTCAATGCCAGCAGACCGAGGATTTGCGGCGAGAACCAGCCATAGCTGGAACCGCCCCAACCCAGGGCCAGCAGGCAGGACACGATGGTGGCCGCCAGCAGCAGCGAACCCAGCAGGTCCAGCCGCATCTTGCCGCCGCGCGGCTTCAGCATGCGCAAACCGCGGTTGCAGGAATACATGGCGATCAGCCCCAGCGGCAGGTTCAGCCAGAACAGCCAGCGCCACGACAGGTGTTCGGACACATAGCCGCCCACCAGCGGCCCGGCTATCGATGCCACGCCCCAGACCGCGGCCAGATAACCTTGATAGCGGCCGCGCTGGCGTGGGGCCACGACGTCGGCGATAGCGGCCTGTGCCAGCGACATCAGGCCACCGCCACCCAATCCCTGCAGCGTGCGGAACAGGATCAACTGGTCCAGGGTACGCGCCAGCGCGCACATCACCGACGTCACCACGAACACGCCGATGGAAATGGTCAGCAGTTGCCGGCGCCCATAGACATCGGAAAGCTTGCCGTAGATCGGCGTGGTGACCGTCGCGGCGATCAGGTACGCGGCGACGATCCAGGACAGGTGCCCGAATCCATTCAAATCCGCGGCGATGGCCGGGACCGCGGGAATCACCACCGTCTGATCCAGCGAGGCAAGCAGGATGCAAAGAATGATGCCGCCGATCACGCGCATGATCTCGCGGTGGGTCAAGCTGGCTGGCGATGAAGATGGATGGGAAGCTGAAGCGAGGGTGCCGGTAGGCGTGGACATAATGCTGCGGGCGCGACGAGGTCGATGCCGTCAAAAAGGGGACGGCGAGTTGGGTCGGTATTGGGTCTTATATAAGTTATATATATTAATATATATCTCTACCCGGGGCGTTTCGTGGCTGTCTGGTGCCTGAAGGGTCCGCCATCGCCCATCGACGCCTTATGCGCTGCTACCACCCGTGACGCGTGCGCCAGGCAGGCAACAGGCCCGAACAAAAAGGACGAGCACAAGCCCGTCCAAGGATTCCCGGGAATATCCCGGAGGCGTCCCCCACAGTGGGGGCTGAGCGCCCCCGAACCAGCTTCAGCCCTTAAGGGCCGCCAGCGTTTCGTTGATGATCGCCAGCGTGGCCTCGCGCTCCGCGCCGGTCAGCGGCAGGCGCGGTTCGCGCACCGTTTCCGCATAGCCCGCGGTGACGTGTTCCGCCAGCTTGATGTACTGCACCAGCTTGACATGCGTATCCAGGTGGAACAGCTTGATCAGCTTGCGGTACAGGATGCGCGCATTG
>DATJHN010000131.1:0-18180 GCA_035493915.1 Bordetella sp.
CGTACTGTGGCAGGCCTTCGATGCTCCCGATCCCGTCGTGCTGCTGATCGACGAAATAGACAAGGCCGACATCGAATTCCCCAACGATCTGCTGCGCGAGCTGGACCGCATGGAATTCCATGTCTACGAAACGCGCCAGACGATCGCGGCGCGCCACCGGCCGCTGGTGATCATCACGTCCAACAACGAAAAAGACCTGCCGGACGCCTTCCTGCGCCGCTGCTTTTTCCATTACATCCGCTTCCCCGACCGCGACACCATGCGCGATATCGTCGGCGTGCATTTCCCGGAACTGCGAGCAGACGTGCTGCGCGCCGCGCTGGATACCTTCTTTGCCTTGCGCGACGCGCCGGGACTCAAGAAAAAGCCCTCGACGTCGGAACTGCTGGATTGGCTGCACTTGCTGCTGGCCGAAAACGTTCCGGCCGGCCAGATCGATGCGCACGCGGCGACGGCGGTGCCGCTGATGGCGGGCGCGCTGCTGAAAAACGAGCAGGACATGCATCTGCTGGAACGCCTGGCCGCGATGACGCGCACGGGCCAGCGCCGCTAGGGCCTGCCAAGTCCGGGATACCGCCATGCTGATCGACTTCTTCTATCATCTGCGCGCGCATCGGCTGCCCGTTTCCGTACAGGAATACCTGACCCTGCTGGAATCGCTGCGTCAGCCGCTGATGGCGCCGACGCTGGATGATTTCTACCACCTGTCGCGCATGACGCTGGTCAAGGATGAAACCCTGTTCGACCGCTACGACCAGGCATTCGCGTCGTATTACCGGGGCATCGCCGCCAGCTTGCCCCCGGACAAGGAAATCCCGCTGGACTGGCTGATCAAGCAATTCGAACGGACACTGACGCCGGAAGAAAAAGCGGCCATCGAAACCCACGGATGGGACAAGCTGATGCAGTTGTTCAAGGAACGGCTGCAGGAACAGACCGAACGCCATGCCGGCGGCAGCAAATGGATAGGCACGGGTGGCACGTCGCCGTTCGGCAATGGCGGCTATCACCCCGAAGGCATACGGGTGGGCGGGGATGCCGCCGGAAATCGCAGCGCGGTCAAAGTGTGGGACATGCGCCAGTTCCGCGACTACGACGACACGCTGGAACTGGGCACGCGCAATTTCAAGGTGGCGCTGCGGCGCCTGCGCCGCTTCGCCAGGCAGGGCGCCGACCTGGAACTGGACCTGGACGACACCATCACCAGCACGGCGCGCAATGCCGGCCATCTGGACCTGCGCATGGTGCCGGAACGGCGCAATACCGTAAAGGTGCTGATGCTGCTGGATGTGGGCGGCAGCATGGATGACCATATTGCCCGCGTCGAGGAACTGTTTTCAGCGGCGCGCACCGAATTCCGCCACCTGGATGTCTACTATTTCCACAACTGCCCCTACGAGCGGCTGTGGCAGAGCAACCGGCGGCGCCAGAGCGACGGCTTCGATACCTGGGACATCCTGCGCAAGTACAACGGCGACTGGCGCCTGATCATCGTCGGCGATGCCACGATGAGCCCCTACGAAATCCTGCAGCCCGGCGGATCGGTCGAACACATGAACAAGGAAGCGGGCGCGGTGTGGCTGCAGCGCCTGCTGGAGGCATGGCCCAAGGCGGCGTGGCTGAATCCCGAGCCGACCGCGTCCTGGCCGTACCGCCAGTCCATCGCGATACTGCGTGAAATCATGCACGACCGCATGTATCCGGTCACCGTGGCGGGCCTGGAACAGGCCATGCACATGCTGTCGAAGTAACAGTTCCTAGCCGTCCACCGGATTGGCGGGCGTATCCAGCAGCAACTGGTAGAACGCGACGTCCAGCCAGCGGCCGAACTTGAAACCCGCCTGCCGCACCGTGCCGGAATGCGCGAAGCCCAGCTTTTCGTGCAGTGCGCAGCTGACCTGGTTGGTCGAATCGATGGCGCCGACCAGCACGTGGTACTGCTGCGCACGGGCACGCTCGATCAAGGCGCGCATCAGCGCTTCGCCCAGGCCCCGGCCGCGGTAATCGCGGTTCACGTAGACGGAATGCTCGACGGAATACTTGAATGCCGGAAAGGCACGGAAGGTGCCGTAGCTGGCAAAGCCCATCAGCGTGCCGTCATCGTCCTCGAAGCCGATGACCGGAAAGTCGCCCTTGCGCTTGACCTCGAACCACGCCTGCATCGTAGCGGCGGTGCGCGGCTGATAGTCGTACAGGGCGGTCGACGTCAGGATGGCGTCGTTGAAGATATCCAAGATGGCGCCGGCGTGGCGCTCGTGGGTGCAATCGACCAGGATCATGGCTTACTCATCGGCACCGCGCCTATTTGGGCGCGGCCATGACTTCGGACTCCAGGCGCGAACGCGGAAAGGCGTTATCCGGATTGCCTGGCACGAATTCCGTGACCATGGCGCGGTCGCGCTGGTACAGAAAATACTTTGCGTTCTTCATGCCGGCCTGATGCACCGTGCGCGCCAGGGCATTGACGTCGTTCAAGGTCAGCGCGGGATCGACCAGCACCGCCACGGGCGTATCCGCGCCACGCTTCTTGTCGCGCGCGACCGCCGCCAGCGCCATGCCGAGCTGCTTGCCGTCCAGCCGGCGCGCATCGGCATCCACCGTGTACTGGGGCGCCTTGGCGCCCTTGGCCGGCGGAAACGTATCGACGACCACGGGCGAGCGCGCGGCGGCGGCCGCGCACAGGCTCCAGGCCGCCAACAGGAAAAGGATTTTCTGGAAAAGCTTCATGTCGAATTCATTCCTTGTAGTGCCGCGCGCGCCGTACCCGGCGCGCGCGGATAGCAATATACCTTGGCTGTATGTCGAGCCCAAGCCGCACGCCGGCGGGGACATCGTGAAATACGCCCCTGGATCGCGGCATCCCCGCGCGGAATCATCCCGGGGACGACCGGAACCTATCGCGGCGTATACACTCCAACAACTTCATTCATCATGCAGGGAAACCCGTCCATGCCCATTTCTCCCCCCGCATTGTCGCGCCACCTGAAGACCCTGCTCTTTTCGTCCTTCCTGGCGTTTCAGGCCAACGCGGCGACGCTGCCGGACGGCACGACGGAAGTCGCTTCGGTCGAGGGCATCACGGAATTCCGTCTCAGCAACGGGCTGCGGATCCTGCTGGCGCCGGATGACTCCAAGCCCACCACCACGGTAAACATGACTTACCTGGTGGGATCGCGCAACGAAAACTACGGCCAGACCGGCATGGCGCACCTGCTGGAACACATGATGTTCAAGGGTACGCCCACCACCCGCAACGCGATGGGTGAGTTCTCGCGGCGCGGCCTGGCCGCCAATGGGTCCACGTCCAGCGACCGCACCAATTACTTCGCCAGCTTCGCCGCCAATACGGACACCCTGGACTGGTATCTGGGCTGGCAGGCCGACGCCATGGTCAATTCGCTGATCGCGCGCGAGGACCTGGATTCGGAAATGACGGTCGTGCGCAATGAAATGGAAAGCGGCGAAAACAGCCCTTTCCGCATCCTCATGCAGAAAATGGAAGCGACGGCCTTCCAGTGGCATAACTACGGCAAGGACACCATCGGCGCGCGTTCGGACGTCGAAAACGTCGATATCGGGCAACTGCAGGCCTTCTATCACAAGTACTACCAGCCCGATAACGCCGTCCTGATCGTCGCCGGCAAGTTCAATCCCCAGGACACGCTGGAAACCATCAGCAAGACCCTGGGCAAGGTACCCAAGCCGGCGCGCGCGCTGCCGCCCGAATACACCGTCGAACCGGTGCAGGACGGCGAGCGCGAAGTCACGCTGCGCCGCACCGGCGGCACGCCCCTGGTGGCGGCCATGTATCACATCCCCGCGGCCGGCAGCGCCGACTTCGCGCCGCTGGACCTGGCGACCGTCATGCTGTCGGATACGCCTTCCGGCCGGCTGTACCACGACATGGTGCCGCGCAAACTGGCTTCCGACGTGTTCGGTTTCACCATGGAACAGCGCGATCCGGGCGTGGTGTTGTTCGGGGCGCAGCTCGAACCCGGCATGAACCAGGACAATTCGCTGAAGACCCTGACCGGCGCCCTGGAATCGGTGGGTCGGCAGCCCTTCACCCAGCAGGAACTGGATCGCGCCCGCAGCAAGTGGCTGCGCGATTGGGAGCAAACCTACAGCGACCCGCAGAAAATCGGCGTCGCCCTGTCCGAGGCCATCGCCAGCGGCGATTGGCGGCTGTTTTTCCTGCAGCGCGACCGCGTGCGCAACGCCAAGCTGGCCGACGTCCAGCGTGTCGCCACCGAATACCTGGTGCCGAGCAATCGCACCGCCGGGCGCTATATCCCCACGGCCAAGCCCGAACGCGCGCCTGGCAACACCCGCGTCGATCTGACCGATGTATTGAAGGACTACAAGGGCGATCCGGGCTATACCCAGGCGGCGGCCTTCGATCCCACACCGGCCAATATCGATAAATTGACGACGCGCCAGACGCTGCAACTGGCCAACGGCAAGGTCGACGTGGCACTGCTCCCCAAGGCAACGCGCGGCCACCGCGTGCGCGCCCGCCTGCTGCTGCAGTTCGGCAATGTCGACACCCTGCGCGGCCAGCGCTCCATCGCCGACGCCGTGGCCGATATGCTGGACCGCGGCACGCCCAAGCTGTCGCGCCAGGCCATCCAGGACCGTTTCGACCAGTTGAAGGCGGACGTCAACTTCTCCGGTTCAGGCACCAATCTGTCGGTATCGATTTCCACCACGCGCGATAATCTGCCGGACGTTGTGGCGACGGTGCTGGACGTCATCCGCAATGCCAACTTCCCGCAGGCGCAGGTGGACGAATACAAGGCCCAGGCCGTCACCGCCATCCAGAATGCCATGAACGAGCCGTCCGCCCTGGCCATGCGTGCCCTGGCGCGCCAGGACAATCCGTGGTCCAAGGACGACATCCGCTACGTGCCGACATTCGAGGAATCGCTGGCCAGCGTCCGCGCGCTGTCGCATGACGTACTGGCGCGCTTCCACGGCCGCTTCTACGGCGCCGGCACCGTCGCGTTCTCCGCGGTTGGCGACTTCGATGCCGAAGCCACCGAAAACGCGTTGAAGAAAGGCCTGGCCGGATGGAAGCGCGGCGCACCCTACACGCGGGTACCCGAGCCCTACCGCGCGATTCCCGCGCAGAACTTCGACATCCCCACACCGGACAAGGCGAACGCCTTCTACGTCAGCCGCCTGCCGCTGGATCTGCAGGACACCTCGCCGGACTTCTCCGCGCTGTACATGGCGAACTACCTGCTGGGCACATCGGAGACCTCGCGCCTGTGGAACCGGGTGCGCGAAAAGGACGGCCTGTCGTACAACGTGCGCAGCAACCTGGCGGTCTCGTCCTTCGAGCCGCGCGGCAGCTGGACCGTCTACGCGATCTATGCCCCGGAAAACCGCAAGCGCCTGGAACAGGCGATCGGCGAAGAACTGGCGCGGGTCCGCAAGGACGGCTTCACGGATGAAGAGATCCGCGACGGCATCGCCTCGCTGCTGAATTACCGGCGCCTGGCGCGCGCCCAGGACGACGTCCTGGCCAGCACCTGGATCGACTACATCCGGCGCGGCCGCACCTTTGCCTGGTCGGCCGAGATGGACAAGCAGATCGCGGCGCTGACGCCCGCCGCCGTGAACGACAGCCTGCGCAAGTACATGAATCCGGAAGACTTCAGCACTGCCGTCGCCGGCGACTTCAACAAGAAGAAATAGTCTCGCGGGTACCAACCCACGCCCGCGCGCCGAGCTCGAACAGGGCTCGCCTCGCGGGTGTTTTTTTCGCCGCCTTGACGGCGTTACGGCAATAAAAAAGCGCGGCCTGCGAAGGCTGCGCTTTTTTGTTCCCCGCGTCGGGTCACCCGGCGTGCGAGTGACCCGATGCCGCGTCAGGCTTGCGAAAAGTCCTTCAGACGCGGACCGGCGGCCAGCGGCGTATTGCGCAGGCGCATGCCGGTCGCGTCGGCGATCGCATTGGCCACGCAGGCCGATGCCGGTCCCTGCGACGCTTCGCCCGCGCCCAGGAACGGCGCGCCGGGACGATCGATCAGGTGCACCTCGATACGGTCCGGTACGTTGGAAAAACGCAGGATGGGATAGGTGTTCCAGTCGAAAGTCGTAATGCGGCGCTTGTCGAAGTGCAGCTGTTCATACAGCGTCCAGCTGGCCGACTGGATGATGCCGCCCTCTACCTGGTTGCGCACGCCGTCCGGATTGACGATCTGGCCCGTGTCGATGGCGGCGACGGCGCGATGGATGTGCACCTCGCCCGTATCGCGGTCCACCGTCAACTCCATGCCGATGGCCAGGTAGGCCATCAGGTTCTTATACATGGCGAAGGAAAAGCCGAAACCGTGCCCCGGCTCGCGCTTGCGCTTGGGATCCCAGCCAAAGCGTTCCGCCGCCAGCTTGATCACGTCGATCGCGCGCGGGTCCTTCATGTGCCGCAGGCGGAATTCGACCGGATCGGCCTTGGCCGCCCCGGCCAATTCGTCCATGAAGCTTTCGATGGCAAAGATGTTCATGTAGGCGCCCAGCCCCCGCATCGCCGACACGCGCAAAGGCATCTCGGGGATGAAGTGGTGCAGCACCTTGGTATTCGGGAACGAATACAGCGGAATGCTGTTGCGGTCGCCGCCGCCTTCCGGCATGGGAATCGGCACGGGCGGCGCGGGCGTGAACGGTTGTGCCAGCGCCCAGGTGGGGATCATGCGGCCGGCGTTGTCGATGCGCTGGTTGTGCCCGTTGCTCCAGATCTCGTATTGCCAGTCGACGATATTGCCCTGCGCATCCAGCGATGCCTGCACCTCGGTGACCATGGCCGGACCGGCCGGCTCCCAGGTGTGTTCCTGGTCGCGCATCCACTGTATGCGCACCGGACGGCCGGGCACCGCGCGCGCGATCAGCGCCGCGTCGGCGGCCACGTCGTCCGCGCCGTTGTGGCCGTAGCAGCCGGCCCCGGGAACGTGGATGCAGCGCAGCTTTTCCACGGGCATCGACAGCATTTCCGCCAGGCCCTTGCGCAGGGGGAAGACGCCCTGCGTGTGCGTCCACACCGTCATCGATCCGTTGTCCAGGTGCGCCACCGCGCAGGACGGGCCGATGGAGCCGTGGGTCAGGTAAGGCTTGGAAAAACGTGCCTTCAGGGTCTGCGCCGACGGGGCAGCCGGCCCCGTCTGGTTGGCGACGTCGATTTCGCGCGACGGCAGCGTCTTCAGGTAATCGTGGATGCCGGCTTCGTCCGGCAGCACATAGGTCTCTTCCCATTGCGCGGATTCGGCCAGCGCGCGCATGGCGACGATGGCTTGCCATTCGTCCTGGGCGACCACGGCCAGGTAATTGCCGTCACGCACCACCTTGACGACGCCGGGCAGGGCCTGCACACCGTCGAAGTCGGCCTTGATAAGTTTCGCGCCATACGAAGGCTGGCGCACCACGCGGGCATGCAGCATGCCCGGCAGGCGCATGTCCTGCACATAGGCGGCGCCGCCGGTCACCTTGGCCGGGATGTCGATGCGCTGTACGGCCTGGCCCAGCACGGTATGCGTGCGGGGATCCTTCAGGGGAGACTCCGGCTGCGCGGAGCGATGCAGGTCCAGGCCGGAAACCGCTTCGCCATAAGTCAGGCGGCGGCCGTCCGTGGCCTGGATCACGCCGTTGACTACCTTCAGCGTATCCGCGCTGACCTTCAAGCGCGCGGCGGCGGCTTCCACCAGCAGGCCGCGCACCTGAGCGGCTGCGTTCAGGATGGAGGTCCCGCTATCGGCCACCGAATGGCTGCCCGCGGTGTAGCCCTCGTTGGGCGTCAGCGCGGTGTCGGCGGTGATCAGGTGCACGGATGCCGGCGCGACATCCAGTTCCTCGGCGGCGATCTGGATAAAAGCCGTGCTGACGCCGGTGCCCAGTTCGGCCTTGCCGGTAAAGACGGTCAGCTTGCCGCTTTCGTCTATCCGGATCCAGGCGTCCAGCATGGGCGTCGTGCTCAGGTTGCCAGGCAGCTTGGGGCCCTTGCCGGCTGCTTCCGCCGCCATGACAGGCATGTGCGGCAGCAAAGAAAAGCCCACCGTGATGGCGCCTGCCGCCAGGAAACGGCGGCGCGTGGGATCGTGCGGGAGATCGCGGGGCGCGTTCATTTGGAGGCTCCCGTGGCGACGGTCGTCTCGCCATTGACCACGCCCGCGGCGCGCATCGATTCAGCGGCCTGCGATACCGCGGCCAGGATACGCATGTGCGTGCCGCAGCGGCACAGATTGGGCTGCATATGCACGCGGATTTCTTCTTCGCTGGGCGAACTGTTGCGGTCCAGCAGTGCCTGCGCGCGCATCACCATGCCGGCGATACAGTAGCCGCATTGCGCCGCCTGTTTGTCGATGAAGGCCTTTTGCAAGGGGTTGGGATGCTCGACGGTCCCCAGCCCTTCGATGGTACGGACCTGGCGGCCCTGTGCCGAAGCTGCGGGAAACTGGCAGGAAAACACGGCCTCTTTGTCGACGATGACCGTGCATGCGCCGCATTGGCCCATGCCGCAGCCGAACTTGGCGCCGTTCAGTTCCAGATGGTTGCGCAGCGCGTACAACAGGGGCATCGACGGGTCGATATCCAGGTCATGCGCCACGCCATTGACGGTAAGGGTAATCATTTTGACGTGTTCTCCTTGCGGATCTTCGCGACCGAATCGTCCAGGCCGGTCCAGGCGGGACGCTGCGCGATGCTCACGCGCGTATAGGCCAGGATGTCGGCAACCTGCTGGTCGTTCAAGGTATGCGCGAAGGAAGGCATGTAATGGGAAGCCAGGGAGCCCTGCCGGGGTATCCCCTGCAGGATCAGATTGATGGCGTTGCGCGGGCTGTCGGCATTGACGACCGAACTGCGTGCCAGCGACGGACGGTCGCCGATGGACATCATCGGCGCGGACGCGGCGTGGCAGGCCGCGCACGTCGAATTGAATAGCGCGCCGCCGCTTGCCAGGCGCTGCGCGTCGCCCGGGTTCGCGGGCTGGCCGGCGGCGGCTTGCGGGGCCGGCGCGGCGGCTGCAGGCTGGCTGTCCAGCGACAGCAGATACACCGCCATGGCCCGCACATCGCTTTCGGAAACCAGGCCAAGCTGGCGCGTCACCGGCTCCATCGGTCCGGCCGCGGCACCATGTTCGCTGGCCAGGCCCGTGCGCAGATAGGCGGTCAACTGGTCGGCCGTCCAGGCCACCGGCTGCTTATGCGCCAGCGCGTTCAAGGGCGGGACATCCCAGCCGTCGATGCTGCCGCCGGCAAAGGGCTTGCCACTGTCTTCCGCGCCCAGGGAAGTCATGGGCGTGTGGCAGGCGGCGCAGTGCCCCGGGCCTTCCACCAGATAGCGTCCGCGCAGCCATTCGGCATTGTGCGACGCGTCGTCGGGCATGGGTCCCGGATGCAAGTACAGCAAATTCCAGCCGGCGATCAGCGGACGGAAACCCAGCGGGAAAGTCAGGTCGTTGTCGCGGGCGGGCGCCTTGACCGGCGTGCGCGTCATCATGTACGCATACAGGTCCTTGATGTCCGCATCCGACATCTTCGTGAAGTGCGGATAGGGAAACGCTGGATACAGCAGATGCCCGTCGCGTGATACGCCCTCGCGCATGGCGCGAGTGAAGGCGGCGAGCGACCACTTGCCGATACCGGTGTCGGCGTCGGGCGTGATATTCGTGCTGTACAGCGTTCCGAAGGGCGTATCGAGCGGCGTCCCGCCCGCATAGGATTTGCCGGTCCCGGCCGAGTGACAGGACACACAATCGCCTATCGCCGCCAAATGCGCGCCGCGCACGATCGACTGTTGGTCGAACGATGCGGCGGCCGGCGGGTCGATGGGATCGATGGCGCCGCGGTACGCGATCGAACAGGCGGCCACGCCGCCCAGTACCACAATCGCGAGCACACCTGCCGCGATGGATCTACCTTTCATCCGAACCTCTTCAATGAAAAAACGGCATCGGGGCGGACTGTAGCGCCGGTCCCTTACATCCGATTGAAATTCGTTGAAATTTCCACAAGATGGATATTTAGCGCACTCTCGGCTCGAATGCTGTCAGCAGACGTTTAACACGCCGCAGGTACCCACCATCGTTATATATGTGCAGATATATCGGTATGGAACCGGTGCGGCCGGTAGTTTCGAGAAGGCCGCAGTAAGTTCCATATTTTGGAATTTTGATGTGAAGGCTTGATGCACTGGCGCGATCGCGGGGGCGGCCCGACGGGCACGTGCAAAATCGCCATCGGCGGCGAAAGCACGGCGTTCTGTCGCGCGCCTTAAACCCCTACGCGGCGATGCCGCATGACGTCGAAGCATTCGGACCGGGGTGTAACATCGCCGAAGCCTGGGGCTTGCCCCATCTCTTTCCGGAGCGAACGCCTTGAAATACCGCAAACTCGGCCGTACCGATATCGACGTCAGCCTGATCGGGCTGGGGACCATGACCTTCGGCGAACAGAATTCCGAAGCCGAGGCACACCAGCAGCTGGACTATGCGCTGGAGCATGGCATCAACCTGGTCGATACCGCCGAGATGTATCCCGTGCCGCCCAAGGCCGAGACCCAGGGACGCACCGAGACCTATATCGGCACCTGGATCGCCAAGAGCCGCCGCCGCCAGGACATCGTGCTGGCCAGCAAGATCGCCGGCCCCGTGCGCGACCCCAAGCGTCCCGGCCATATCCGCGAGGGCAAGACATTTCATGACCGCAAGAATCTGACCGCGGCCCTGGACGCCAGCCTGAAGCGCCTGCAGACGGACTATCTGGACCTGTACCAGCTGCATTGGCCCGACCGCACCACCATGACGTTCGGCCAGAATGCCTATCCGTGGGTCAAGGACGAACACACGGTGCCGATCGCGGAAACGCTGGCGGTGCTGCAGGATTTCGTGAAGCAGGGCAAGGTGCGCCATATCGGCGTATCCAACGAAACACCCTGGGGCGTGGCGCAATTCATCCGGGCCGCCGAAATCGACGGCCTGCCGCGCATCGTCTCGATCCAGAACGCCTACAGCCTGCTCAATCGGCTCTATGAGCAGGGCCTGTCGGAATTCAGCCACCACGACGACGTCGGCCTGCTGGCCTATTCGCCGCTGGCGATGGGCATGCTGACCGGCAAGTATGAAAACGGCGCGCGGCCGGAAGGCTCGCGCCTGAAACTGTTTTCACGCTTCACGCGCTACAACGGCGCGTCGGCGGAAGCGGCGACCAGCGAATACGTGGCGCTGGCGAAGCAGCACGGCCTGACGCCCACGCAGCTGGCCCTGGCGTTTATCAACCAGCAGCCGTTCGTTACCAGCAACCTGATCGGGGCAACGAACCTGGACCAGTTGAAGGAAAACATCGACAGCGTAAACGTCACGCTCGACGATACGGTGGTCGCCGCCATCGAAGCGATACACCGCCGCCTGCCGAACCCCGCGCCCTGAGAAAACAGGGGCCTCACACGCCGCGGCATCAGCAAGGCATAAGCAAGGCATAAGCACGAAAACCCAAAGGCGGGATCGGTATCACGCCTTTGGGTGCGGCCCAAAGCGCCGCCATGGATCGCGATCACCGCGCGTCAGCGGCGCTCAAAAGCGATACTTCACATCCAGCATGCCGGCATTCAGTTGGTTGCCGGCGCCAAACTCGCCGTTGTAGCTGACACCCACTGTCGTGTGCCGGCTGACCGCCATATCCACACCCAATTCCAGCACCGCCGCATCGCGCGCGATCGGAGCGCCGTAGATCGTGAAGGACTGGCTGCCGTCGAAGGCCAGTGTCGTCCCCGGTTCGACATTCCCGTAGGCATGACGCCAGCCCACTGAAGTATGCAGCCGGCCTTGGGCGCCCTCGCTCTCAAAGGCCATTTGTGCATGCACGCCCACCGTCGTCGTGCCGAGCTGGTCGCGGCCCGGTTTACCATTCAATGCGGCGTCGCCGCCCGATTCGGAAAACGCGCGAGTATGCAGGTCGCTGTAGTCCGCTCCGACGAACGGTTCCACGGACGCACGGTCATTCAAGGGCAAGGCGTAGCCCAGCTCCGTGAAAAACTGGCCCGTGCTTGCGTGGTAATCCGCCTTGAGCGATTCGTTCATGCCAGCCGCATTCACACCGCGCTGTATCTTGATGTCGTGCCAGGTATATGCGGCGCCCACGGTCAGATTGAATCTTCCGGGCCCGGCATCGAATCCCTTGCCGCCATAGATCGCGGCGCTGTAGCTATCCACGTCGGTGGTCGAAGCCAGGCCCTGCACGGTTCCGTGGCTGTCCGTGTAGCCCAGCGCGCCACCTGCGCGCCACCCATTCCCCACGCCATGATCGCCGCCGACAAACAAGCCGCCATCGGATTCACGCACCCGGGATGCATTGCCGTCGCCGGCCAGCGTGCGCCAGTTGCCGAAAACCTGTGCCCAGGCGGGCTGCGCGGCCGATCGCGGCAGCGCGGCCGCATTGCCGTTACCGTCGCCCAGCTGAGCCAGCGCGGCGCCAGGCAGCAGCGCCGCATCCAGATTGGCGCGGAAATGCGCCAAAGGCACGCTGGTCACGTTATCGGCCACGCCCTGCAGCGTGGACATGGTGCTGGCATAAGCCTCGCCCGACATCGAATCGAACACCGCCGGAGGCGTGCCCTGGGGCAGGTTCAGCACACGCGTGTACAGTCCATCGCCGGCAGGCAGACTTTGCAACGCATTGGCGACCTGACGCTGATTGTGCGTCACCGCAAGGTCGGCGAAACGGATGGGTCGCGTACTGCCGCCATCAGGCACCTGCTTTAATTGCACAAGCAGGTCTACGTCATTGCCGCTGTAGGCCAGGCTCGGTGCCAGGTAGGCCAGGCTGCCGGATACGGAATCGAAGGCGCCGTGTATGCCGCCATCCGCGGTCAGGATGGTGTACGACGTCGACGCCGCATAACTGCCGTCCTGGCCCAGGTCCACTACCCCGCCGGCCAGATTGGCCGCGCCCGTGGCATGCACACTGTCGTGGCTGCCATCCGCCGCGGTCTGCACATGCAACGCGGCGCCCGGCATGAAGGTCAGGTCGCCCTTTACGTTCAGCGTACCCATCGGGGTCGAAGCGCTGCCGGGCGATAGCGTGGCGCCCGTCGCGATGGTGGTCGTGCCTACGGTACCCACGCCCGCCAAGGTAGCCATGGGATCGACGGCGAGCTGGCCACCCAGGGAGCCTTCGACCTGCAAGCCGCCCATTTGCACCTGGGTATTGCCGGTATATGCGCTGCTATCCCCGGTCAGCGTCAATGTGCCCGCGCCCAGTTTGGTCAGCGTACCGTTGCCGGCAATGGCGCCGCCGAAATCCGTATCGTCGGCGCGGTTGAAGACCAGGCGGCTGTTGTTAACGATATTGCCGGACAGGCTGCCGTTCGTTCCGCCATCGCCCACCTGCAGCTGGCCCGCGTCGATCACTGTCGTGCCGGAAAACGTGCTCTGGCCGGCCAGGATAAGGTTGCCCATGCCCATCTGCCGTACCGTGCCGCTACCGGAAATCGCGCCGACGAAGGTGAACTGGTCGCCACGATCGAAGGCCAGCGTGCCGTCCGCGTCCACATCCACGTTGCCGGCGATGCCGCCGAAGTTGCCGCCGATACCCAGTTGCAAGGTCCCGGCATGGACCGAGGTTGTGCCGGTGTAGCCGTGGTCGCCCAGCAGCACCAGCGTGCCCGCGCCCGATTTGCTCAGCGAACCGGTGCCGGAAAACACCTGGTTCAGGGTAAAGGTGTTGCCGGCATCGGCAATGTCGAAGCCGCCGCCCGCCGCGCCCAGACTGATGGCGCGCAAGGTGCCTCGATACGTCGTTCCGGTCACGCGCAGCGTGCCGCCGTTCAAGGTCAAGGCGTTGGCGGCACTGCCCAGGTACTGGTCGCTGGATACCGACAGCTCTCCGCCGCTGATCGTCGTGCCGCCGGTATAGGTGTTCGCTCCCGTCAACACCAGCGTACCCAGGCCCGCCTTATCCAGGCCGTCGCTGCCGGCCAGGACGTTGCCTATCGTCGTCGTCCAGCCGGCGCTGGCCGCGCTGCCGTCACCCACGGAAATCTGTACCGGCGCGGGATGATTACTGTCCGCGACCAGAGTCAGCGGATCGCCGGTCATTGAATACCCATCGCTTTCGAACTGCATGCCGGTTGTCTGCACGGCACCCGCCGAGTTGGATACGCGAACCCTGCCCGCGGCGCCGCCGAAAATCGCGAACCCGGGTTGTGGGCGCATGGCGCCCGTAACGCCGCCATCCATATCCGCCCAGACCGCCGAGGTCTTCGACCATGTGCCGTCGCCGCCCCCCATCCGCGACTGCGATGCCCTGCCGTCGGCATTCCAGAAATCCAGATCGGGCAAGTTGCCGTAGACCAGGTTGATGCGTTTGTCGTCGGTCAGGTTCTGGACATACAGGCTGCTGCCGGTCGGCGTCGTGTTCAGGGTCAGCTTTGTGCTGGCCCCGGTCAATGTGCCGCCATAGGTAATCAGGTTGTACACGCCCGGCCCCATTCCGCCGGTATCGGTCACGTTGACCTTCATGCCTTCCAGATCCACATCCCCCGTGACGGCCACGTTGCCGCTGGCGCCCGGGATGGACGCGTTGGGTCCCGGGGTACCCAGGGAGACATCCAGAAAGCTGCCGGACAAGCCTTCCAGGCTGGCCACGGTCAACGTACCGGTGCCGTTGCCCGGTTGCAGATGCCCACCGCGGCTTACGCGAACCGTGCCGGCCACGGTACCGTATCCGCCCAGCGTGGCGCCGGAATCCACGCTGATGTTATTGCCGAACATCGCGTTGCCGTGAGCAATCGGATCGTCTCCTATCAACAATGTTCCATATTCGGCTTCCATGGCGCCGGTCGAACGGCTGACACCGTTAAGCGCCATCGTGCCGGTGCCGCCTTGGACAAAGTTGCCGGTCCCGGAGATCACGCCGTTGTATGCGTATTGCCCGCCCCGGTAGAAATACACGGTCCCGTTGTTGACGAGATCGCCGGTGATGGAACCCGTGTTGTTCGGCGGATTGCCGAATGCCAGTTGCAACAGCGACCCAGCCGATACGGTCGTAGTGCCCGTGTAGGTGTTATCGGCGGTCAAGGTCGTACCGGGACCAGTCACCGTGACGTTACCGCTGCCTGTGATCAGGTTGTCGACCGACAGGGCGAACCGGGGAAGATCAAGGACAAGCTCGCTGTTGTCCACGATGCTGCCCCTAACCGTGCCCGACGTGGTGCCATCGCCCAACTGCAGCGTGCCTGCGGATATGGTGGTTGCCCCGGTGTATGCCTGGCCCTCCAACACGGTCAGCTTTCCCGCGCCTGCTTTATTCAAGGAACCGGAGCCGAGTATCTGCGTCCGTATTGTCGTATCGAAGCCGTTGGTATCGAACGTGGCGGTCCCCGAGCTTAAGGTGACGGCGCGCGAAGCTGACAGATCGAACGCATCGAGCCACCGCAACGACGAGCCGCCATTGAATAACAGGGGATTGAAGGAAACTCCCAGCGAGGCATCGCTGCCCAGGGCCAGGCTGCCTTGCGCGACGGTGATGCTTCCGTCGTAGGTATTGGCGCCCGTCAGAGCCAATGTGCCGCTTCCGGTCTTGGTCATATTGCCCACGCCGGTGATGCTGTTCGCTATGGTTGTATCGGTGGGCTGGTGAAACTCCAGCGTCGTGACGGCGGGCAATGCCGGGCTGTTGAGTTGAATATCGCCGGTCAGCCCTGAATCGGGCTTGTCGAACTGCAATACGTTCGTGCCGCCGGTAAACACAATGGCGGGGACGTGCGTCACATGGTCGCCGTTCGTGCCCCCGGTGATACTGCCGTCATTCTCGATGTTCAGATCGCTGCCCTGGAGGGCGGCGCCGCCCGCGCCCGCCGTGCTACCGGGAGGGCCGGCCGCCGCGCCCGAACCGCCGCTGATAGATCCATGGTTAACCACGACCAGGCTATTGCCCAGGATCCCTATCCCGCCCGCCCCACCCATGCCGCCCGTGGCCGTAACGGACAAGCCTCCGACTCCGCCCAGGCCTGCCGCCACCGAGGCTATATGGTCCGAGCCTGTGCTGCCTATCGTGATCGAGTACGAACCCGCGCCCGTCTGTATTCCGTTGCCGCCCGCTCCTCCATTGCCACCTATCGCCGAGAGCGAGAAACCGCCAGCGCCGCCGTTGCCGCCGGTCACCGAGCCGCCATCCGGCATCGAAATCGGTATGACGCTGCCGCTCGCCGATGTCGTGGTGTAGAGCAACCCTATTCCGCCACGGCCGCCAGTCCCGCCGCCACCGCCGCCTCCGGTATTGTTCGAGCCACCTATTCCGCCCGCGCCAGCCAGTAGCTGGGTGGTATTCGATATCAGCGAGACCGGGCTGAAATGCGTGACCACAACCGCGTTTCCGCCGTCGCCACCGTTACCGCCGCCGACAGCGCCGGAGGCGCCCGGACCGGCGGTCCCGCCCATGCCGCCGTCCGCACCTTTAAAACTAGCCTGCAGGACCGTGGAACCAGTAACCGTCGTAGCGGTGATCACGAATCCCGATCCGCCCTCGCCGCCGCCCCCACCGCCGCCATTCACTGGGCCTGTCGAACCGTTACCGCCCGCGATCCCATCATACGTACCTTCGAAGAGCCCTTGTGACGCGGTATCCTCGTCTCCATGGATGCCCCCGTCCCCACCCCGGCCTCCGGCGGCCGGGGTGCCGCCGACTCCCCGGGAAAAGCCTGCGCCACCGCCACCGCCGCCACCATCGGCGAGCCCGGCACCGCCAGTTCCGCCACGATCGCCCGACAAATAGCTGGTTTCGCCGCCCGGCGAGTGCACACCGGGCACGGTAAGCCCCACACCACCCGCCCCTCCGTCCGCGATCGCGGCCATGGGCGCTGACAAGGCGGCAACAAGCGCTACCGGAAGCACAGCGCTTACCCGTACAGGCACCGGCGATAGCACCGCGCTCGCCAACGCGGCTGCCAACTTGTTGCGGCGCAGCGCGCGAGTAATCGAATTCCGATGCGGTGCGCCGCATGCGTCTGCCGAAACGGCCATGGCCGGAGAATCCAGGAATGAATGGACCAGGAATTCTAGGTAGATCCCAGACTCCACACATCACCAGTTCCAGGTAGGAAACAACACTTTTCCCCAGGACAAAAAAGCGCCCCTTCATGTGGCCGAAAGCCGAAACCGTGATGTAAAAGCGCTCTCATAGTTGATTTGAAATCAAGATTGACCCATATATATCCATGGCGATAGCCTGTGGGGAATGGTGGCAGGGGCCACCGGTACCGATCCACTCGCAGGCAAGCGATAACGATGACCGCCACCGAAGAAACTCCCGATCTTTCCGACCGCGTCGCGGCGGCGCTGCCCACCCAGCGCGGACTGTTTTACGACGGACGCTGGCATGAACCACTGTCCGGGCTGCAGGCCCGAAGCGCCAATCCCGCTACCCAGCAGGATCTGGGCGCCTATGCCGTCGCGGGACCCGCCGATGTCGACGCCGCGGTCCGATCGGCGGTTGCGGCGGCGCCCGGCTGGCGCGACGTTGCGCCGCTTGAACGCGGCGCGCTGCTGCGGCGCGCCGCGGCTATCGTGCGTGAACATGCCTGGGAACTGGCCTTGATCGACGCCGCCGATTGCGGCAACCCCGTGCGGCAGATGCGCGACGACGCCGTGATCGCCGCCACGCAGCTGGAGTATTTCGCCGGGCTGGTGCTGGAATTGAAGGGCGAAACCATCCCCACCCAGAACGGCTCGCTGGACTACACGCTACGCGAGCCGCTAGGCGTCGTGGCGCGCATCATCCCTTTCAACCATCCCTTCATGTTCGCCGCCGGCAAGATCGCCGCGCCGCTCGCGGCCGGCAATACCGTGATCGTCAAACCGCCCGAACAGGCGCCGCTGTCCAGTCTGCGGCTGTTCGAACTGATCGGACAGGTCTTCCCGCCCGGCGTGCTGAACTGCGTCACGGGGGATCGGACGACAGGGGCGGCGCTGGCCGCGCACGAGGACATCGCCGCCATCGCCCTGATCGGCAGCGTGAATGCCGGCAAGGCCGTCATGCGCACGGCAGCCGACGGCCTGAAGAAAGTCCTGCTGGAACTGGGCGGCAAGAACGCCATGCTGGTCTACCCCGACGCCGATCCCGAAAAAGCGGCACTGGGCGCGGTGCGCGGAATGAACTTCACCTGGTGCGGCCAATCCTGCGGGTCCACCAG